>NZ_CP032550.1:0-304078 GCF_009735645.1 Microbacterium oryzae | reverse complement strand
CGTGCCCTCGACCTCCTCGTGCCCCTCGTGCCCGACGAGGAGGATGTGGAAGTCGTCGCGCGCGAAGCGCACCGCCTCGCGGTGCACCTTCGTGACGAGGGGGCAGGTGGCGTCGATGGCCTGCAGACCGCGGTCGGAGGCCGCGTTCACGACCGCCGGCGAGACGCCGTGGGCGCTGAAGACCACGTGGGCGCCGGTGGGCACCTCGTCGACCTCTTCGACGAAGATCGCACCCTGCGCCTCGAGCTCGCGCACGACGTGGATGTTGTGCACGATCTGCTTGCGCACGTACACGGGAGCGCCGTAGCGAGCGAGCGCCTTCTCCACGGTGATCACCGCCCGGTCCACGCCCGCGCAGTAGCCGCGGGGCGCCGCCAGCAGCACCCGCTTCTGTCCGGCTACCGGGTTATCCTGAAGGCGTGCGCGCCTGCCCGGCACGCGCGGCACGGGCAGGTGGATGGCGGTCGAGCTCATGCTCCGATTCTACGTGCGCCCGCTGGGCACGGGCCGGGTGCCGAGGCAGTGCGAGTGCGCCGCGAGGAGACCATGACGACGTTCCAGTCCCAGCCCGCAGAGGGCGAGCAGCCGCCCGCTGACTCCGTCGCGCCGCGGGACTCCTCCTCGCAGACGCCGACGTCGATCGAGCGACTCAACCAGACGATCAAGGGCTTCGTCGAGCGCTGGGGCTCGATCTGGGTCGAGGGCGAGATCACCTCGTGGAACGTCCGCGGCGGCGCCGTGTTCGGGCGCCTGAAGGATCTGCGCTCCGACGCGCAGATCTCCATCCGGCTCTGGTCGAGCGTGCGCGCCCGCACCCCCGCCGACCTCCGCGTCGGCGACCATGTCATCGCGTGCGTGAAGGCGGACTACTACCCCAAGGGCGGCGACTTCTCGTTCCAGGTCTCGGCGATGCGCCACGTCGGACTCGGCGAGCAGCTCGAGCGCCTCGAGCGGCTGCGCCGCCAGCTGCGGAGCGAGGGGCTCTTCGACCCCGCGCGGCGCAAACGGCTCCCCTTCCTCCCGCACGGCATCGGCCTCATCACCGGCGAGCGCTCCGACGCGGAGAAGGACGTGCTGCGGAACGCCGAGCTGCGCTGGCCGCAGGTGCGCATCCGCACCCTCCACGCGGCCGTGCAGGGCGAGCGCAGCGTCCCCGAGATCCTCGAGGCCCTGCAGACGCTCGACGCGGACCCCGAGATCGACGTCATCATCATCGCGCGCGGCGGCGGCGATCCGCAGACGCTCCTGGGCTTCAGCGACGAGCGCCTCGTGCGCGCGGTGGCCGCCGCCGCGACGCCGATCGTGAGCGCCATCGGGCACGAGAACGACCACCCCCTGCTCGACGACGTCGCCGACCTCCGCGCATCGACGCCGACCGACGCCGCCAAGCGCGTCGTCCCCGACGTCGGCGAGCAGCGCGCGGTCGTGCAGCAGCTGCGCTCGCGCCTGACGATGCGCCTGCAGCAGCGCCTCCAGCACGACATCGCCCAGCTCCAGCACGTGCGCTCGCGACCGGTTCTCCGTGCGCCAGAGCGGATGGTCGAATCGCGCGAGCAGGACGTCTTCCTCCTCCTCGCCCGCGGTCGCGACCGCGCCGAGCGGCGCATCCACGACGGCGAGCGGCGGACGGCCGAGCTGCGCGCCTCCCTGCGCGCGCTCTCGCCGCAGTCGACGCTCGCCCGCGGGTACGCCATCGCGCACACCGCAGGCGGGGCCATCCTGCGCTCGGCCGAGGACGCCCCCGCGGGAACCGACCTCGTCGTGACCCTCGAGCACGGCGCGGTGGACGCCACCTCGCTCGGCCGCCACGACAGCACGACGCGCGCGTCCTCGTAGGATGGAGACGCTATGACCGAACAGGCCCCTCCCGCGGACGTCGCGTCCCTCTCGTTCGAACAGGCGCGGGACGAGCTCGTCCGCGTCGTCTCCGAACTCGAGCAGGGCGCCCCCACCCTCGAGCATTCCCTCGCGCTCTGGGAGCGCGGCGAGGCCCTCGCCGCCCGCTGCGAGGAGTGGCTCCTCGGCGCCAAGCGCCGACTCGACGCCGCGCGCGCAGCCTCCGCCGAAAGCGACTCCTGATGGCGCGCGAGCCGCGCATCGTCGCGCATCTGGGTCGACCGGAGACCCCCGACGAGACCGCCGCGCGCAAGGCCGAGAGCTCCCGCGTCCACCGCGGCAGCCAGAACTTCCGCAATCTCATCGCGGCCCTGCTCGCCTCGTTCGCGGTCGTCGCCGTCGTCATCTGGGGCGTCCCCCACGGCGAGGCGCCCGAGCGCCCTCCCATCGACGTCGCGGCGATCGCGGCCGACGTCGAGGAGACGACCGGTCACGACGTGCTCGTGCCCGAGGTGCCGGATGCGTGGCTCGTCAACGAGGCCCGGCTGGAGTCGGGCGACGTGGCCGCGTGGGCGATCGCCTACGTCCCCTCCGAGACCGGCTTCCTCCGCCTCGCGCAGGGATTCTCCGCGGACGAGACGTGGGCGGCGCAGATGCTCGGCGGCGCAGCGCCTCGGAGCACGACGACGATCGAGGGCATCTCCTGGGATGTCTACGAGATCGCCGACCCGGATGCCAACGCGAACGTGTCGTATGCGCTCGGCACGCAGGCCGGCGCCGATCACGTCCTCGTCTACGGCTCGTCGGAGCCGGAGGTCGCCGCCGACCTCGCCGCCGATCTCACCGACCAGATCGAGGTGCTCGCCCAGAGCACGGAAGAAGGGACGACGGAATGAGCGAACGGCTCACCCCCGCGCAGGCGTGGGAGAAGATGCTGGCGGGCAACTCCCGCTTCGTCGCGGGAACCCCCGCGCACCCGCATCAGGACGTGGAGCGCCGCAACGAGCTCGCGACCGGGCAGACGCCGCTCGCGACGCTGTTCGGATGCTCCGACTCGCGTCTGGCCGCGGAGATCATCTTCGACCTCGGGCTGGGCGATCTCTTCGTCGTCCGCAACGCCGGTCAGGTCCCCGGCGAGTCGATCGTCGGCTCGCTGGAGTACGCCGTCGAGATCCTCCAGGTCCCCCTCCTCGTCGTCCTCGGGCACGACTCGTGCGGCGCCGTGCGCGCCGCGATCGACAGCACCGGGGCCGAAGCGCCCGTGCTGCCCCCGCACATCTGGCGTCAGATCTCCCCGATCGTCCCCGCCGTGCACTCCGCGCTGCGCGAGACGGAGGGCGCCACGGCCGAGACGGTGGACGCCGAGCTCGTCGGGCGCCTGCACGTCCGCGACACCATCGACTGGATCCTGCAGTCGTCCGAGCTGATCTCCCGCGCGGTCAACAGCGGCCGCCTCGGCATCGTGGGAGCGAACTACCGACTGGCCGACGGCACCGCGGTGCCGCACGTCACCATGGGCATCGCGGCCGACGTGGCCGTCTGAACGGAGGGAACGAGGAAGTGACCGAGATCGAATACCGCATCGAGCACGACACCATGGGAGAGGTGCGGGTCCCCAAGACCGCCCTCTACCGCGCGCAGACGCAGCGCGCCGTCGAGAACTTCCCGATCTCCGGCAAGGGGCTGGAGTCGCGCCAGATCGCCGCGCTCGCGCGCATCAAGAAGGCGGCGGCGCTCGCGAACAAGGACCTGGGCACCCTCGACGCCGGCATCGCCGACGCCATCGCGGCCGCCGCCGACGACGTCGTGACGGGCGCCCACGACGATCAGTTCCCCGTGGACACGTACCAGACCGGATCCGGCACGTCGTCGAACATGAACATGAACGAGGTGCTGTCGACCCTCGCGACCGAGAAGCTCGGCGCGCCCGTTCACCCGAATGACCACGTGAACGCGTCGCAGTCCTCGAACGACGTCTTCCCCACGTCGGTGCACGTCGCCGTCACCGAGGCGCTCATCACCGACCTCGTGCCGGCTCTGGACCACCTCGCGCAGGCGTTCGATGCCAAGGCCGACGCCTGGAAGGCGGTCGTGAAGTCCGGTCGCACGCACCTCATGGACGCCACGCCCGTCACGCTCGGGCAGGAGTTCGGCGGGTACGCCCGCCAGATGCGCCTCGGCATCGAGCGCGTCGAGGCGGCGCTGCCGCGCGTGGCGGAGGTCCCCCTCGGCGGCACGGCGGTCGGCACGGGCATCAACACCCCGCTCGGCTTCCCGCAGAAGGTCATCGCGCTCCTCGCGGAGGAGACGGGCCTGCCCATCACGGAGGCGCTCGACCACTTCGAGGCCCAGGCCAACCGCGACGCGCTCGTCGAGGCGTCGGGCGCGCTGCGCACCATCGCGGTGTCGCTGACGAAGATCAACAACGACCTCCGCTGGATGGGGTCGGGCCCCAACACCGGCCTCGGCGAGATCCGCATCCCCGATCTGCAGCCGGGCTCGTCGATCATGCCGGGCAAGGTCAACCCCGTCGTGCCCGAGGCCACGCTCATGGTCTGCGCGCGGGTCATCGGCAACGACGCGACGATCGCGTGGGCAGGAGCGTCGGGCGCGTTCGAGCTGAACGTCGCCATCCCGGTCATGGGCACGGCGCTGCTGGAGTCCATCCGCCTGCTCGCCAACGCGTCGCGGGTGCTCGCGGACAAGACCGTCTCCGGGCTCGAGGCCGACGAGGAGCGCGCGGCGGCCTTCGCCGGCATGTCGCCCTCGATCGTCACGCCGCTGAACAAGGTCATCGGCTACGAGGCGGCGGCGAAGATCGCCAAGCACTCGGTCGCGAAGGGCATCACCGTGCGCGAGGCCGTCATCGACCTCGGCTACGTCGAGCGCGGGGAGATCACCGAGGAGCAGCTGGACGAGAAGCTCGACCTGCTCTCCATGACGCACGCCGGCTGAGCGCAGCGCGCGAGAAGGGCCCGGGAGGACATGTCCTGCCGGGCCCTTCCGCATCCCGCGAGAGCGCAGGCGTCAGCCGGCGTTTCCCCGCGCGTCACCTTCCGGCCATCCGCGGTCGCTGGGGTGGGATCAGGCCCCACGGGCCGCCCACCCGCGAGAAGGAGACATCCACGAACATGGTCATCAACCTCGGCCGGACGCTGCCCATGGCGGAGCATGTGAGAGGCAAGCGGAGCGCCATCACCTGCCATCTCAAGTGCGCGAGCGCCTGTGCGCGCGGCGTCTGCAACACCTCCGCCAACGAGTCCTTCCGCGACATCGTCGACGCGCAGCTCTCCCGTCGCGCTCTGCTCGGGCTCGGCGCGATGGGCGCCGCGGCGATCGTGCTCGCACCGCCGCTCGGCGGCGGGCGCCCCCTCGGAGCGGTGGCGGCCCCCGCGGGCGAGACCGGAGCGTTCGGCTTCACCGCCATCGACCCGGTCCCGCACACCGTCGACAGCTTCGTCGTGCCGGAGGGCTTCGACTGGACGCCGATCATCCGCTGGGGCGACCCGCTCTTCGCCGACAGCCCCGCGTTCGACGCCGCGGACCAGACGCCCGAGGCGCAGGCGCGGCAGTTCGGATACAACGTCGACTACACCGACGTCATCCGCACCTCCGCCACCACGGCCATCCTGTTCGTGAACCACGAGTACACGAACGAGTCGATCATGTTCCCGGCCGCGCAGCTCGAGGGCGACGCCGAGCGCGTGCGCGCGGTGGGCATGAAGGCGCACGGGCTCAGCGTCGTCGAGCTCACCCGCACGAGCGAGACCGCGCCGTGGACGCCCGTGGTCGGCGGGGCGCTCAACCGGCGCTTCCTCGATGACACCCCCTACGCGCTCACCGGCCCCGCCGCGGGGTCGGACCTGCTGCAGACGGCCGACGACCCGCACGGCACGACCGTGTTCGGGACCTTCGGAAACTGCTCCGGCGGGACCACGCCGTGGGGCACGATCCTCAGCGGCGAGGAGAACTTCAACGGCTACTTCCGCTCGACCGGCACGTCCGAGGCCGACCTCCGCTACGGCCTGGCCGACGAGGAGACCGCGCGCGGGTGGGAGCACCTCGACCCCCGCTTCGACACCCGCACGCCCAGGTACGAGAACGAGGCGAACCGCTTCGGATGGGTCGTGGAGATCGACCCGACGGATCCCGCCTCGACGCCGCGCAAGCACACCTCACTCGGGCGTCTGAAGCACGAGGGCGCGAACGTGATCGTCGCGGAGAACGGGAAGGTCGTCGCGTACACCGGCGACGACGAGCGCTTCGACTACCTTTACAAGTTCGTCTCGCGCGACGCCTTCGTCGCGGGTGATCGATCCCACAACATGACCCTGCTGGAGAACGGCGACCTCTTCGTCGCCCGCTTCTCGGGAGACTCCCCCTCGGGCGAGATCGACGGCTCGGGAGCGGTGCCCGCGGACGGCGGGTTCGGCGGCACCGGCGAGTGGCTGCCGCTCGTCGTCGACGGCCGCTCGACGGTCGACGGGATGGCCGTGGCCGAGGTGCTCGTCCATACGCGCCTGGCCGCCGACCGCGTCGGGGCGACGAAGATGGACCGCCCCGAGGACGTCCAGCCCCACCCGACCACCGGCCGGGTGTACGTGGCCTGCACGAACAACACCGATCGCGGCGCGGCGGAGAAGGCCGGCCCGGACGAGGTCAACCCGCGCACGGAGAACCGCGACGGGCACATCGTGGAGATCACCGAGGACGGCGGCGACCAGACCGCGCGCACATTCACGTGGACGCTCCTCCTCGTCGCCGGCGACCCCGCGCAGGGCGCAGCCACGTACTTCGCGGGCTTCCCCGCCGCGGACGTCTCCCCCATCTCCTGCCCCGACAACCTCGCGTTCGACAGCGCGGGCAACCTGTGGATCTCCACCGACGGCGCCCCGAGCACCATCGGCTACAACGACGGGCTCTTCCGCATCGCGCTCGACGGGCCCGACCGCGGCCGGGTGGAGCAGTTCCTCTCGGTGCCGCGGGAGGCGGAGACCTGCGGTCCGGTCATCCACGACGACGAGTGGCACGTGTTCGTGTCGGTGCAGCACCCCGGCGAGGACGGCTCGTTCGCCGCGCAGAGCTCGACGTTCCCCGACGCCATGAAGCCCGCGCCGCTCGCGGGTGCCGGCGGCGGCACCTTCGCCGGACCGCGCCCGAGCGTCGTGCAGGTGCTTCCGGTCGCCTCTCCCGCGCCGACCGCGGCGCCCACGCCCGCGCCGTCCGTCGCGCCGACCCCGACGCCCACGCCGGAGGACCGCGTCGAGCTCGTGCCGACGGGCGGCGGCGTCGTCGGCGGCGTCCTGGCGGGGGCCGGCGCCCTCGCGGCGGCGGGGTTCGCGCTCATCTCACGCCGTCGCCGCGGCGACGGCAGCGCATCCGACGCATCCTGATCAGACGCGGAAGGGGCCGGCCGGCGAGGATCACCTCACCGGCCGGCCCCTTCGGCACGGCTTCAGCAGCAGCGCGAGCCGGGTTCCGCGTCCTGAGCGCGATAGACCTCGCGCCAGAACGCCCGCTCGTCGAGCGGCGTGCGGTCCGGATGGCTCGCGCGCTCGTGCGCGAGGTACGCCGCGTAGCGCGTCTGCCCGGTCATCCCCTCGAGGAACCGGCGCGCCACGCTCCAGGCCGCCGCGACCGCGCGCATCAGTGCCCCCTCCTCGGACGCCGCTCCTCCGGGAGCGCCGCCCACTCCCGCTGCAGCGCGCGCTCGGCAGGCGAGGGGATGAGGCCCGCCGGGGCGAAGCGATGCGACGGCACCGCCTCGTCCTCGTGGTCGATGACCTCCGTCGACCGGAACGCCTGGACGACCCGGATGACCGCGACGACGAGAACGATCAGCGTGAGCACGAGGAAGAGGATCGACAGCGACCCCTGGATGGCCGTGTTGCGGACGACCGCCTCCATCGCCTCGACGGTGGGCGCGGTGCCGAAGGAGGTCTCCCCTGCGGCGAGCGCGTCGCGGAACGCGACGTGCTGCGCCCAGTAGCCCACCGCCGGCACGCTCGAGAAGATCTTGTGCAGCGAGGCCACGGTCGTCACGACGGTGACGAACGCCAGCGGCAGCGCCACGATCCACAGCGAGCGGAAGGTGCGCCGGCGCGCCACGATCGTCAGCACCACGGCCAGCGCGATGGCCGCCAGCAGCTGGTTGGCGATGCCGAACAGCGGGAAGAGGGTGTTGATGCCCCCCAGCGGGTCGGTGACGCCCATGATGAGCACCGCGCCCCATCCGGCCACCATGATCGCCGTGCAGATCCAGGCGCCCGGCCGCCACGACGTGTCGCGGAAGCGCGGCACCACGTTGCCGATGGAGTCCTGCAGCATGAACCGCGCGACGCGCGTGCCGGCGTCGACCGCCGTGAGGATGAAGAGCGCCTCGAACATGATCGCGAAGTGGTACCAGAACGACATCATCGCGGCGCCGCCGATCCACTGCCCCATGATGAGCGCGAGTCCGACCGCGAGAGTGGGCGCACCGCCCGTGCGCGACACGATCGACTCCTCCCCCACGAGCTGCGCGAGGTTGGTGAGCGCGTCGGGGGTGAGGTCGACGCCGGCGAGCCCGAGCCCGTTCACCCACGCCACGGCTCCCTCGACGGTGCCGAGCGTGGCGGCGGCCGACGAGTTCATGGCGAAGTAGATGCCGCGGTCGATCGAGACGGCGGCGACGAGCGCCATGACGGCGACGAACGACTCCATGAGCATGCCGCCGTACCCGATGAACAGCGTCTGCTTCTCCTTCTCCACCATCTTCGGGGTGGTGCCGGAGGAGATGAGCGCGTGGAATCCCGACAGCGCCCCGCACGCGATGGTGACGAAGAGGAACGGGAAGAGCGGCCCGCTCCACACCGGGCCCGTCTCACCGCCGGCGAACTCGCTGAAGGCCGGCACGTCGATCTCGGGGCGCACGAACACGATCGCGACCGCGAGAGCGACGATCACGCCGACCTTCATGAACGTGGAGAGGTAATCGCGCGGCGCGAGCAGCATCCACACCGGCAGCACCGCGGCGATGAAGCCGTAGACGATGATGGCGACCGCGACCGTCATCCGGTCGAGGTGGAAGATCTGCTGCCCCCACTCGGTGGCGGACACCGCGCCGCCGCCGATGATGGCGGCCAGCAGCAGCACGAACCCGATGATCGAGACCTCCAGGACGCGCCCCGGACGGATCCACCGCAGGTACGCCCCCATGAACAGCGCGATCGGGATGGTCATGGCCACCGAGAAGACGCCCCACGGACTCTCGCCGAGGGCGTTCACGACGATGAGGGCGAGGATGGCCGTGATGATGATCATGATGAGGAGCGTCGCGAGGATGGCGGCCGCGCCGCCGAAGCGCCCGAGCTCGTCCTTCGCCATCTGCCCGAGCGAGCGACCGCCGCGGCGCATGGAGAAGAACATGACGAGGTAGTCCTGCACGGCGCCGGCGAGCACCACGCCCACGATGATCCAGATCGTGCCGGGGAGGTAGCCCATCTGCGCGGCGAGCACCGGGCCGACCAGCGGGCCGGCGCCCGCGATGGCGGCGAAGTGGTGCCCGAACAGCACCACGCGGTCGGTCGCGACGAAGTCCTTGCCGTCGGCGCGGTACTCGGCGGGCGTCGCCCGCCGGTCGTCCGGGCGCACGATGCGCCGCTCGATGAACTTCGCGTAGAAGCGGTAGAACACGAGGTACGTGCACACCGCGGCGAACACGAACCAGATCGCGTTCACCGTCTCGCCGCGCACGATGGCGAGCATCGTCCACGCGAGTCCGCCGACGAGCGCGATCACGACCCACAGCGCGATCTTCAGCGGCGTCCAGCGCGGCTTCTCGTCCACCGCGACCGGAAGCGCCGGCGAAGCGGCGTCTCGAGTGGTTCCCCCTGCCATGACGACTCCTTCGTCTGCCTCCCTGCCGACGGCCACTCCGCCGGACCATCCGAGGAAAGCACACGACGCGGCGGCGGGGCCAGAAGGCCCCGCCGCCGCATGCGAATCGTTATCCGCGCTTGGCCTGCTTCTTCGCCACCTGCTTGGCGACGCGCTGGCGCACCTTCTGCACGCGCGGGTCCTTCCACACCTGGCGGGCGATGGTGATGGCCGTGACGGCGCGGCCGATGGGGTGCTTCGACAGCAGGAAGCCGGCGACGCCCGCCGCGGCCAGGCCGCCCTTCCTGCTCTTGCTGTCGCTCTTGCTCGTGCTCATGCGATCCGCCTCTCGTGTTCGTCGTCTCATCCCACCGCAGAGCGGCGGATGTAGCACGGGGATTGCCAGCCGCCGGGTCGGTGTGGCAGGGGCGGCCGACACGACGGTCAGGACAGCTCGCCGCCCTCCAGCAGATCGGTGACGAGCGCCGCGATCGCCGAGCGCTCGCTGCGCGTGAGCGTGACGTGCCCGAAGAGCTCATGCCCCTTCAGCGACTCGATGACGCTCGCGACGCCGTCGTGCCGGCCCACGCGCAGGTTGTCGCGCTGCCCGACATCGTGCGTGAGCACCACGCGGGAGTTCAGCCCCATGCGGCTCAGCACCGTGAGGAGGACGTTGCGCTCGAGCGACTGCGCCTCGTCGACGATCACGAAGGCGTCGTGCAGCGACCGGCCGCGGATGTGCGTGAGCGGCAGCACCTCGAGCAGCCCGCGCTCCATCACCTCGTCGAGGACGTTCTGCGACACGACGGAGCCGAGGGTGTCGAAGACCGCCTGCCCCCACGGGCTCATCTTCTCGGTCTGGTCGCCGGGCAGGTAGCCGAGCTCCTGCCCGCCGACCGCGAACAGGGGCCGGAAGACGATGATCCGCTTCTGCTGCTGGCGCTCGAGCACGGCCTCCAGGCCCGCGCACAGCGCGAGCGCGGACTTGCCGGTGCCCGCGCGGCCGCCGAGCGAGACGATGCCGACGGTCGGGTCCAGCAGCAGATCGATCGCGATGCGCTGCTCGGCGGAGCGCCCGTGCAGCCCGAACACCTCGCGGTCGCCGCGCACGAGACGCAGCTCGCCCTCTCCGGTCACGCGCGCGAGCGCGGACCCGCGCTCGGACTGCACCACGAGCCCGGTGTTCACCGGCAGCCCGCGTGCGCCGTCGTGCACCGCGACCTCGCTCTCGTAGAGATCGGCCATGTCGTCGCCGGAGATCTGCAGCGGGACGATCCCGGGCCATCCGGAGTCGACCGCCTGCTCGGCGAGGTACTCCTCCGCCGTGAGACCCAGCGAGGCCGCCTTCACGCGCATCGGGAGGTCTTTGGAGACGATGGTGACGCTCTGCCCGCCCTGCGCGAGGTGGGCGGCGACGGCGAGGATGCGGCTGTCGTTGTCGCCCAGTCGCATGCCGCTGGGCAGGATGGCCGGGTCGGTGCTGTTGAGCTCGACGCGGAGGGTGCCGCCGTCTCCCACCGGGACCGGGAAGTCCAGCCGCCCGTGCTCGACGCGGAGCTCGTCCAGGTGCCGAAGGGCGGCGCGCGCGAAGTACCCGATCTCCGGGTCGTTCCGCTTGCCCTCGAGCTCGGTGATGACCGTCACCGGGATGACGACCCCATGCTCGGCGAATCGGAAGTACGCGCGCGGGTCGCTCAGGAGCACGGAGGTGTCGAGCACGTAGGTGCGCAGGTCCTGCGCGCCCGACGGCGACTCTGCGGTGCTCCCGACGATGCCGGCGCTCACGGCTGCGGTGGTGGCCACGTCACACTCCCGACCCCGGGCTCCCGCCCGGATTCGACGAGTCGACCTGGGGCCACGAGTCGCGGTCTGAACGGCCGACTCGACCGGGCGCCTTGCCCGATGATCAGAAGCTACGGCCCGCGTCCGACAACGCGCCATCCCGACACGCGGACGATTCGTGAAGAGCGGGTGAACTTCGCGGTCAGCCCACGCGGGTCTGCACGAAGACCGCGCAGGCGTCGTCGAGCATCCGCAGAGTCTCGTCGTCGGTGCCCGCGTGCGGCGACACCCGCACGAGGCCCGAGCGCGTCGTGACCGTCACGCCGCCGTTCGCGAGTGCTGCGCCGAGGGCCCCGACGTGCGCGGCGCCGGGATCGAGCGCCACGATGCCCGCTCGCCGCTCCGGCTCGCGCGGCGTGACCACCTCGATCCCGTGCGCATCGGCGATCTCGATCACGCGGGCGACCCGCTCGGCGACGGCGGCCTCGATCTGCGCCACCCCGACGGATGCGACCTCGGTCACCGCGGAGGCCAGCCGCGCGGCCGCGAGGTAGTCGGGCCGCGAGACCGTGAAGGCCCGGGCGTCCGCAGCGGGCGCGGGCAGGGTGTCGAAGGGCAGATCGTCGCCCTCGGCGCCCGTCGTGCCCGAGAGCACGGGGTCCAGCGCCACTCGCGCGCGGCGCCCGTACCAGGCGAAGCCGGTGCCGCGGCCGGCGCGCAGCCACTTGTAGCCGTGCCCGGCCACCACGTCGGCGGCCGACCAGTCCGCCTCGACGACGCCGAACGCCTGCGTCGCGTCGACGATGAGCAGGCGGTCGTCGCCGATCACCTCGCGGATGGCGGCGAGGTCGGCACGGTAGCCGGTGCGGAAGTCGACCAGGCTCAGCACGACGGCGCTCGTCGACTCGTCGACGGCATCGGCGACCGCCTCGGCGGTCACGAAGCGATGCTCGGGGCCGATCCACTGCGGAACCACCCGGCCGAGCGCCGCCGTCGCGCGGGCGATGGGCATCGTGATGGCGGGGAACTCGCGCGGCGAGGCGACGATGCCGCCGGTCACGCCGTAGACGGCCTGCGCGATCCCGTGCGTGGTCGACGGCTGCAGGACGACCTCCGCGGCCTCGACCCGCATCAGATCGGCGATCGCTCCGCAGGCCTCCGCGGCCCGCCCGGCGACGAACTGGTGACCGCTGGCCCGCCCCGACCCCAGCAGTTCGAGATCGGCACCGGCCTCCTCGCGCACCGTCGGCGACAGCGGTCCGAACGCGGCCCAGTCGAGATAGCCCGGCTCCACCGTGAACGAGGCGGAGAGATCTTCGAGAGTGGTCACCGTCCCATTCTCTCAGAGGCGCTGTCTACCGGGCTCTCAGCGGCCGAAACGGCGATCCCGCGATCCGAAGTCGCGGATGGCGCGGAGGAAGTCGACCTCGCGCAGGTCCGGGCCGAGCGCCTCGAGGAAGTAGAACTCGCTGTGAGCGCTCTGCCAGAGGAGGAAGTCGCTCAGCCGCTGCTCGCCGCTGGTGCGGATCACGAGATCGGGATCCTTCTGCCCGCCCGTGTACAGGTGCTCCGCGATCTGCTCGGGCGTGAGATGCGCGGCGAGATCGTCGAGGGTGCCGCCGGCGGAGCCGTGCGCGCGGATGATGCTGCGCACGGCGTCGACGATCTCGTGCCGCCCGCCGTAGCCGACGGCGAGGTTCACGTGCAGCCCGCCGTTGTCCTCGGTGCGCTCCTCGGCGTCGCGCAGCGCGGACAGCAGGAAGTCCGGCAGGTCGTCGGGTCTGCCCACGTGCTGCACGCGCCAGTCCCGGCGGCGGGAGAGCTGACCGGCGAGGCCCGCGATGATCTCGATGAGATCCTGCAGCTCGCGGCTGTCGCGCTTGCGCAGATTGTCATGCGAGAGCAGGTACAGCGACACCACGCGCACCCCGATGTCGTCGCACCACTCGAGGAATTCGCGCATCTTGGCCGCTCCCGCGCGATGCCCGTGCGCGGGGGTCTCATAGCCGAGCTGGCGCGCCCACCGCCTGTTGCCGTCGATCATCATCGCGACGTGATGCGGCACCTTCGCCTGGTCGATCTGACGACGCAGCCGCGAGATGTAGAGACGGTACAGCGGTCCGCGTCCTGCTCCCGGCTCGCTGATCACCCTCCGAGCGTACTCCGCGGCGCAGGGGGTGCCCTGTGCGGCATGCATGACCGCGTACTGTCGGATCATGAACTCGGCCGAGCAGACGCCCGCGCAGAACCCGGAAGGCGTGCCGCAGCTCCCCCTCATGGACGCGGCCCAGCACGACGCGCGCGACGACATCGTCCCCACGTGGCGCGGCTGGATCCATGCGGCGACGTTCCCCGTCGCCCTCGTCGCGGGCATCGTCCTCATCGCTCTCGCCGAGGGCAGCGCCGCGAAGTGGGCCTCGGCCGTGTTCACGGCCACGTCGCTGCTGCTCTTCGGCAACTCCGCGGTCTACCACCGCTTCCGCTGGCAGCCGCGCACGAAGCTGCTGCTCAAGCGCATCGACCACGCGAACATCCTGCTGCTCATCGCCGGCACGTACACGCCGCTCGGCGTGCTCGCCCTGCCGCCGGAGAAGGGCGTGCTGCTCCTCGCGGTGGTGTGGACCGGCGCGATCGTCGGCATCCTCTTCCGCGTGCTGTGGATCGGCGCGCCGCGCTGGCTCTACGTGGCGCTGTACCTCGCGCTCGGCTGGGCTGCGGTGATGTACCTCGTCGACCTGTTCCGCGCGGATCCGGCCATGATGATGCTCGTCATCGTCGGCGGGCTGCTGTACTCCGCCGGCGCCGTGATCTACGCGCTCAAGCGGCCGAACCCGTGGCCCGGGCACTTCGGGTTCCACGAGATCTTCCACGTGTGCACGGTCCTGGCGTTCCTGTGCCACTGGATGGCCGCGCTCATCATCGCGACCCACCCCGCCTTCAACGGCCCGATGTAGGACCCGAGGCGCCGGGCTCGTCATCGGTCCGGCGGGCGGCATCCGCGTCGGCGGCGCTCCGCTCGGCCGCGGCGCTCCGCTCGGCCGCGGCGCTCCGCTCGGCCGCCTCGCGCGCGGCCGCCTCCTCGGCGTCCAGCACCTCGTTCGCCTCCTCGCGGTAGCGCGCGCGGCGCACGCGGCGCAGCATGTCGAACACCAGCAGGAACACGGCCACGACGAGGACGAGGATCGTGACGAAGCCCCACGGGCCGGGCGTGACGAGGTCCGGGTCCACCATCTGCTCGGGACTCGGCGTGACGGCGGCGAGCGCTGCGAGAGCGGACATGGATGGACTCCTCTGTGTGCACGACGCCGGACGGGGCGCCGGGGAAAGGCGGCTAGCCTGGAGTCACCAGCCTAGTTCGCGCTCTCTGAGAGGAACGACGTGACGATCCAGCAGCGTCTCGACGAGCGCTACGGGCGCACGCCCCACCAGGGGCGGCGGACGGCGTGGATCGTGGGCGTCGTCATCGCCGCGGTCGTGGTGGCGTGGTTCGCGTGGTCGACGATGAGCCAGGCGGCCGGCTCGGTCGACGTGGACGATCTCGGCTTCGAGGTGCACGACGAGCACGAGGTGTCCGTCCGCTTCCAGATCACGTCGGCCGACGCGCAGCCGGTGGCGTGCGCGCTCGAGGCGCTCGACGAGCAGTTCGGCTCCGTCGGATGGCGCATCGTCGAGTACCCGCCCGCCGACGGGGTGACGCAGTCCCACACGGAGACCATCCCGACGGTCGCGCAGGCGACCACGGGAATTGTGAAGTCCTGCTGGGTTCCGTAGGATCGGCGGACAGTCCTACGACGCCCCGGTGACCTGCCGGGGCGTCTTCACATATGCCGGCCCGTCGGCCGCGCATCCACGAAGGAGACAGACCGTGTCCGATGACACCCAGGTCCCGTTCCTGACGCAGGAGGCCTACGACCGCCTCGCCGCCGAGCTCGAGCACCTCTCGACCACGGGTCGCGAGGAGATCGCCAAGCGCATCGAGGCGGCGCGCGAAGAGGGCGACCTCCGCGAGAACGGCGGCTACCACGCGGCCAAGGACGAGCAGGGCAAGCAGGAGGCGCGCATCCGCCAGCTGCAGGCGCTGCTCAAGGACGCGAAGGTGGGCGTCGCACCGGAGTCGAACGGCGTCGTGGAGCCGGGGACCGTCGTGACCGCCGTCGTCTTCGGCGACCAGGAGCGCTTCCTCCTCGGCAGCCGCGAGATCGCCGGGGGCACCGACCTCGACGTCTACAGCGAGCAGAGCCCGCTGGGCTCGGCCATCCTGGGCCTCAAGGAGGGCCAGAAGACGAGCTACCAGGCCCCCAACGGCAAGGAGATCCCCGTCGAGGTCGTCAAGGTCGAGACGTTCACCGGCTGATCCGCCGACAGAGGAAGAGGGCGACGGCCGACGGCCGCCGCCCTCTTCGCGTCTGCGCTCACTCCGGCAGGATCTCCGGGCGGAAGCCGGCGTCGCGGAGGATCTGCAGCGTGAGGAGCTTGTGCTCCTCACCGCGGGTCTCCACCGAGATCTGCAGGATGACCTCGCTGATCTGCATGCCCTGCCCGTGCCGGGTGTGCAGCACCTCGATGACGTTCGCCCCGGCCTCGGCGAGCAGCTCCGACACGCGCGCAAGCTGGCCCGGTCGGTCAGGCAGCGGGATGCGGATGCTCATGTAGCGCCCGGACGCCGCGAGGCCGTGCGCGACGACCCGCTGCAGGAGGAGCGGATCGATGTTGCCCCCGGAGAGCAGCGCGACCGTGGTGCCCTGAGCGCGGACCTTGCCCGCGAGGATCGCCGCGACGCCCACCGCGCCCGCGGGTTCGACGACGACCTTGGCGCGCTCGAGGAGCACCAGCAGCGCGCGCGCGATGTCGTCCTCGCTGACGGTGACGACCTCGTCGACGAGCTCGCGGATGACCGCGAAGGGCACGTCGCCCGGCCGCGCGACGAGGATGCCGTCGGCGATCGTCGGCTTCGTCTCGATCGTCACCGGCGCCCCGGCTTCGAGGGACACCGGCATGGGCGCGGCGTTCTCGGCCTGCACGCCGATGATCCGCACGGAGCGCCCCGCCGCCGCCGCCTTTGCCTTCGCCGCCGCGGCGACTCCGGCGATGAGGCCGCCGCCGCCGATCCCCATGATGATCGTGTCGACATCCGCCACGTCGTCGAGGATCTCGAGCCCGAGCGTGCCCTGGCCGATGATGACGTCGCGGTGGTCGAACGGATGGATGAGAACCGCGCCCGTGCGTGCGGCATGCTCGGCCGCGCGGCGCAGGCCGACGTCGACCGTGGCGCCGTCCAGCACGACCTCGGCCCCGTAGCCCTTCGTCGCGAGGAGCTTCGGCACCGGGACCCCGAGCGGCATGTAGATCGTCGCGGGGATGCCCAGGCGCTGCGCGGCGAGGGCGACGCCCTGCGCGTGGTTGCCGGCGGAGGCGGCGACGACGCCGTGGCGCCGCTCGTCCTCGGTCAGGCGCGAGAGCCGGTACGTGGCGCCGCGCACCTTGAACGAGCCGGTGCGCTGGAGGTTCTCGAGCTTCAGGTGCACGGGCGCGCCCAGCACCTCGCTGAGGTGCAGCGAGTACTCGGTCGGCGTGTGCTCGACGACGCCCTCGAGAAAGCGCGCGGCGCTCTCGAACTCGGCGAGGGTCGGGATGGCCGAGGTCGCGGAGGCGGCGTCCGGGTGCGTGTCTGCGGACATCATTCGAGTTCCTCTCTGCGCTGCGGGCTCTCCCCGCGGCGGAGGTTCTTGGGCACCGTGCTCCAGATGAGGTCACCCTGCACGAGCGTGCCGGTGCGCCACGATCCGGAGCTGAGCGTGACGGCGACGACGTTCACGAACGCCGCGACGGGGACGGCGAAGAGCGCGCCGGGGATCCCGCCGGCCATCGACCCGCCCGCCACGACGAGCACGACGGCGAGGGGGTGCACCTTGACGGCCGACCCCATGAGGAGCGGCTGGAGGATGTGACTCTCGATCTGCTGCACCAGCAGCACCACGGCGAGCATCGCCACGCCGATCCAGAGGCCGTTGTAGACGAGCGCGATGACGACGGCCAGCGCGCCGGTAACGATGGCGCCCACGAACGGCACGAACGCGCCGAGGAACACGAGCACGGCGATCGGGATGGCCAGGGGCACGCCGAGGAAGAAGGCGCCCAGGCCGATGCCGACCGCGTCGATCGTCGCGACGATGATCTGCGTGCGGGCGTAGTTGATGAGCGTGGCCCAGCCGTTGCGCGCGGCCGCGTCGGCCGCCGGCCGCGCCGAGCGCGGGAAGAGGCACACGGTCCAGCGCCAGATGCCCGCGCCGTCGAAGAGGAAGCACAGCAGCACGAACAGCGACACGAGGAACCCGGTCGCGAAGTGCCCGAGGGTGGAGCCGACCGCGAGCGCGCCGTTGACGAGGAAGTCGGCCTGCTCCTGCACGAGGTCGATGGCGTCCGTGAGCATCCCGTCGAGCTGCGTCGGCGTGACGAACTGGGATTCGATGAGGAAGCCGCGCAGCCCGGCAATCGACTCCGCGGCGCGCGCGCGCACCTCGGCCGCCTGCTCCCCGATCTGCCAGACGACGAGCCACACGAGGCCGACCACCACGGCGATCGTCCCGAGCACGCTGACGACCACGGCGAGGGTCCGCGGGACCCGGTGCCGGAGCATCCAGGAGAAGAGGGGGTACACGAGCGCCGTGAGGAGCGTCGCGACGAAGATCGGGATGACGAGGAGCTTGAACTCGATGACGAGCCAGACGATCACCGCGACGACGCCCGCGAGGATGAGGAAGCGCCATCCGTAGGCGGTGGCGATGCGCAGACCGATCGGCACCTCGACGGGATCGGGTCCGAGAGGCCGGGCGAGCGGGCGCGGCGGCTCCGGGACACGTCGGCCGAACAGTCCAGGGCGACCGTTGCGGGGCGGGACGTCGCTCATCCTCGTCATCCTAATCCCCCGCCCGGGGCGCCACGGGCCCGATGTCGGGGGCCGCCGGTAGCGTGAACGGCGTGAAGGATGCGCTGTCCGCGGCCGAGGCGCGCCGCATGGCCCTCGCCGCGCAGGGACTGGCCGGAGCGCGGCCCTCCGCTCCGACCATCCGCCACGTGCGACGCGAGCTCGCGCGCATGCACGTGCTGCAGATCGATTCCGTGAACGTGTTCGCGCGCTCGCACTACGTTCCCCTGCTGTCGCGGCTCGGGCCCTACGACACGGGTCTCCTGGACCGCCTCGTTCTGACGCCGTCGGCCCGCGGACCGGAGTTCGTCGAGTACCTCGCCCACGAGGCGACCTTCGTGCCCGTGGCCGACTGGCCGCTGTGGCGGTTCCGCATGGATGCGATGCGGGCCAAGCACGGCGGCGAGGGCAGCTGGTTCGCCGCGAACACCGACACGGTGAGCTGGGTGCGGGCGGAGCTCGCCGAGCGCGGCCCACTGCGGCCGGCGGAGATCGAACGGGACCTGCCGGCGAGCCGAGGCCCGTGGTGGGGCTGGGACGACGTGAAGCGGGCGCTGGAGATGCTGTGGCGGTTCGGCGAGGTCGCCATCGCCGGGCGCAGCGGCTTCGAGCGGCGCTACGGGCTCGCCGAGCAG
The DNA here is from genome assembly GCF_009735645.1 of Microbacterium oryzae. Taxonomy (NCBI): domain Bacteria; kingdom Bacillati; phylum Actinomycetota; class Actinomycetes; order Micrococcales; family Microbacteriaceae; genus Microbacterium; species Microbacterium oryzae. The sequence goes on along the minus strand of NZ_CP032550.1, from coordinate 285,043 downwards.
GTCATCCCCGCCGAGCATCTCGCCCGCTCCCTCCCCCACGAGGACGCGATCGTCGAGCTCGTGCGTCGCGCGGCGCGGGCCTCGGGGGTCGCCACGGCGGCGGACCTGGCGGACTACCACCGGCTGCGCGACCGCCGCGCCGTCCACACCGCGCTGGACCGGCTCGTCGCGGAGGGCGAGCTGGCGCCGGTCGCGGTGCGAGGGTGGGAGCGCGGCGGGCGGGCCGTCCCGGCCTGGCGGCACCGCGATGCGGTGCTGCCGCGCCGTATCGACCGCGCCACGGTCCTGACGCCGTTCGACCCCGTGGTGTGGTTCCGCGAGCGCGCCGAGCGGATGTTCGGCTTCGCGTACCGCATCGAGATCTACACGCCGGCCGAGCGCCGCCGGTTCGGGTACTACTCCCTGCCGCTCCTCGTCGGCGATCGCATCGTCGGCCGCGCCGATCTCAAGGCCGAGCGCGCGACCTCGACCCTGCGCGTGCAGTCGGCCTGGTGGGAGCCGGGCGCCGCCTCGCCCGAGGTGGCGGAGCGAGCGGCGGCGGCCCTGCGCGACGCCGCGCATTGGCAGGGGCTGGAATCGCTCTCGGTGTCCGACTGGGGAGACGCGGCCGACGATCTCGCGCGCGTGCTCGACGCGCCGCGCCACGGCCATCCCGGCGCTCTCCGAGCAACGGCTGATTAGGGTTGCGGAAGAGGAGGCCGCATGAAACGTCCCATGGTCCCGATCCTCGCCGTCGTCGGCGTGATCGTCATCGGCATGCTCGCGATCGGGTTCTGGTCGACCAGCCGTCCGGCGAGCGCCGAGCGCGTCGCCGAACAGTATCTCGAGGCGCTGTCGGGCGGTGATGCCGCCGACGTGCGCGCACTCCTCGCAGACCCCGACGCGGTCCCGGAATCCGCGTGGACCGCCTTCGAGGGAGCGGCTGAGCACCTCGGCGACGCCGAGATCGTCGAGCTGTCGGAGACCGAGGACGCGGCCGACGTGCGCGTCGAGACGGTCCTGGCCGACGAGCCGCTCGAGCTGCGGTTCGCGCTCGCGAAGGACGGCACGGCATGGCGGGTGGCGGAGCCGACGCTCACGCCCGTGACCATGACGGCCACACGCGGCGCGTGGATCGACGTCGCCGGCTCCCCCATGCCGCTCGAAGGCGGATCCGCCGAGCTGTCGCTCCTTCCGGCCTCGTACGACGTGTCCGCCTGGCCCGCCGAGTTCCTCGACGGGCAGGACCGGGTGCGCGTCGGAGCGGAGCCGGCCTCGGTCGAGCTCGATCCCGCGTTCACCGATGCCGCCCAGACGCAGGCCGACGACGCGCTCGACGCGCACATCGACGAGTGCCTCGCCGCCTCCTCCGAGGTGCTCGACGGGTGCGGCATGACCGTGCCGTGGCCGGCCGACCTCGCCGAGGCCACCGAGATCACCTACCGCGCCGACGCGCTGCCGCAGCCCGAGATCGACCTCGAAGCGGGCACGTTCCAGGCCACCGGCGGCGCCGTCGTCGCGACCGTGACCGGGCTGCACGACGACGGCAGCGAGGGCACCTACTCGTACCGCACCGATTCCTGGAACATCTACGGCTCCGTCTCGCTCGACGAGGAAGGGCTCCTGCTCAGCGTGAACTGAGCGGGAGCCCTCCGGGTCGTCTCGACCGCGTCAGAACTGCACGCGCGGCGGCTCCGACATCGCCGCTCCCCCGTCGACCTCGAAGAACTCGCGCTCGTCGAAGCCCAGGTTCCGCGCGAAGAGGTTGTTGGGGAACACCTTGATCTTGGTGTTCAGCTCGCGGACGCCGCCGTTGTAGAACCGGCGCGACGCCTGGATCTTGTCCTCGGTGTCGACGAGGCTGTGCTGCAGCTGCAGGTAGTTCTGGCTCGCCTGCAGCTGCGGGTACGACTCCGCCACGGCGAACAGGCTCTTGATCGCCTGCTGGAAGTGGTTCTCCGCCACCCCGGCCTCGGCCGGACCGGTCGCCGCGAGCGTCTCCGCGCGCGCTCTCGTGACGTTCTCGAACACCGCCTTCTCATGCGCGGCGTACCCCTTCACCGCCTCGATCAGGTTGGGGATCAGGTCTGCTCTTCGCTTGAGCTGCACCGTGATCCCGCTCCACGCCTCATCCACGCGGACGTTCAGCTGAACGAGCGAGTTGTACGTCGCCCAGAGATAGATGGCCGCGATGACGATGATCGCCACGACGACGAGAACGGGTATCAACCATTCCACGACGGAACCCCCCTTGATGTCTGTCCCCATCCTAGACACCGCCGTTCGCGGCTCACCGAGCCGCCGCCGCATACGATGTCGCGGTGACCGACTCCCCCGCCTTCCGCTTCGCCCGCCTCGACGACGTCGACGAGGTCGTCTCGCTCGTGGAGCGGGCGTATCGCGGCGCCGATGCGGGCTGGACGACGGAGGCCCATCTCATCGGCGGCCGCCGCACCGGCGCGGACGAGGTCGCCGCACTCATCGCCGCGCCGACGGGCGGCCTCCTCACCCTGCGCGTGGACGACAGCTTCGTCGCCACCTGCCATATCGACCGGCGGGATGGCCATGCCTGGTTCGGCATGTTCGCCGTCGACCCCCGCATGCAGGCACGGGGATACGGCAGGCTCCTCCTCAGCGAGGCCGAGCGCGTCGCCCGCGACGAGTGGGGCGCGACGGAGATGCGCATGACCGTCATCTCCGTGCGCACGGACCTCGTCGCCTGGTACGAGCGACGCGGGTACCGGGCCACGGGTGCGACGTCGCCCTTCCCCTCCGGCGACGAGCGCTTCGGCGCGCCGCGCGTGGCCGACCTCCGGTTCGCGGAGCTCGCCAAGCCGCTGAGCCGCTAGCGTCGTGAGCATGAGCATCCAGGACAGGGCCGACGCCCTCAGGACCCTGCACGAAGCGCCCCAGATCCTCCGCGTGGTGAACGCGTGGGACGCGGTAAGCGCCCGCACGATCGCCGACCTGCCCGAAACGCGCGCCGTCGCGACCGCCGGGCACTCGATCGCGGCCTCGCACGGCTATCGCGACGGCGAGATGCCGCGAGACGTGAACCTCGCCGCGGTCGCGCGCATCGTCGAGGCCGTGGATCTGCCGGTCTCGGCCGACCTCGACGCCGGCTACGACGACGCCGGCGAGACCGTGCGCCGCGCGATCGGCGTCGGCGTCGTCGGCGCGAACATCGAAGACCGGCTGATCCCGTTCGACGACGCGGTCGCGAGGGTGCACGCCGCCGTGCGCGCAGCCGAGGCCGAGGGCGTCGACTTCCAGCTGAACGCGCGGACCGATGCGATCGTGCGCGCGGGCGACCGTCCGCTGGCCGAGAGCATCGACGACGCGATCGCCCGCGGTCGCGCATTCCTCGACGCCGGCGCCGCACTGGTCTTCGTGCCCGGCGCGCTCGACCGCGACACCGTGAGTCGGCTCGTCGAGGGCATCGGCGTGCGACGCGTCAGCGTGATCGGGCTGCCGGGCGCCCTCACCGCCGCCGAGTACGAGGCTCTCGGCGTCGCCCGCATCTCGTACGGCCCGCTCACGCAGCGCGTGGCCCTCCGCGCGCTGCGCGATCTCGCCGCGGACCTCTACGCCGACGGCGTGGTGCCGGAGGACACCCCGCCGCTCAACTGACCTCGCTGACGCGGCGAGCGCCGGCGACCCTAGGCTGACGTCATGGACAACCCGAGCGTCGCCGAGGTCCTCGCCGAGCTCGCCGCCCTCGAAGACCCGCGCATGCGCGCGGTCAACGAGCGCCACGGCGACGACCACGGGGTCAACCTCACGAAGCTGCGCGCGCTCGCGAAGCGCCTGGGCGCCGACCCGGCGCTGTCGCGGGCGCTCTGGGAGACGGGCGACACCGCGGCACGGCTCGTCGCCATCCTCGTCGTCCGTCCGCGCGATCTCGACGCGGCGGGGCTCGACGCGATGCTCCGCGAGGCGCGCGCGCCCAAGGTGCAGGACTGGCTGGTGAACTATCTCGCGAAGAAGAGCGCGCATGCCGGGGCGCTGCGCGAGCGGTGGTTCGCCGATCCCGACCCCGTGGTTGCCGCGGCGGGATGGGACCTCACCAGCGAGCGCGTCGCCAGAGGCCCCGGCGGCGTCCACCTCGACGCGCTGCTCGACCTCATCGAGTCGGACATGGCCGGCGCGCCCGATCGTCTGCAGTGGGCGATGAACACCTGCCTCGCGCAGATCGGCATCCGGCACCCGGAGCACCGGCCGCGCGCCCTCGAGATCGGCGAACGGCTGGGGGTGCTGCGGGACTACCCCACGTCGCCCGGCTGCATCTCGCCGTTCGCGCCCACCTGGATCACCGAGATGGTGGCCCGCCAGGATCGCTGACGAGCGCGTCCCGTCACCGCAGCGGGAACGCGACCTGCACCGGTCCCGCCGCGAGCACGCGCACCGCGACCCCGTCCTCGCTCGGAACGACCTCCGCGCCCCGGCACGCCGCCCCGTCGAGGTCGATCCGGCGCAGATCGACGTCCAGCGGCACCGTGGCGCCCACCGGCGCGTCCGCGAAGGCATGCGCGCGACCATCCCGCCGCGTCCAGCGCACCCACGGCTCATCCGACGGCCGGGCGAGGTCCGGCTCCAGCACGCGGGAGCCGAAGACGCCGTCGCCGTGCGCGGCATTCCACGCCCCGAGCTCCTCGAGCGTGCGACGCTGCAGCGGCGTCACCTCGCCGGCCGCAGTGAGGCCGACGTTGAGCAGCAGGTTGCCGCCGCGTGAGACGACGTCGACGAAGTGCCGGATGGCCGCGCGCCCGTCGAGCGCGTGCCCGGCGTCCTCGAGGCGGTTGTGCCCGAAGGAGAAGCCGACGCCGCGGGTGTGCTCCCACATCCCCGCCGTCTGCGTGACGCGCCCCTCCTCGTACTCGCTGGTGCGGAAGTCCCAGTGGGTGAGCCCGAACCGATCGTTCACGACTCCGTCCGGTGCGGCGGCGTAGAACCGATCGAAGAGATCGACGAGGCTCTTGCCGCCCTCGGCCTTGCCCGCGTCGGGCCACTCGATGTCGCCCCACAGCACCTCCGGGCGGTACCGCTCGATGAGATCGACGACGTGGTCGTAGGCGTAGTCGGCATAGGCGCGATCCACCGGCCGCACGGAGTCGTCCACCGGTCCGGTGATGGGCGCGCGCCGGTCGAACCACCAGTCGAGACCGCCGGAGTAGTAAAGCCCGAATCGCACCCCGTGCCGCTGCGCGGCCTCGCGGAACGCGCCCACGAGGTCGCGGTGCGGGCCGCGGCGAACGGCGTTGCGGTCGCCCGTCCTCGGCGCGTCCCAGAGAGCCACGCCGTCGTGGTGCTTGGCGGTGGGGACGACGTAGCGCGCTTCCGTCCTCGACACGAGATCCATCACCTCGTCCGCGTCGAAGCGCTCCGCCCGCCAGCGGTCGAGAAAGGCGTCGTACGGGGCGCCGCCGTGGACGTCCTGCTGGTGATGCCAGGCGGGGCTGCCCACGATGCGGATCGTGTTCGCGTACCACTCGGCATACGGGTTGTGCGCCATCCAGTGCGCGTGGTCGAAGGCGCCCAGCGGTCCGATGGGCTCCGCCCACGCCGGAACGGCGTACGGCCCCCAGTGCACGAAGATCCCGAGCTTGGCATCGCGGAACCAGGCGGGCGTCGCGCGGGCGAACCGCGCGTACGCCGCCGGCCGCACCGGGTCCTGCGCGAACATGGCCATCCCTCGGGAGTGTAGACAGCCGCGATGGTGTCGATCAATGCCGCACGCGCGGCTCCCGTCAGCAGACGCACGGCGCTGGTGGGGGCTCGGATTCATCAGCGGGGCGGTGTCCCTCATCGTCGTCGACTCGACGATCGTCAACGTCGCCATCCCGGCGGTCGTCGGCGATCTCGGCATCTCGTCCACCGAGGTGCAGTGGGTGCAGGAGGTCTACACCCTCGCCTTCGCGTCGCTGCTGCTCCTCTTCGGCGCGCTCGCGGACCGCCTCGGGCGTCGCCGGATGATGACAGCCGGCGTCGCCCTCTTCGCCGTCGCCTCGGTCGCCGCGGCGCTCGCGCCGTCGGGCGGACTGCTCATCCTCGCGCGCGCGGTGCAGGGCATCGGCGGCGCGCTCATCCTGCCCACCACGCTCTCCCTCCTGAACGCGACGTTCCGCGGCAGGGAGCGCGGCATCGCCTTCGCCGTGTGGGGCTCCACGATCGGCGGGATGGCCGCGCTCGGGCCGCTCCTCGGCGGCTGGCTCACGACATCCTTCTCCTGGCGCTGGGCCTTCGGGATCAACGTCCCGCTCGGCGCGATCGTCATCGCCGGCGTGCTGCTGACGATCCGCGAGTCGCGCGAGCCGTCGACGCGCATCGACCTCGTCGGGTCCGCGCTGTCGGTGGTGCTCTTCGGAACGCTCGTCTTCGGCCTCATCGAGGGGCGCAGCTACGGATGGCTGCGCTCGCGCGACGACATCTCCTTCGGGTCGTTCACGTGGACGGCCGACCTCTCCCCCATCCCGGTGGCCTTCGCCGTCAGCGCGGTGTCGCTCGTCGTGCTGCTGCTCTGGAGTCGGCACCGAGGCCGTGCGGGTCGCTCGTCGCTGCTCGACCTGTCGCTCTTCCGCGTCGGCACCTTCGCGCGCGGCAACGTCGTCGCCCTCGTCGTCTCGCTGGGCGAGTTCGGGATCATCCTCTCGCTGCCGCTGTGGCTGCAGTTCGTGCTCGGCTTCGACGCCCTCCGCACCGGCCTCGTGCTGCTCGCGCTCGCGATCGGGTCCTTCGCGGCGAGCGGCCTGGCCGGCGCCTTCAGCGGGCGCCTTCCCGCGGTCGTCGTCGTGCGCGCCGGCATCGCCGCCGAGATGGTCGGCATCGTCGGGATCGCCTTCGCGGTGGGCCCGGATGCGGGGTGGGGATGGCTCCTGCCGCCGCTGTTCGTCTACGGCTTCGGCGTGGGCCTCGCCACCGCGCAGCTCACCGGCGTCGTCCTGCAGGATGTCCCCGTCGAGCGCTCCGGCCAGGCGTCGGGAACGCAGTCGACCGCGCGCCAGGTCGGGTCGGCGCTCGGCGTCGCCATCCTCGGCACGGTGCTGTTCACGTCGACCGGTGCGACGCTCGCCGCGTCGCTCGACGATCAGGGGCTGCCCGCCGCCGCCCGCGACGAGGTGGTGGCCGCCGTCGTCGACTCGGCGGGAGCCGCGATCGCCGGCTTCGACGACGCGGGGCAGACCGAGGTGGCCGACGCGGCGGCGGCGTTCTCCGCGGGAACCCGATACTCGGCGCTGACGGCCGCGGGCTTCCTCGCTCTGGGCCTCATCGCATCGGCGGGGCTCGGAGCCGGGCGTCGCGAGCGCGACGAACGGTCGGATTCCGTGGGAACGGCGTCCCCCCACTGGGATTCGAACCCAGACTGAAGCGAGTTTAAGTCGCCTGCCTCTGCCGTTGGGCTATGGGGGGGCGGATGGCGAAGGCCGCCACCGAGATCGGTGACGGCCTTCGCGCACGTGTGCGGCGTTACTTCGCCGCGACCGCCGCCGGCTCCGCGGCGGCGGGAGCGGGCTGCTCCTCCACCTTCGGCTTCGGGCGCGACGCGTAGGTCTCGAAGAACACGCGGGGCGTCTGCGTCGTGCCGAGCTGCACGGTGTCGCGGCCGAGGAAGAAGTTGTGCACCCACCCCCAGATGACGCGCCACTTGCGCTCCCACGAGGGCATCGCGAGGCCGTGGTAGCCGCGGTGCGCGACCCAGGCCACGAAGCCCTTGAGCGCGATCTTGCCCGACTGGAACGCGCCGTTGTACAGACCGAGGCCCGCGACCGCGCCGAGGTTCTTGTGCACGTAGTCGACGGGCGCCTCGCCGCGGATGACCGCCACGAGGTTCTTCGCGAGGCGCTTCGCCTGACGCACGGCGTGCTGCGCGTTCGGCACGCACATGCCGCCGACGCCGCCGCCGGTGAGGTCGGGCACGGCCGCCACGTCGCCGGCGGTCCAGGCGCCCTCGACGACGTTGCCGTCGGCGTCCACGACGCGCAGGTCGGCCTGCGCGCTGATGCGGCCGCGGGCCTCCTTGGGCAGGTCGCCGCCGTTGACGACGATCGGGTTCGCCATGACGCCGGCGGTCCAGATGATGAGGTCGGTCTCGTACGCCTCGCCGGTCGACACCTCGACGCGGCCGTCGACGGCCGACGTGACCTGCGTGTCGAGGTGCACGTGCGCGCCGCGCTTGGCGAGGTCCTTGAGCACCCACTCGCTCGTCTCGAGGGAGACCTCGGGCATGATGCGGCCCATGGCCTCGATGAGGTGGAAGTGCGTCTCGTCGAAGGTGATCTCGGGGAACTTCTCCAGCAGCGAGTTCGCGAGCGAGCGCAGTTCGGCGAAGGTCTCGATGCCGGCGAAGCCGCCGCCCACGACGACGGTCGTCAGGAGGCGCTTGCGGAGCGGGTTGTCCTTCGAGAGGGCGGCGGCCTTCTCGAAGTTGCCGATGAGGGTGTCGCGGACCGCGACGGCCTCCTCGATCGACTTCATGCCGATCGCGTTGTCGGCGATGCCGGGGATCGGGAACGTGCGCGACACCGACCCGGCGGTCACGACGATCTGGTCGTACTGGTACTCCCAGGGCTCGCCGCCCTCGGGCGTGATCGTGGCCGTCTTGTTCGCGTGGTCGATCTTGGTGACCTTCGCGGTGACGAGCTTCGTGCGCTTGAGGTGGCGGCGGTGCGAGACGACCGCGTGGCGGGGCTCGATCGAGCCTGCAGCGACCTCGGGAAGGAAGGGCAGGTACGTCATGTACGGAAGCGGGTCGACCATCACGACCTCCGCCTCGCCACGACGCAGGTGCTTCTCGAGCTTCCACGCGGTGTAGAACCCCGCGTATCCGCCGCCGACGATGAGAATCTTGGGCACGTGTAACAGACTCCTTGAGTTGTTGTCCTGCTGGCTATCGCTGCGCGCGCGTCGAACGAACGCGCCTGAGTGCAGACACGACGCCGAGCACCACCAGGATACCAGCGGCGCTCAGTGCGAAGAGCGGCAGGGTGACCTCGCGCATGCTCTGCGCCGAGGGGAGGAACGGCGAGGCCTCGTCGCGGGGGGCGTCCGCGGGCGGGATGGGCGGCAACTCGACGGCTCCCGCGGTGGGCTCCGGGTCCGGCCCGACCTCTCCGCGGCGGTGCAGGGCGATCCACTCCGGGAGGCTGCCGAGCGGGTTCTCGCTCACCGCCTCGACGTCCGCGTTCACCGCCTCGTCGGCGGCCACGAGCCCGTAGCCGTACTGCGGGTCGGGCACCTTCTCCACCTGCAGCGGGCGCTTGGCGGTCTGGATGATCCGGTTGATGACGTTGGCCGCGTCGAGCTCGGGGTGCGCGGCGCGGACGAGCGCCGCGACCCCGGCGACGATCGGCGCGGCGCCGCTCGTGCCGTTCCACTCGACGATCTCCCCCGCCGCGGAGACGCCCAGCAGCTCCTCGCTCGGTGCCGCCACGCCGATCGTGATGCCCTGCGTCGACGCGCCGACCGACGCCACGCCGCGGGTGTCCACGCCGCCGACGGCGAGCACCCCCGGGATGGTCGCGGGTGCGCCGACCACGGTCGTCCCGCTCGCGCGGTTGCCGGCGGCGACGACCACCACGACGTCGTGGTCGAAGGCGTAGAGGAACGCGTCGTCCCAGATCTCGTCCCAGTCCAGCGTGTTGGTGGTGAAGGAGAGGTTGATGACGTCGGCGCCGTGGTCGACCGCCCACACCATCGCCTCGGCGACCTGCTCGTCGAACGGCACCGCGGCGGATGCGCCGAACCCCAGCGAGATCGACAGGAGGTCGGCCTCGGGCGCGACGCCGATCATCCCGGTGTCCTCCCCCGTCCCGCGAGCGGCGGCGAGCGATGCGACGTACGACCCGTGATCCTGGTCCTGCACGCCGACCGGGGTGCGGCCGTCCGCCGAGCCGACACCGGAGACGTCGGTTCCGTCGCGCACGGCCCCCTCGAACTCGACAGGGCCCTTGGCGACGCCGGTGTCGATGACGGCGATCGTGGTGCCCGCGCCGCGCGTGGTCTCCCATGCGTCCTCGACGCCGTAGCGGTCGAGCCAGTACTGCGCCGCGCGCACCGGGTCCTCGGGCTCGGGCGTCGGCGTGGGCGACGGCGTCTCCTCGTCGGCGCCCTCCGCCGGAACGGTGTCGACCGCGGCCGGAGTGCCGACGGGCGCCTCCGGAACCGCGGGCGGAGCGGCGGCGCTCGGAGCGGCCGCTCCGGTCAGAGCCAGGAGCGCGATGAGCCCCGCGACGACCGCTCGCCTCATGCAGCCGCGCCGGGATCGTCGCAGGCGCACCGCTCGGGCGACCACGACGACCGCTCCAGAGCGAGGTCGCCGATCGGGTTGACGCCGGCGCCGGCGGCGAGGGCGTGACCTGCCAGCGCGTGCAGGCACTTGACGCGCGTGGGCATGCCGCCGGCGGAGATGCCGGCGATCTCGGGCACCTCGCCGAACGCCGCGCGGTCGGCGAGATACGCCTCGTGCGCACGGAGGTACCCGGCGGCGACGCCCTCGTCCTCGGCCAGGAGCGCCGTGAGCTCGGGCATGAGCTGATTCGCCTCGAGGCGCGACATCTCGGCGGTGGCCGTCGGGTGCGTGAGGTAGTAGAACGTGGGGAACGGCGTCCCGTCGGGCAGGCGCGGGGCCGTGGCGACGACCGTCGGGTTGCCGCACGCGCACCGGGCGGCGATGCCGACGACGCCGCGCGCCTCGCGCTGCAGCTGGGCCGAGACGACCTCCAGATCGACGGGTCGCACGGGCTCGAAGGGGGGTGTCGTCACCCCGCCAGGCTACTGGTCGGTGCTGGTGTCGGGCTGGAAGACGTCGCCGTCGATCTCGACGACCTCCTCCTCGGAGACCGCGGTCTTCGTCAGTCCTGCGCTCACGACCGAGCGCAGCATCTGCGACATCCAGTCGTGCTCGGTCTCCTCGACCTCGGCGCTGATGGGCTCCGGCTCGACCGGCTGCTCGGACTCGTCGAGGTCGTCGTCGACGATGTAGACGACCTCCCCGGGGAAGCCGTAGAACAGGCGCTCGCGCGCCTGCGTGGTGATGTAGGCCGGGTCCTGCCAGCGCGAGCGCTCGCGCTCGAGCGCGTCGACCTTGTCCTGGCTGACCTGCACGGCCTCCTGCAGGAACGCGATCCGCTGCCGCTGCTCCAGGTAGGTGCTCGCGGTGGGCACCAGCACGAACGCGGCGAGGATCACGAGGCCGAGCATGATCGCCGTGAAGCCCGACAGCCGGATGGCCCCGAGCCAGCCGCGCACGTCGACTCCGCTCTCGCGAGAGCCGCGTCCGCGGACGCGGGAAGGGGGAGCCGATGGTCTCTTCGCCATGACTCCCCCTCCTCGTGATGCGGTTCTCAGCCCCGCTTACGCCGTGAAGCGCGGGAAGGCGCTGCGGCCGGCGAACGTCGCGCCGGCGCCCAGCTCCTCCTCGATGCGCAGAAGCTGATTGTACTTCGCGACCCGGTCGCTGCGAGCGGGCGCGCCGGACTTGATCTGACCGCAGTTGACGGCGACGGCGAGGTCGGCGATGGTCGTGTCCTCGGTCTCGCCGGAGCGGTGCGACATCATCGCGGTGTAGCCGTTGCTCTGCGCGAGGGCGACCGCGTCGAGCGTCTCGGTGAGCGTGCCGATCTGGTTGACCTTCACGAGCAGCGAGTTGGCGACGCCCTTGTTGATGCCGTCGGCGAGGCGTTGCGGGTTGGTGACGAACAGGTCGTCGCCGACGAGCTGGACCTTGCCGCCGATGCGGTCGGTGAGGGCCTTCCAGCCGTCCCAGTCGTCCTCGGCGAGAGCGTCCTCGATGGTGACGAGCGGGAAGTTCGCGAGCAGGTCCTCGTAGTACGAGGTGAGCTCCTCGGCGGTGAGCTGCTTGCCCTCGAAGTGGTAGACGCCGTCGCGGAAGAACTCCGTGGAGGCGACGTCGAGGCCGACGGCGATGTCCTTGCCGGGGGTAAAGCCGGCCTTCTCGATGGCGGCCATCAGGAAGTCCAGGGCGCCGCGGTTGCTGGGGAGGTCGGGCGCGAAGCCGCCCTCGTCGCCGAGGCCCGTGGCGTAGCCGCCGGCCTTCAGCTCGCTCTTGAGCACGTGGTACGTCTCGGTGCCCCACCGCAGCGACTCGCTGAACGACTCCGCGCCGAGCGGCACGAGGAAGAACTCCTGCATGTCGACGCCGGTGTCGGCGTGTGCGCCGCCGTTGATGACGTTGAGGGCGGGAACGGGCAGCACGTGCGCGTTCGGGCCGCCGATGTAGCGGAACAGCGGCAGGTCGGCGCTGTCGGCGGCGGCCTTCGCGACCGCGAGGCTCACGCCGAGGATGGCGTTGGCGCCGACGCGCTTCTTGTTGTCGGTGCCGTCGATCTCGATGAGCGCCTGGTCGATGACCCGCTGCTCGCTGGCGTCGAGGCCCTCGATGGCCGGGCCGAGCTCGTCGATGACGGCGTCGACGGCCTTCTGTACGCCCTTGCCGGCGTAGCGGCCCTTGTCGCCGTCGCGCAGCTCGTACGCCTCGAAGGCGCCGGTGGATGCGCCGGAGGGGACGGCGGCGCGCTGCACGATGCCGTCTTCGAGGAGCACCTCCACCTCGACGGTCGGGTTGCCTCGCGAGTCGAGAATCTCGCGAGCGCCTACAGCCTCAATCAGTGCCACGGAAGTACTCCTTGTCGATGGGGGAATGCGGGGAGCGACGTCGATCCGCTCGTCAGTCTATTGCCGGGCGGCGGATGGCCGTGCGCGCTCAGACGCGGACGGCGATCGCGAGGCCGTCCCAGCCCTTCACGCCGACGGTCTGCAGGGCCGTGGCATCGAAGCGCGGGTCGTCGCGGAGCATCTCGAGCCCCGCGCGCACGCCGGCGATCTGCGCGTCCTCGTCGCCGAGGTCGGCGACCCGGCCGTCGCGGACGACGTTGTCGACCACGATCACGGCGCCGACGGGCGCCAGGCGCGCCGCCCAGTCGAGGTACACCGTGTTCGACTCCTTGTCGGCGTCGATGAAGACGAGGTCGAAGGGCTCGCTCGCGTCGAGGGTCGGCAGCACGTCAGCCGCCCGCCCCTCGAGGATCTGCACCCGATCCCCGACCTCCGCCGCGTCGATGTTCCGGCGCGCGAGGGCGGCGTTGTCGGGCTCCGCCTCGATGCTGATCAGCCGGCCGCCCTCGGGAAGGGCCCTGGCCATCCAGATCGCGGAGTAGCCGGCCAGCGTGCCAATCTCGAGCACCCGACGGGCGCGGGAGATGCGCACGAGGAGGTGCAGGAGCTTGCCCGCGACCGGCGCGACCTCGATGGGTCGCAGCTCCGCGCGCTCCTGCGCGGCCAGCGCCGCCTCGAGGGCGGGGTCGTGGCCGACGAGCGTCTCGGCGAGGTAGCGGTCGACGGCCGCCCAGGTGTCGCGTGTCGCGTCTGTCATGCGACGATTCTCAGGCCAGGAGGGCCCTGTCGTCGAGGGTCGCTCCCTTGATCTTCGCGAACTCGGCCAGCAGGTCGGGCACCTTCAGGGTGCGCTTGCGCTCGGCCGACGCGGTGAAGACGATGCGCCCCTCGTGCATCATGATGAGCCGGTTGCCGAGGGCGAGCGCCTGCTCCATGTTGTGCGTGACCATGAGCGTGGTGAGATTGCCCTGCTCCACGATCCGCTGTGTGAGACGCGACACGAGCTCCGCGCGCTGCGGGTCGAGGGCTGCGGTGTGCTCGTCGAGGAGCAGGATGCGCGGCTGGGTGAACCCCGCCATGAGCAGCGACAGCGCCTGCCGCTGTCCGCCCGAAAGCAGGCCCACCTTCGCGCTGAGGCGGTCCTCGAGGCCGAGCTCGAGCACGCGCAGCTCCTCCTGGAACCGCTCGCGCTGCTTCCGGGTGAGGCCGCGTCCGAGGCCCCGAGCGCGGCCGCGGCGTGCGGCGAGGGCGAGGTTCTGCTCGATGGTGAGGTTCGGCGCGGTGCCCGCCATCGGGTCCTGGAAGACGCGGCCGACGTAGCGCGCGCGCTGGAACTCGCGGAGCCGGTTCACGCGGCGGCCGTCGATCTCGATCTCGCCGGCGTCCACGGGCATCCGCCCGGAGATGGAGTTGAGGAGCGTGGACTTGCCGGCGCCGTTGGAGCCGATGACGGTGACGAAGTCCCCCTCCTCCAGCCGCAGGCTGAGGCCGGCGAGGGCGCGGCGCTCGTTGACCGTGCCGGGGAAGAAGGTCTTGGCGATGTCCTTCATGACGAGCATGGCGTCACCTTCCGTTCGCGGGCGCGACGGCCGCGGGCTCGGGGGCGTCGGCAGCGGGCTCGCGCGGCGCCACGCGGCCGCCTCTTCCCCGCAGCGACGGGATGCGGCGGAGGAAGCCCCACCGCGGGAGGAGCAGCGCGAGCACGACGAGCACGGCCGTGACGAGCTTCATGTCGTTCGGGTCGAGCCCCGCGCGCATGGCGAAGAAGATGATGAGGCGGTAGAGCACCGCGCCCAGCACCACCGCGAGGCTCGCGAGCCAGATGAACCGGTGCCCGAACACGGCCTGCCCGAGGATCACCGAGGCGAGGCCGACGAGGATCAGCCCGATGCCCATGCTGATGTCGGCGAACCCCTGGTACTGCGCGACGAGCGCGCCGCAGAGCGCGACGAACCCGTTCGAGATGGCGAGGGTGAGGATGGTCGTGCGATCGGTCGAGACGCCGAAGCTGCGGATCATCGGCCCGTTGTCGCCCGTCGCCTGGATGGCCAGGCCCAGGTTCGTCGAGAGGAACCAGTCGACGGCGAGCTTCAGCAGGATGACGCCGACGAAGATGATGCCGATGCCGCCCCACGTGCCGAGGAGGTCCGCCTCGCGGAGCGGCGTGAACAGGGTGTCCGCGCGCAGCAGCGGGAGGTTCGCCGCCACCGTGGCGTCCTCCTTCGCCGTGCCCATGATGCGGAGGTTCACCGACCACAGGCCGATCATCGTGAGGATGCCCGCGAGCAGCCCGTCGATGCGCCCCTTCGTGTGGAGGAGGCCCGTGATGGCGCCCGCGACGAGGCCGGCCGCAGCGCCCGCGAGGGTGGCGAGAACGGGGTTCTGCCCGGTCGTGATCATGGCGGCGGCGACCGCCGCGCCGGTGGTGAAGCTCCCGTCGACGGTGAGGTCGGGGAAGTTGAGAATGCGGAACGTGAGGTACACGCCCAGCGCCATGACCCCGTAGACGAGGCCCAGCTCGATCGCGCCGATCATGCGCGCTCCTCCCGCCCGGCCCTACTCGACGGTCTCGGCCTGATCGAGGATGTCGGCGGGGATCTCCACGCCCATCCGCTCGGCCGCCCCGGGGTTCACGACGTAGGTGAAGTCCGACGCGGTCTCCACCGGCATGGTCGCGGGGTCGGCGCCGTCCTCGAGGATGCGCAGCGCCATCTCGCCGGTCTGCCGGCCGAGCTCGGTGTAGTCGATGCCGATGGTCGCGATCGCGCCGCTCTCGACGGTGCCCGCCTCGGCGGCGATCACGGGGATCTGGTTCGTCTCGGCGACCTGCACGAGCGAGGCGAGGCCCGCGACGACCATGTTGTCGGTGGGGACGTAGATCGCGTCGACGTCGCCGAGCGCCTCGGTGGCCTGCGCGAGGTCGTTCGCGGTGGTCACGGTCTGCGTGACGATCTCGAGGTCGAGACCGGCGGCGACCTCCTCCGCAGCGGCGACCTGCACCTCGGAGTTGACCTCGCCGGAGCTGTAGACGATGCCGACCTTCTTCGCGTCGGGGACGAGCTGCAGCAGCAGGTCGAACTGCTCGTCCATGGGCGCGGCGTCGCTGGTGCCGGTGATGTTCGAGCCGGGCTCCTCGTTCGAGTCGACGAGCTCGGCCGAGACCGCGTCGGTGACGGCGGTGAAGAGCACCGGGGTGTCGAGGATGGCCTGGGCCGCGGCCTGGGCGGCGGGGGTCGCCACGGCGAGGACGAGGTCGAGGTCGCTCGAGGCGAAGTTCTGCGCGATGGTGACCGCGTTCGCCTGCTCGCCCTGCGCGTTCTGCTCGTCGAACTCGACGGTTTCGCCCTCGACGTAGCCGGCGTCGGCGAACGCCTGCTTGAAGCCGTCGGTCGCCGCGTCGAGCGCGGGGTGCTGCACGAGCTGGCTGATGCCCACCGAGAACGACGCAGGCTCGCCCTCGCCGCCGTCCGAGCCGCCGTCCGACGAGCAGGCGGCGAGGGTGAGGGCGGCGGTCGCGGCGAGGCCGATCGCGGCGAGCCCGCGACGGGGGAACGAGGAGGAGCGCATGGGGGTGTCCTTCGGGGAGGCGGTCCGGCACAGCGGGATGCCGGGCGTCGGGATGGGGCGCGGCGACGCGCCGTCCAGAGCATCGTAACGTCAGCGCGGGCCGAGCACGTTCCGCCGGAACTGCCCGCAGAGCGCGAGCACGGCCACGACCACCGCGAGCACGATCCAGGAGACGACCCCGAGCGGCCCCACGAGCGCGAGGTCGACGTCGGCTCCGGCCGCGGCGAACAGCAGCACCGCGGCTCCTCCCGCGTTGAGCGCGCCGTGCCCGATGACAGCGGGCCAGAGGGACCCCGTGCGCAGCCGCGCCCAGCCGAAGAGCACGCCCCAGGCGATGCAGCCGGCGATCATGAGCAGCACCCCGGTGACGTCGGTGCGCCCGAAGTCGTACCCGAGCAGGATGAGCGGCGCGTGCCACAGCCCCCACAGCGCACCCGAGAGGATGAGCGCCGGCCACACGCCCAGCGGCCGGAGCGCCGGCAGCAGCCAGCCGCGCCATCCGATCTCCTCGCCGAACGCGAGGAAGCTGTTGACGAGGGCACCCAGCGGGATGGCCGCGAGCTGCCCGATCACGAGGGCCTGGACGGGCACGAGGTCGGGATCGACGCCCGACGCCGCGAGGGACGCGGCGACGGTCTCCGCGAACCCGGAGAAGCCGACGAGATCCAGCTCGACGAGGCCGAGCGCACCCGCGAGCAGCGCGGCGACGATGACGAGGACCGGCGGCACGAACACGGCCGCGACCGCGAACCAGATGGTGCGTCCGGCCGGGCGCAGCGGCCAGATGCCGAGAAAGCGGAGGCGATCCGTCCGCGGCACGCGCAGGCCGAACACCACCGCCAGCGTCGCGACGAGCGGCGTGAACATCATGAGCGAGGCGATCGGCGTGAACAGCGGTGACGCCGCGCGGTCGCCGAGCCAGAGCGGGAGGGCGACGAGCCATGCCAGCGCAACCGCCGCGGCAGCGTAGACGGCGACCGCGCGCCAGGGCACGCGCTCGAGGGGCGGGGCCGGCAGGGTCGGCTTCCTGGACGCATTCTCGGTCATGGCGTGTCCGTCCTCCTGTCCATCGCCGCCAGCAGCCCGGCGGCGGTCTCCGCGTCGTCCACCGTGACGGTGAAGACCTTCCCGTTCGTGCGCGTCACGCGCAGCGCATCGCCTGCCCGCAGGACCGCGCCCCAGCCGCTGCCCGCGCCGTAGCGCCATCCCCAGCCGCCGTACTCGGCCATCGGGCTCACGAAGACGACCTCCGCCGAGCGGATCTCCTCGCGCGGGATGCGCACGCGCGGCCATCCGATGGGCGTGCGCACCGTGAGCCCCTCCTCGTCGACGCGGACGCGCGCGACGCACCCTGTCCCCACGAGGAAGGCGACGAGGGCCAGCGAGCCGAAGGTGATCCAGGTGCCGGCGGACGGAGCGCCGAGGTGCGCGACGTCGAGGGCGAGCACGACGAGCCCGACGACGAGGAGCACGCCGAGCAGCGCACCGAGGACGATCCAGCCCGAGCGTGCCATCGTCGCCGTGCGCAGCCACACCGCCCGCTCGCCGGCCGACAGCGGGACGGGCTCCGGTGCGACGGCCTCGTCCTCACCCGGAACCTCGATCGACAGCCGCCACGCGATGGCGCCGAGCGCGAGTCCCAGCAGGAATCCCGCCCCCAGCCCCCAGAGCGCCGTGCCCGCATCGCGCGCGTCGTCGAGGCCCAGCTGCGCGAAGAAGGTCGACGAGAGCCCGATGCCGAGGAGGCCGACCTCCCACCAGATGACGGCGGTGATGAAGCGGTATGAGATCGGCCGGTTCGGGCTGGCGATGCCGGCGAGGGTGATCCCGGCGATGAGCGCCGTCGACCCGCCCCCGACCAGCAGGGTCATGAGCGGGAAGGTCCAGGCCGGGCCGAACCCGTCGGGGCCGCCGGTAGGGCCCCAGTGCGTGGCCGCGGGATCGGGCATGGCGGGCAGGAGCACCGTCTGCACGAGCGCGATCAGGGCGAACAGCGCCACCGGGACGTAGAGGCCGACCCAGCGGAAGCGACGGATGGCCCGCGCGCGCTCGGGCGTCTGGGTGGTGGTCATCGGGTCCTCCTTCGATGGGCGGCGGAAGCCGCGGGTGCGGCGGTCAGGTGCGGGTCTCGCGGACGACGCCCGCGAGCACCTCGCGCGAGACGCCGAGCTTCTCCGCTCGGCGCACCAGCGCGCGGATGTCGTCGTGCAGCGCCGCGAGCGGGGTGGCGGCGTCGGTGACGACGGCGCCGCGGCCGGGCCGCATGTCGACGAGCCCCTCCTCGCGCAGCTGCCGATAGGCGTGCAGCACGGTGTGCAGGTTCACCCCCAGCGCGGCGGCGACCTCCTTCGCGGCGGGCAGGCGGTCGCCCGGCTTCGACCGCTCCGCGACGATGTCGCCGCGGATGGACCCCGCGATCTGCGCGAAGACGGGCTCCTCGCGGGTCGGGTCGATGCGGATCAGCACGTACTTATTCTAGCGCAAATAGAACAATATTCGCGAGACTCCGCTGCGCCATCCGGCCGCCCTATACTCCCGCCCATGACGACACCCGCGCTCGCGCGCAGACTCGGCCTCGGCGACGCGGTCGCCATCGGCCTCGGCTCCATGATCGGCGCGGGCGTGTTCGTCGTCTTCGCGCCCGCCGCCGCGGCGGCGGGGTCATGGCTGCTGGTCGGACTCGCGATCGCGGCGGTGGTGGCCTTCGGCAACGCGACGTCCTCGGCGCAGCTCGCCGCAGTGCATCCCGTCGCCGGCGGCGCGTACGCGTACGGGCGGGCGGAGCTGGGCGCGTGGTGGGGGTATCTCGCGGGCTGGTGCTTCGTCATCGGGAAGACCGCGAGCTGCGCGGCGATGGCGCTCGCCTTCGCCGCATACGTCGCTCCTCCCGGATGGGAGCGCCCCGTCGCCATCCTCGCCGTCGCGCTTCTGGCGGGGGTGAACCTGCTCGGCATCACGCGCACGGCGCTCGCCACCCAGGTCATCGTGGTGATCGTCCTCGCGTGCCTGGCCGTCGGAGCGGCCGCGGGGTTCGCGGCGCCGACGGCCGCTCCGCTCGCGGCGACGGCGTTCGACGCGCACGGCGTGCTGCAGGCGGCCGGGCTGCTCTTCTTCGCGTTCGCCGGGTACGCCCGCATCGCGACGCTCGGCGAGGAGGTCCGCGACCCGGCGCGCACGATCCCCCGCGCCATCCCGCTGGCGCTCGGTCTCGCGATCGTCGTCTACGCGGTCGTCGGGCTCGCCGTGCTGCATGCGCTGGGCCCCGAGGGCGCCGCGCGCTCGGCCGCCCCGCTGGCGGACGCCGTGTCGGCGGCCGGATGGGGATGGGCGGAGCCCGTGGTGCGCGTGGGGGCGGCGGCGGCCGCGCTCGGCGCGCTGCTGGCCCTCATCGCCGGCATCGGCCGCACCGCCCTCGCGATGGCGCGGGAGGACGACCTGCCGCGGTTCCTCGCGGCCGTTCACCCCCGCCGCCATGTGCCGCACCGCGCGGAGATCGCCCTCGCCCTCGCCGTCATCGCGATCGTCGCGTTCGCGGACCTCCGCGGCGCGATCGGGTTCTCGTCCTTCGGCGTGCTGCTGTACTACCTCGTGGCGAACCTCGCCGCGTGGCGGCAGGGCGAGGCCGTCCGCCGCTACCCGCGCTGGCTGCAGGTCGTCGGCGCGGCCGGCTGCGTCGCGCTCGCCCTCGCCCTGCCGTGGCAGAGCGTCGTGGGCGGCGTCGTCGTGGTGGCGGTCGGCGTCGTCTATCGCGCCGTCCGGCTCGTGATCGAGCGCCGCGCGGAGTGAGACACGAAGGCCCGCCCGCGCGAGCCGTGTCCCACGCCGCGCGGGGCGGTCAGCCGAGCGGCTTCAGCTCGAGGTCGGCGCGCTCGACGCCCGCGGATACGGTCGCGAACGCGGTGTACCCGTCGGCCGTCGCCCGCTCGAGCAGCGCCTTGAGGTTCTTCGTCCGCCGTTCGAGCCGCACGCGCGACCCCTCGGCGATGAGCGCGGCCTTGAGGGCCAGGAGCTCGGCGTCGGGCACGTCGCGGTCGTGCACGAGGACGACCGCCTCGGCGGCAGATCCCTCGGCGAGCGCGACGAGGTCGACGATGCGCTCGAAGCCGATCGAGAAGCCGACGGCCGGCACATCCTGACCGAGGAAGCGGCCGATCATGCCGTCGTAGCGCCCGCCGCCGCCCAGCGAGTACGACACCGACGGGTGCGCGATCTCGAAGATGGTGCCGGTGTAGTAGCCCATGCCGCGAACGAGGAACGGGTCGAACTGCAGCGGCAGCTCGGCGCCGACCGAGTCCGCCCCGCGCGCGGCGCCCACCGCCTCGCCGATGCCGACGAGGTGCGCGACGACCTCCTCGCCGACGCCCTCAGGCAGCGCCTTGCGGATCTGGCCCTCGCCGAACGGCAGGAACTCCCGCGTCTGCGGGCGGGTGAGGAACGCCTCCAGCGCGTCGACGGCACTCGCGGTCGCCTCGCGCTCGCGCAGCTCGGCCACGACGCCCTCGGCGCCGACCTTGTCGAGCTTGTCGATCGTGATGAGCACACCGGGGCGCTCGTCGGCGGGGAAGCCGAAGACGTCGAGCATGCCATCCAGCGCCCGGCGGTCGTTGATGCGCACCGTGGCGCCTTCGAGCCCGAGAGCGTCGAGGGCGTCGAGCGTCGCGGCGATGAGCTCCGCCTCCGCGCGCGCGCTGGCGTCGCCCATGATGTCGATGTCGCACTGCACGAACTGGCGGTAGCGCCCCTTCTGCGGGCGCTCGGCGCGCCACACCGGCGCGATCTGCACGGAGCGGAACACCGTCGGGAGCTCTCCGCGGTGGCTGGCGTAGAAGCGCGCGAGCGGCACCGTGAGGTCGTAGCGGAGCCCGAGGTCGCTCAGCTGCGCCTGGTCGTCCGCGGCCGCGCGCACGGCGTCGGCATCGAGCCCGCGACGCAGGATGTTGAAGGCGAGCTTCTCGTTGTCGCCGCCGACCCCCGCGTGCAGACGGTCGTACTCCTCCACGACGGGCGTCTCGATCTCGTCGAACCCGTGGGCGCGGTAGCGCTCGCGGATGACGGCGAGCACGCGCTCGCGACGGGCCTTGTCAGCGGGGAGGAAGTCGCGCATGCCGCGCGGCGGATTCACGGAAGCCATAGCGCTCCCATTCTCCCCTATCGGCCGAACGGGTCCGGCTCGGCGTCCTGCTCGGCGCCGCGGATGTCCGTCTCGAGCGCGCGCACGGCGCTGCGGAGCGCGCGCTCGGCGTCCCACCCCTTGGCGCGGGCGACGGCGACGAGGCCGAGGAGCGTCTCCCCCAGCTCCTCCTCGCTCTCCGGCAGCACGTCGGGATCGTCGGCGGCGATGGCCTCGGCCGCCGCCACCGCCTCGACGAGCTCGAGCCCGACGCCCACCTGCGCGCCCTTGCCCAGCACCTTCTGCGCAAGGGCGAGCGACGGCATCGCGTGCGAGACCCCGTCCAGCACGCTCGTGCGCTGGCGCTTCTCGGCGGCCTTCGCCGTGTTCCACAGCTCGAGCACCCGCTCCGGGGTCTCGGCGGTCTCGCCGGCGAACACGTGCGGATGGCGGCGCGTCATCTTCTCGGCGAGGTCGCGGGCCACGTCGTCGACGTCGAAGGGGTCGGCATCGTCGTGCGCGGCGATCTCGGCGTGGAACAGCACCTGCCAGAGCAGATCGCCCAGCTCCTCGCGGAGCCCCGCCCGATCCCCGGTCTCCACGGCGTCGACGAGCTCGGCGGACTCCTCCACGAGGTACGGCACGAGCTCCTCGTGCGTCATCGCCTGCGTCCACACGCAGCGCTCGTGCACCTGCCGCATGACGTCCGCCGCGCGCTTCAGCTCATCCCCGGGATCGCTCATCCGACCATCCTGCCCCACCGGTCCGCACAGGGCTCAGACCGTCTCCGCTACGGCCAGCCGCCGGTAGTGCCGCGCCCGAAGCGAGACGAGCACGCCCGACAGCGCGAGAGCGATCGTCGACCCGCCCAGCACGCCGAGCGTCGCCTCGTCGCGCAGCACCCCGTCGTCGGCGAACGCCAGCGACGACAGCAGCAGCGACACCGTGAAGCCGATGCCGCCGAGGGCGCCGGCGGCGATGAGATCGGGCAGGCGGATCTCGGGCGGCGTGCCCTTCGGGCGCACGGCCATCGCGATGCTGCCGAAGAGGGTGATGCCGATGATCTTGCCCACGGGGAGGGCGATGAGGATGGCCCAGAGCGCGGGCGAGAGCTCGCTCGGCGACACCTGCGGGATGACCACGAGCGCGGAGAAGAACGCGAAGATCGGCAGGATGAGGCCGTTGATCCACGGCTCCAGGACGTGCCGTGCCCGCATCCCCTCCCCCTGCCGGATGGCGAGGCCGAGGAGCACGCCGGCGATCGTCGCGTGGATGCCCGAGCTGTAGACGAACGCCCACGCCACCAGCGCCAGCACGATCATGAGCGGCACCAGCACGACGCGGTTGCCCTCGGAGACCAGCCGGCTGAGGAGGGCGAACACCGCGATGAGCACGACGCCGACCACGAGGCTCGCCAGGTCGACGTCGGTGGCGAACAGCACCGCGATGAACACGATGCCGACGATGTCGTCGATGATGGCGAGCGCGAGGAGGAACACCCGGACCTTCGACGGCAGCCCCTTGCCGAACATCGCCAGCACGCCCAGCGCGAAGGCGATGTCGGTGGCGGTCGGGATGGGCCAGCCGTCGCGGGTCGCCGGGTCCCACGCGACGACGAGGTAGATCCCGATCGGCACGAGCACTCCGCCCGCGGCGCCGATGGCGGGCTTCAGCGCCTTGCCGAGCGTGTTCAGCTGACCGCGGGTGAGCTCGAACTGCAGCTCGACGGCGACGCCGAAGAAGAACACCGCCAGGAGGAGGTCGGCGACCCAGTGCGCGATGGAGAGGTCGAGGGGCGTGCCGGGGACGGCGAGCTCGATGTGGCTGAAGTCGAGGACCGCGCCGCCGACCGGGCTGTTGGCCACGATGAGGCCGAGCACGGCCGCCCCGAGGAGGAGGAAGGCGGGGAAGCGCTCCGCGCGCAGGAGCCTGATCACGCGTCCTCCTTCTCGGCAGGCGCGTCGTCCCGCTGGGGCAGCGGGAAGAGCGCGTCCAGCAGCTGCGCGACCCACGCGATGAGGTCGGCGTCGCCGAGCGGCTCGCCGTCGGCCTGCGGCAGCGGCACCACCATCGCCTCGCCGCCGCTGAGGATCTTCGCGCCCGGGTGCAGACGCTGCAGGCGCACCTTCATGGAGTCGGGGAGGTGCGCGGGCGCGACGCGGAGGTTGCGGCCCATCGCCACGACGTCGGCGAGCCCGGCCTGGGCGGCGCGCCGTCGCAGGCGCGCAACGGCGACGAGACCGTCGACCTCCGCGGGCGGCGTGCCGTAGCGGTCGACGAGCTCCTCGATCACCTGGTCGATGGCGTCGTCCTTCGCCGTGGCCGAGGCCGCCGCCGAGAGCTTCTGGTATGCCTCGAGGCGCAGCCGCTCGCTGTCGATGTACGACTCGGGCAGGCGCGCCTCGACGGGCAGCTCGAGCCGCAGCTCGGTGGGCCCCTCAGTCTCCTCGCCGCGGAAGGCCGACACCGCCTCGCCGATCATGCGCAGGTAGAGATCGAAGCCGACGCCGGCGATGTGCCCGGCCTGCTCGGCGCCGAGGAGGTTGCCCGCCCCGCGGAGCTCCAGGTCCTTCATGGCGACCTGGATGCCGCTGCCGAGGTCGTTGTGGACGGCGATCGTCTCGAGCCGGTCGGCGGCCGTCTCCGACAGCGGCTTGTGCTCGTCGTACACGAGGTACGCGTATGCGCGCTCGCGCCCTCGGCCGACGCGGCCGCGCAGCTGGTGCAGCTGCGCGAGGCCGTACTTGTCGGCGCGGTCGATGATGATCGTGTTGGCGTTGGCGATGTCGATGCCGGTCTCGATGATCGTCGTGCAGACGAGCACGTCGAACTTCCGCTCCCAGAAATCGTCGACGACCTGCTCGAGCTGCTTCTCGCTCATCTTGCCGTGCGCGACGGCGATGCGCGCGTCGGGCACGAGCTCGGCGAGGTGCGCGGCCACCTTCTGGATGGTCGTGACCCGGTTGTGCACGAAGAACACCTGTCCCTCGCGCAGCATCTCCCGGCGGATGGCCGCGGCGATCTGCTTGTCGTTGTGCGGTCCGACGTACGACAGGATCGGATGGCGGTCCTCGGGCGGGGTCGCCAGGGTCGACATCTCGCGGATGCCGGTGACCGCCATCTCGAGCGTACGCGGGATGGGCGTGGCGCTCATGGCGAGGATGTCGACGTTGGTCTTCAGCTTCTTCAGCGCGTCCTTGTGCTCGACGCCGAAGCGCTGCTCCTCGTCGACGATGAGGAGGCCGAGGTCCTTGAACACGACCTGCTCGGTGAGGATGCGGTGCGTGCCGATGACCATGTCGACCGAGCCGTCGACGAGGCCCTGCAGGGTCTCCCTGGCCTCCTTGTCCGTCTGGAAGCGCGAGAGGGCGCGCACCTGCACGGGGAAGCCGGCGAAGCGATCCTGGAAGGTCTCCAGGTGCTGCTTGACGAGCAGGGTCGTCGGCACGAGCATCGCGACCTGCTTGCCGTCCTGAATGGCCTTGAACGCGGCGCGCACGGCGACCTCGGTCTTGCCGAAGCCGACGTCGCCGGAGAGGAGGCGGTCCATGGGGACCGGACGCTCCATGTCGCGCTTGACCTCCTCGATCGTCTGCAGCTGGTCGGCCGTCTCGGCGAACGGGAAGGCCTCCTCCAGCTCGCGCTGCCACGGGGTGTCCGGACCGAACGCGTAGCCCTTCGCGGCCATCCGCGCGGAGTAGAGCTTCACGAGCTCGACGGCGATGTCGCGGACCGCGCGCCGGGCGCGGCTCTTCGCCTGCGCCCAGTCGCTGCCGCCCATCTTCGACAGCGTCGGGGCCTCGCCGCCGACGTACTTCGAGAGGAGGTCGAGCTGGTCGGTCGGCACGTAGAGCTTGTCGCCGGGATAGCCGCGCTTGGACGGCGCGTACTCGAGCACGAGGTAGTCGCGCTTGGTCTTGGTGGCGTTCCGGCCGCCGCTCGACACCTCGCGCTGGGTCATCTCGACGAAGCGGCCGATGCCGTGCGTGGCGTGCACGACGATCTCGCCCGGCTTCAGCTGCATGGGGTCGACGACGTTCTTGCGCCGCGACGCGAGCTTCTTGACCGTGCGGGTGTCGCCGCCGATCGTGCGGCCGTAGAACTCGTTCTCGGTGAAGACGGCGAGCCGCGCGCCCTCGACGGCGAACCCGCGCTCGATCGCGGCCTGCACGAGCGTCGCGACGCCTGCCTCGGGTTCGGCCGCGAGGTCGTCGACGATGCGCGCGGCGAGGCCCCGCTCGGAGAGCACGTCGCGTGCGCGCTCGACGAGGCCGGCGCCGGACGCGGCCACGACCACGCGCCATCCGTCGCGCAGCAGCCCGCCGATGTGCTCGGTGGCCCCCTCGACGTTGCCCTGGAAGGTGGGCGCGGCGCTCGCGCGGACGCGCAGCGCGTCGGCCTCGTCGGGCAGGGCGTCGACCGTCTCGTCGTCGTCGAGCGCGGCGAGCTCCGCCGCGATGTCGGCGGCGCCCGAGTCGAACGGGCTGAGCGTCCACCAGACGCCGGCCGCCTCCCGCACCTCGTCGCGCAGCTGCGCGAGGGTGAGGAAGTCGCCCGACTCGAGGTTGATCGGCGCGCTGCCCCCGCTGGTGGCGGCGTTCCACGCGGCTTCGAGGAACTCGCGGTTGGTCTCCCCCAGCGTGATCGAGCGCGACACCGCGCGCTCGGGGTCGACGAGGGCCACGGCCGCTCCCCGCGGCAGGTACGACGGCAGCGCCACGAGCGGGCCGGCGAGCACGGGCATGAGCGACTCCATGCCCTCGACGGGGATGCCCTCGCCCATGCGCTCGAGCATCTGCGCGATGCCGGGGTACTCGTGCTGCAGCTCGCGCGCGCGCTGGCGCACGTCGGGGGTGAGGAGCAGCTCACGGCTCGGCACGAGCGACACCTCCCGCACCTCGCCGGGCAGGGAGCGCTGGTCGGCCACCGAGAACGCGCGGATCTGGTCCACCTCGTCGCCGAAGAACTCGACGCGGTACGGGTGGTCCGCCACGGGCGGGAAGACGTCGAGGATGCCGCCGCGCACCGCGAACTCGCCGCGCCGCGACACCATGTCGACGCGGTGATAGGCGAGCTCGACGAGGCGCTCCACGACGCTCTCGAGCTCATCGCCGCGCGCACCCACGCGCAGCTCGATCGGGTGCACGTCGCCGAGTCCGGGCGCGATCGGCTGGATGGCGGCGCGGATGGACGCGGTGACCACGAGCGGCGTCTCCCGGTCGGCCGCGGCCGTGATGCGGCGCAGCGTCTCCAGTCGGCGGCCGACGGTCTCCGGACTCG
The DNA here is from genome assembly GCF_009735645.1 of Microbacterium oryzae. NCBI lineage: Bacteria > Bacillati > Actinomycetota > Actinomycetes > Micrococcales > Microbacteriaceae > Microbacterium > Microbacterium oryzae. The sequence continues at coordinate 258,477 of NZ_CP032550.1, read as the reverse complement.
GGCTCAGGCGCTCGTGCGGCAGCGTCTCCCACGCGGGGAAGTCGCGCACCTCCGCGCCCGGGATCACCGACGCGAGCGCGGCGCCGAGAGCCTCGGCACGGCGGCCGGTGGGTGCGAGGGCGAGCAGGACGGGAGCGTGGCCTGCCGCGCGTCGACGTTCGAGCAGCGCGGCGAGCATGGGAGCGGCCAGCCCGTCCACGAGCGAGAGGTCGGCGTCCACGGCGGCCGCCGCGAGCGCGTCGCGGAAGGACCCGTCCTGTTCCAGAGCGTCTACGATCCCCTGAACAGTCACCGCAGAAGTCTACTTGCCGCTGTCCTCACGGGCGCGGCGCGTGGAAGCGCTGCTGGGCGGCGACGAGCCCCTCCTCCGCGAGGTGCTCGACAGCGTCCGCCGCGTCGCCCACGAGGATCGGCAGCGTCTTGCGCTCGGTCGCGCCGAAGGCGTCGAGCACCCAGTCCGCCGGGTCCTGTCGTCCGGGGGGACGCCCGATCCCCACGCGCACGCGGGCGAAGTCGGGCGTGCCGAGCGCCTTCGCGACGTCGCGGACGCCGTTGTGACCGCCGTGCCCGCCGCCGGTCTTCAGCTTGATCGTGTCGAACGGAATGTCGAGCTCGTCGTGCACGACGACGACGCGGTCCGCGCCGAGGCCGTAGAACTTGGCGAGGTTCGCAGCCGGCCCACCCGAGACGTTCATGAAGGTGTTGGGCTTCGCGAGGACGAGCTTGGCCGCACCGGGGCGCAGCCAGGCCTCGGCGACGCGCGCGTTCGCCTTGTGCTGGCGGAATGCGGCGGAGCGACGCGAGGCCAGCTCGTCGACGACCATCTGCCCGACGTTGTGCCGGGTCTGCTCGTAGCGCGGGCCGGGGTTTCCCAGCCCGATGATCAGCCAGGTGTCGGCCATCCTCTTCCTCCTGCAGACGACACGAGGGGACGCGACCAGGTCGCGTCCCCTCGTGTGAAGTGAAACCGGTGTTACTCGGCGGCAGCGGCGGCGTCGGCCGCGTCGTCCTCGGCGGTGCCGCGCGGCGTGAGGATGCCGACGATCTGCAGGCTCTCGTCGTCGGCGAGCACGGCGCCGGCGGGGAGGGCGATCTCGCCGGCGGTGATGACCGTGCCGTCCTGGAGGCCCTCGACGGAGACCTCGATGTGCTCGGGGATCTCGGTCGCCGAGACCTCGAGCTTGAGCGTCGTGGTCTCGAGGTTCACGATCGTGCCCGGGAACGACTCGCCGGTCACGGTCACGGGGATCTCGACGGAGATCTTCTCGCCCTGCTTCACGACGAGGAGGTCGATGTGCTCGATGATCTGGCGCACCGGGTCGCGCTGCACGTCCTTGACGACGGCGAGCTCGGCACGGCCCTCGATGTCGAGCTGGAAGAGCGCGTTGGCGTGACGGACGATGAGCGCGGTCTCGTGACCGGGCAGCGCCACGTGCACGGGCTCGGTGCCGTGTCCGTACAGGACGGCGGGGATCTTGCCGGCGGCGCGGAGGCGGCGGGCGAAGCCCTTGCCGAACTCGGTGCGGATCTCAGCCGCGAGCTTGTTCTGGTCAGCCATGTGTCTGCTCCTCGTGGGACACGCGGCCGAGCGGAGCCGCATGAAGTTCTGGTGGGAAACCCTCGGCTCGAACGCTGCGCGTGAGGAGGGCATGGGGCCCGCATCACCGCGTCGATCACGGATGCCGCCGCGCGCACGCGGCAGATTCCCTCGCCGAGGTCGTCGTCCATGCTACCTCACGGCGCCCGCGGGTCCCGCCCGGGGCGCTCAGGCGGCGAGGAAGCCGTGCACCCAGCGGTCGAGGCGCGCGTACGCCTCCTCCCGGGCATCGTGCCGGGAGAGGAAGACATCGTGGAGGGCCCCGTCGATCCGCTCCACGGTGACGCTCGGCCCCAGACGCAGCGCGGCGCGCGCGATGTCGTCGACGACGAGCACCGAGTCCACGCGCGTCAGCTCCTCCGACCAGCGCGTGGGCGGCGCGCTGCGGGCCGACAGCAGCACGCACACCGGCGACGGGATCGCGAGCCCCTGCGCGACGCGCGCGTGCCCCTCGAGAACCGCGTTCAGCCATCCGGCGTGCACGGGCATCGTCTGCTCCGGGCGCCATCGCTGGTCGATCGTCACCGGGTCGTCGGGGTCGGCCGCCTCCGCCTGCGCGCGGGCGTAGAACCCGAGGTCGACCTGGGGAGCCGCGTCCATCGGACGCCAGCGCGCCTGGATCTGCACGACCGGGGCGATCGCCGGGCGCACGCCGCTCAGCTGGAACTCCAGCCAGGGACTGTTGAGGATGACTGCGGCGGCGGCCCTCGGATGCCGCGAGGCCCACAGACTGAGGGTGAGCCCGCCCGTCGAGTGCCCGAGCAGCACGAGGCGCCGCCCCGGCTCCAGGGCAGCGCGCGCGGCGGCGATGTCCTCGTCGTAGTCGGCGAGGTCGGTGATGTAGCCGGGCGTCTGCCCCGGGCGGAGGCTGCGGCCGTACTTGCGGAGGTCCAGCGCGTAGAAGCGGGCGCCGCGGCGGGCGAAGAACGACGCGAGCCGCTTCTGGAAGAAGTAGTCCGACCATCCGTGCACATAGAGCACGTCGACGCCGTCGAGCGGAGGAGCCGGGCGCAGGAATCCCCGGCGCGGCGGGAGGTGGCGCACGAGGGTGGCGACGACCTCGCCCTCGTCGTCGGGCGCGAGCGGCAGCGTGAGCTGCTCGAAGCCCTCCCCCAGGACATCCGGGGCCCAGATCCGCGCCGGCATGGCTCGAGGCTATCCCGAGCCGTCGGAATCGGCGGGACTACGATGGAGACGGCGCCACGGCGCCGCCTCCCGTCTTGCGGACAGCTCGGCTGCCCGCCCAGCAGAAGGAGTCCGACATGGACGGCGCATTCCTCTCCCACGTCATCGCCTGGGGCATCGGCGGCATGGCCGCTGTCGGCGGGGTGCTCATCGCCGGCGCCCTGTTCGCGCTCGGCCGCCGCGGCGCGTACCGCAAGTGAGCACGGCCGCCCGGCGGAGCGCGCTCCGTCACGGCGGCGCACACCGCGCGCCGGGCCGCTAGCCTGGGCGCGTACGACCGTTCCTCGTATCAAGGAGACCGCGTGACTGACGCTGAATCGACCCCCGCCCGCGCGAACATCGGGGTCGTGGGCCTCGCCGTGATGGGCTCGAACCTCGCTCGCAACCTCGCCAGCCGCGAGGGCAACACGGTGGCGATCTTCAACCGCTCGCGGGCGAAGACCGACGACCTCGTCGCCGAGCACCCCGAGGCGGAGTTCATCCCCGCGTTCTCGTACGAGGAGTTCGCCGCGTCGCTGTCCAAGCCGCGCACCGCGATCATCATGGTCAAGGCCGGCCGTCCCACCGACGCCGTCATCGACGCGCTCGTGGAGGTCTTCGAGCCGGGCGACATCATCGTCGACGGCGGCAACGCCTACTTCCCCGACACCATCCGCCGCGAGAAGGCCGTCCGCGAGACCGGCATCAACTTCGTCGGCGCCGGCATCTCCGGCGGCGAGGAGGGCGCGCTCCACGGCCCCTCGATCATGCCCGGCGGATCGGACGAGTCCTGGGTGACGCTCGGCCCCATCCTGAAGTCGATCGCCGCGGTCGCCGAGGGCGAGCCGTGTGTCACGCACATCGGCCACGACGGCGCCGGTCACTTCGTGAAGATGGTGCACAACGGCATCGAGTACGCCGACATGCAGCTCATCGCGGAGGCGTACGACCTCATCCGCCGCGGCACCGGCAAGAGCCCGGCCGAGATCGCGGACGTGTTCGCCGACTGGAACACCGGCGAGCTGGACTCGTACCTCATCGAGATCACGGCCGAGGTGCTGCGTCAGAACGACGCCGAGACCGGCCAGCCGCTCGTGGACGTCATCCTCGACCAGGCCGGCGCCAAGGGCACCGGCGCGTGGACCGTGCAGACCGCCCTCGCTCTCGGCGTGCCCGTCTCCGGCATCGCCGAGGCCACCTTCGCGCGGTCGCTGTCGTCGCACCCCGAGCAGCGCGCGCTGGCGTCGGCTCTCCCCGGCCCCGAGGAGGAGTTCCACGTCGCCGACGCCGACGCGTTCATCGAGGACGTGCGCCAGGCGCTGTTCGCATCGAAGATCATCGCCTACTCGCAGGGCTTCGACGAGATTCGCGCGGGCGCGGCCGAGTACGGCTGGTCGATCGACCTCGGCGCCGTGTCGAAGATCTGGCGCGCCGGCTGCATCATCCGCGCGCAGTTCCTCAACCGCATCGCCGACGCGTACGACGAGCAGCCCGACCTGGCCGTGCTCGCCACCGCGCCGTACTTCGCCGAGGCGCTCACCCGCGGACAGGCCGCATGGCGCCGCGTGGTCGTCGCAGCGACCCAGGCCGGCATCCCCAGCCCGGCCTTCTCGTCGTCGCTGGCGTACTACGACGGGCTGCGCGCCGAGCGCCTCCCCGCCGCGCTCATCCAGGGTCAGCGCGACTTCTTCGGCGCGCACACCTACAAGCGCATCGACAAGGAAGGCACGTTCCACACGCTCTGGTCCGGCGACCGCAGCGAGATCGAGGCCGAAGACACCCACTGACGCGAACGCAGGAGAGCCGGCCCGGGGATTCCCCGGGCCGGCTCTCGCATCCCCCCTGCCCCGCCGCGCGCCCCTTCCCGCGAGACCTCATCCCCCGCGCGAGACCTCGTGCGGCGTCGGCGGTCTCGCGACGGGCGTGAGGTCTCGCGGGTGGGAGCGGGGCGTCAGGACGCGGGGCGAGCGGGCAGGCGCACCTCGAACGTCGTGTCGCCGGGCACGCTGCGCACGGAGATCTCGCCGTGGTGGGCCTCGACGATCGCCTTCGCGATCGACAGCCCGAGCCCGGTGCCGCCCGTGCGGCGCGCGCGGGAGCGATCGCCGCGTGCGAACCGCGTGAAGAGCTCGCGCTGCAGGTCCGCGTCGATGCCGGGGCCGTCGTCGTGCACTGTCAGCACCGCGCGCGTGGCGCCGCCCTCCCCCTCGAGCCGCAGGCCGAGCTCGACGCGCGTGCCCTCCGGCGTGTGCGTGCGCGCGTTCGCGAGCAGGTTCGCGATGACCTGGGTGAGGCGGCCTCGGTCGCCCGCGATCACGACCGGCTCCTCCGGCACGTCGACCGACCACGCGTGATCGGGGCCCGCCGCCTGCTGGTCGGCCAGCGCCTCGACCGCGAGCTGCGTGAGGTCCACCGCGCCAAGCACGATCTCCTGCCCCTCGTCGAGGCGCGCGAGCAGGAGGAGGTCCTCGACGAGCGAGGTCATCCGGATGGACTGGGCCTGGATGCGCTCGAGCGCCTGCTCGGTGTTGTCGCTGAGCGACGGATCCCGCAGCGACAGCTCGGAGTACCCGCGGATGGAGGCCAGCGGCGTGCGCAGCTCGTGGCTCGCGTCCGCGACGAAGCGGCGCATGAGCTCCTCGTTCCGCTGTCGCGCGTGGAGGGACGACTCGACGTGATCGAGCAGCGTGTTGAGCGCGGCGCCCACCTGGCCGATCTCGTTGCGCGGGTCGGCCTCCGCCTCGGGCACTCGCTCGTCGATCGACACCGCGCCCTGATCCAGCGGCTGCTGCGCGACGCGCGTCGCGGTCTCGGCGACCGCCCGCAGCGGACGCAGCCCCGCGCGGATGACGAGCGTCGTCGCGATGCCGAGGAGGACCATCCCGCCGATCGTCGCGAGCATGATGGTGCGCCACAGCCGACCGATCGTCGCCTGCACCTCGGCCGTCGGCAGGCCGATGACGATGATCTGGCCGGTGCTCTGGATGGCCGCGGTCTGGATGCGGTAGGTGCCGAGATCCGAGATGGTGACGGTCTCGCTGTGCGGGTCGCCGCTCATCGTGTGGACGACGTCATCCAGCTGGTCGCCGGTCAGCTCCGTCACGCTTGCGGGACCGACCACCGCACCGGTGAGCCCGTCGGCCGTCTCCGCGACGAGGAGCAGACCGCGTTCCACCGGCCGCTCCGCGAGGGCGCCGGCGGCGCTGTCGCCGTTCACGAGGGACTGCGTCACGTCCCGCGGCAGGCGCGCGGCAGCCGAGCGCACGTCCTCGCTCAGCTGCATGTCGAGCACGCTGCTGATGACGGCGCTCGTGAGCGTCGTGATGATGATGAGGATCACCGACACGATCGCGACGATCGTGACCATCAGCCGCGTCTCGAAGCTCAGCGGCCGGCGCCCGAGCCGAGCGGCGCCATCCGTCACTGCGGCGCCTTGATCATGTACCCCGAGCCGCGCACGGTGTGGATGAGGGCCTCGCGCCCCGCGTCGATCTTCTTGCGCAGGTAGGAGATGTAGAGCTCCACGACGCTCGATCGGCCGCCGAAGTCGTAGTGCCACACGCGGTCGAGGATCTGCGCCTTCGACAGCACGCGACGCGGGTTGCGCATGAGGAAGCGCAGCAGCTCGAACTCGGTGGCCGTCAGCTCGATGGGCGTGCCGCCGCGCTCCACCTCGTGACTGTCCTCGTTGAGGGTGAGGTCGGCGACCCGCAGGATGGGCTCGACGTCCGCGGCGAGCGCGGTGCCCGAGCGGCGCATGAGCGCGCGCAGACGCGCGACGACCTCCTCGAGGCTGAACGGCTTGGTGACGTAGTCGTCGCCGCCGGCGGTGAGGCCGGCGACGCGGTCGCCGACCGAGTCCTTCGCCGTGAGGAAGAGCACCGGCACGTCGTCGCCGTTCTGGCGCAGCCGCTGCAGCACGCCCATCCCGTCGAGGTCGGGCATCATGACGTCGAGGACGAGCGCGTCGGGGTCGAACTCGCGCACCGCCTGCAGCGCCTCGAAGCCGCTGCCGGCCGCTCGGACCTCCCAGCCCTCCATGCGCAGTGCCATCGACAGCAGGTCGGTGAGCATCTGCTCGTCGTCGACCACGAGCACGCGGACAGGGCTGCCGTCGGGGCGGGTCAGGGCTGGTGCGGGGGTGCGGGCGGCGGTGGTCATGAGTCCATTGTGCGTCGCTTCCTATGCGCCTGCTATGGCATCGGCTATGCGCGGGCTGTGAGTCCGGATCCGCGCTTCATAGCCGGCTCATCACCAGCGCATGTCGCTCTCATGCGGTGTCTTCCTAGTTTCGATGCGGGCCGCTCGTGGGCAGCGGCGGAAGGAACACCCATGTACAGAACGTACCTGCGACGCGAACTCGCGGGCCGCAAGCGGCAGACCATGATCGTCGCCGCCGGCCTCGCCATCGCGATCGCCCTCGTGATCATCGTCAGCGCCCTGGCCGCCGGAGTCCGCGACGCGCAGAATCAGGCTCTCGCGTCGGTCTACGGCGTCGGCACCGATCTCGCGGTGACCGGGGCGGCCGCGGAGCCCGGGGAGCGCGGCGGTCAGCGCTTCGAGTTCGGCGCCGAAGACGGCACCACCGGCGACGACGGCTCGACCGAGGTCAGCCAGTCGCGCCTGTCCACCGAGCCCGGTCGCTCCACGCTGGAGGCATCGACCGTGCAGACCGCCACCGCGGCGGACGGGGTCGCGGCCGCGTCCGGTGCGCTCGCCCTGCAGAACATCACCTTCGGCGGCGAGCTGCCGTCCGCGCCGACCGAGCAGTCGACGCAGCAGCAGGGGCAGCCCGAAGGCGGCGCTCCGGGCGGCGCGTCCGGCGGCGGGTTCGGCGGCGGATCGTTCGATCTCGACGCGATCAGCGTCCTCGGGGTGGATGCCGATGCGGCGACGGTGGGCCCCCTGTCCTCCGCCACCGTCTCCGACGGACGGTCGCTCGCGGACTCGGACGCCGGAGCCTTCGTCGCCGTGGTCGACGAGACCTACGCGACGACGAACGAGCTCGCGGTGGGCGACTCCGTGGAGCTCGGCGGGCAGGAGTTCGAGATCGTCGGCATCGTCGCCTCAGCCTCCGCGGCGGCCGACACCGCCGCCGACGTCTTCATCCCCCTCGATGTAGCTCAGGAGCTCTCGGGCGCGGGCGACGTCGTGTCGACGGTTTACGTGCAGGCGGGGTCCGCCGGCGACATCACTGCGGTGCAGGCGGCCCTCGCCTCCGAGCTCCCCGACGCGACGGTGAGCTCGCAGTCGGATCTCGCCGCCTCGGTGTCGGGCTCCCTCTCCAGCGCATCCGGCCTGATCACGAGCCTCGGCACGTGGCTGTCGGTCATCGTGCTCGCCGTCGCCGTCGTGCTGGCGGTGCTGTTCACGATCTCCGGCGTCTCGCGTCGGACCCGCGAGTTCGGCACGCTGAAGGCGATCGGATGGACGAACGGACGTGTCGTGCGACAGGTCGCCGGCGAGTCGCTCGTGCAGGGCGCGCTCGGCGGCGTCATCGGCGTCGTCCTGGGTGTCGCGGGCGCGCTCATCATCGACGCGGTGCACCCCACGGTCGCCGCCGGCGCCTCCGACACGGCGACCGGGATGGGCGGCATGGGCCCGGGCGGTCCGGCCGGCCTCGATATGACCGCGAGCGAGATCGTCCTGTCGGCGCCGCTGGATGTCGGCATCATCGCCCTCGCCGTCGTGCTCGCCGTCGCCGGCGGGTCGATCGCGGGAGCGATCGGCGGCTGGCGCGCCGCGCGGCTCAGCCCCGCCGAGGCGCTGCGATCCGTCGCCTGACCTTCACCGACCACATCAAGGAGAACGACATGACCATCCTCTATTCCCTCACCGCCGTCGAGAAGACCTATCGCGGGCGTGAGCGCGAGGTGCGCGCGCTTCGCGGCGTCGACCTCGAGATCGAGCAGGGCGACTTCGTCACGATCCAGGGGCCCACCGGCGGCGGCAAGTCGACGCTGCTGCAGCTGCTCGGCGCCCTGGACACCCCCACCGGCGGGTCGGTGTCGCTCGCCGGCTCCGAGCTCGGGCGCGCGAGCGCGAAGCAGCTCGGCGCCCTGTGCGCGAGCGAGATCGGCTTCGTGTTTCAGGGCTTCAACCTCATCCCCACCCTCTCGGCGCGGGAGAACGTGTCCATGGGCCTCGAGCCGCTCGCACTGCCCCGCGCGGACCGGGAAGCGCGCGTGCAGGAGGCGCTCGCGCACGTCGGGCTCGCCGACCGAGCCGACCACCGCCCCGCCGAGCTCTCCGGCGGCCAGCAGCAGCGCGTCGCCATCGCCCGCGCCATCGCCAAGCGCCCGCGCGTGCTGCTCGCGGACGAACCGACCGGCAACCTCGACGAGCGTACGCGGGACGAGATCATGGACCTCCTCGAGCGCCTCAACGCCGACGGGCTCACCCTCGTCCTCGTCACCCACGACTCCGCCGTCGCCCGGCGTGCCAGGCGGCGGCTGCGCCTCGACCACGGCACGGTGCAGGACATCACCGTTCCCGCCACCTCCCGTCAGTAGCCCGCGAACGCGTCGGTGCGGAGCGACCGCGCCGTGCGGAGCGCCGGCGCGAGATCGGCGATGAGCGCGGGCGGACCCGACACGTGCGCACGTCGCGACGGGAGATCCGGCACCGCGCGAGCGAGGCCATCCGCCGTCAGCCGCTCGCCGCCGGCCCACGTCCAGTGCGCGGGCAGCCCCGGCGGCTCGTCGGGCGTGAAGACGAGGGTCGGCACGCCCGCCTGCTCGATCTCGTCGCGGTACGCGAGGTCCGCCGCGCTGCCGGCGACGTAGACGAGCACCACGTCGCGCCGCTCGCCGCCGAGGCGCAGATCGCGCAGCTGCGACACGAAGGGCGTCACGCCGATACCGGCCGCGACGAGGAGGAGCGGCTGCGGCGACGGCGGCAGCGCGAAGTCGCCCCACACGCCGGTCGCGACGAGCACGTCGCCAGGCTGCGCCGCGGCGAGCGCGCGCTTGTAGCTGGAGACCGCGGCGGTGGAGCTCTCGCGGTACGCGATCCGGACGATCGGCAGATCGGCGGGGGCCGAGACGATCGAGAACTCGCGCCGCGTCCCCCGCGCGTCGGGCCGCGGGTGCGGCGCCTCGAGCTCGAGGTACTGACCGGGGGTGAAGCGGATGGCCCGGTCGGCCGTGAAGGTCAGCTCGCGGATGGCGGGGGTCGGCCGGTCGCGTCGGACGAGCGTCAGCCGCACCGCGCCGCGCATCGCGAAGGCGAAAGCGACGAGGTTGCCGATGAGCAGCGCGCGCTCCTGCCCGAGCGTGATCGCACCGAGCGGGATGGGCCAGCCCGCGAGCACGCCGACGATCGCGGCGATCAGGAGCTGCTGCCGGCGTCGCGGCGGCAGGGTCAAGGGCTCGGTGAGCATGAACGCCGCGAGGAAGAGGAACGGCGACTGCACCACGACCGCCGTGACCAGGGTCTCCAGCGGCAGGGACAGCCCGGCCGCGACGAGCTGCGTGATCGTGCGCACCGCGGCGACGACGACCGCCACCACGAGGAACAGCCCCGCGACGCGCAGCTTCTCGGTGCGCCAGAGGACGAGGAGTCCCAGCACGAGGAGGGGTGCGAAGAGCGCGGGTGTGCCCACCCACCACGCGGAGCCGCCGAGGGTCGACAGCGTCGCGATCGTCGCACCGACCGCGGCGGGATTGAGGATGTGCCGGCCGCGCCACGCCAGGAGGTACTTCGAGGCGGCGGCGGCCGCCGCGGCGATCGCGACGCCGAGGAGGGCCGCGGCGTCGAGGCCCGGGCGGACGACGAAGAGCAGGATGGCGGAGGTGATGAGCGTCGACTCCGGTCGCCACGGGCGCCGGATCACACGGTGCCCGATGACGTCCACTGCCGCGCCGACGACGACCAGCACGGCCGCGGTCGCGAGGAGCTCGAGCGGCGTCGGCAGCACGAGACCGGCGAACGACAGCGCGAGCGCGACGACGGCCAGCAGTGCGAGAGCGATCAGCGCGAGCCGGTACATCGAGAGGCGGCCCAGCAGCCGCAGGCCGCGTCGATGCAGGGTCGTGAACGTCATCGGAACAGCTCCGCCTCTCCCCGCTCGAGGCGGGATCCCAGGGACCACTCGGCGCGGCCATCCGTCAGCATGCGCACCCAATGGACGTCATGCGCGTGCGCGAACCGCTCGCCGCCCTCGAAGAACAGCGCGGTCGCCGCCGCGTCGGCCAGCATCGCCGTGCGCGCGATCGCCCAGGTGGCGACCACCGTGCGGACCGGCTCGCCCGTCCGCGCGTCCAGCACGTGATGCAGCCCATCGCCCCACGCGCGCCGGTTCGCCGCCGACGCGCACAGCGCCTCGTCGGCGACGGTCACCACGCCGATCGCGCGCCGCGCGTCATGCGGATGCTCGAGGGCGATGCGCTGCGGGGCGCCGCGGACGAGGATGTCGCCGCTCGCATCGACCGTCGTCGCGTCCGGCAGCAGGGCCGCGACGCGGTCCACGAGCCGCCCCTTGCCGAGGGCTCCGACGTCGATGACGCCCGGCCCGTCGAGCGCGAGGCGCCCGCCGGTCCACCGCAGGCGCGCACGCCAGTCCGCGGGCGCCGAGATCGGTGCTTCAGCGGCGAGCCGGTACGCCGCGTCGTATCCCAGGCGCTCGAGGGACGCCCCGACGAGCGGGTTCACCGCTCCCCCGGTCTCGCGCGACAGCTCGAGGTACAGGTCGAGCATGGGCGCGGCATCCTCGGGCGCCGGGGCGTCGCCGCCCTCCCGCGCGAGCGCCGTCACGAGCGAGTCCGGTCGGAACCGCGACCAGGCGGCGTCGAACGTCTCGACCTCCCGGGCGACGAGACCCCGTGCCCTGTCGCCCAGCGGGCCGGGCGTCTCGATATCCCACATCGTGCCGATGGCGTCGAACCGCCACACGGCCGGCATGTCAGACCGCCGCGTCCTGCTTGATCCGGTCGATCGCCGCGTTGAATCCGCCGCTCGTGAGCGACGAGCCCGCGACGCGGCTGACCGACAGCTCGTCGATGTCGACGCCCACGACCTCATCGGCGATGCCATCGATGAACTGCGACTGGTACTGCTCGGTCTCCGGCGCCTGCGGGTCGCCCGTCACCTCGACCGCGGTCACGATGTCGTCCTCGAGCGTCACCGTGACGGTGACGCTCTCCAGGGTCTCGGGCGTCTGGTAGGTGCCGTCGGCGGTGTAGGTGCCGTCCGCGTAGGCGGGCGCCGCGCTTGCGTCGCCGCCGCTGCTCCCGCCGCCGTCCTCGCCGTTGGAGGAAGCGCCCACGGTGACCGCGCCGCACCCCGCGAGCACGGCCATCCCGGCGATGCCCGCGAGGGCGCTGCCGCTGCGGATGGATCGGTTCATCTCGGTCCCCTGTTCATCGGTGCCGCGCGTCCGGCGGCGATGAGGTCAGTCTGGGGTCGTTCGACGGCAGGCGCTTCTGGATCGCCTATGCGTGCGCTGTGACGATCAGGCCGCGCCGTCGAACATGCTCGTGACGGAGCCGTCGTCGAACACCTCGCGGATGGCCCGAGCCAGGAGCGGCGCGGCCGACAGGACCGTGAGCTTCTCGAAGCGGCGGCCCTGCGGGATCGGCACGGTGTCGGTGACGACGACGCGGTCGACGGCGGCGTCCTGCAGACGCTCCACGGCGGGGCCGCTGAAGATCGCGTGCGTGGCGCCGACGATGACCTTCTTCGCGCCGTTGGCCTTCAGGGCCTGAGCGGCCTTCACGATCGTGCCCGCGGTGTCGATCATGTCGTCGACGAGGAGGCAGGTGCGTCCCTCGACCTGGCCCACGATCTCGTGCACGGACACCTGGTTGGCGACCTTCGGGTCGCGGCGCTTGTGGATGATCGCAAGCGGCGCGTCGAGGCTCTCCGACCACGTGTCGGCCACGCGGACGCGGCCCATGTCGGGCGAGACGACCGTGAGCGTCTCGCGCTCCTCCGCCGTCAGGGTCTCCTGGAAGTGACCGAGGAGCACGGGCTTCGCGAAGAGGTGGTCGACGGGGCCGTCGAAGAAGCCCTGGATCTGCGAGGCGTGCAGGTCGACGCTCATGATGCGGTCGGCGCCGGCCGTCGCGATGAGGTCGGTGACGAGGCGGGCCGAGATCGGCTCGCGGCCGCGGCCCTTCTTGTCCTGACGCGAGTAGGGGTAGTACGGCACGACCACGGTGACGCGCTTGGCCGACGCGCGCTTGAGCGCGTCGAGCATGATGAGCATCTCCATGAGCTCCTCGTTGACGCTCTGGCTGAACGACTGGATGAGGAACACGTCGCTGCCGCGCATCGAGACCTCGAAGCGCGTGTAGATCTCGCCGGACGCGAAGGTGCGGTGCTCGGTCGGCGCGATGCCGATGCCGAGCTGCTCGCCTACCGCCTGCGCCAGCTCCGGGTGGGAACGGCCCGCGACCACCACCAGTCGCTTCTTCGTCTTGGTGACGACTCCCGGGGCGATACCCCGTTCGAGGTCGAGGTCAACGGTCTTCCTGGTGCGCGCCATCCGCTGCTTTCTCCGCCGCTCGGGCCCGAGCGACGGCTTCTGCCGCTGCGGTGCCCGCCCTGTTCGTCTCGACCCACCCCGCGATGTTCCGCTGAGGTGCCACGCTCAGAGCGAGGGCGCCTGCCGGCACATCCTTGCGGATGACCGCGCCCGCTCCCGTCTTCGCGCCATCCCCCAGTGTAACCGGGGCGACGAAGACGTTGTGCGAGCCGGTGTGGACTTCGTCGCCGATCACCGTGCGGTGCTTGGCGATGTCGTCGTAGTTCGCGGTGATCGCGCCGGCGCCGAGGTTGACGCCGCGTCCGATCGTCGTGTCTCCGATGTACGACAGGTGCGGCACCTTGCTGCCCTCGCCGACCGTGGAGTTCTTGACCTCCACGAACGTGCCGACCTTCGCTCCGGTCGCGAGCTCCGCGCCGGGGCGGAGGAACGCGAACGGCCCGACGGTCGCGCCGGCGCCGATCACGGCGAGCGTCGCGTCGGTGCGGCGGACGGTCGCGCCCTCCCCCACCTCGCAGTCGACGAGCGACGTGTCCGGGCCGATCGTCGCGCCCTCGGCGACGCTCGTCGCGCCGAGCACGAACGTGCCGGGCAGCACGGTGACGTCGGGGGCGAGCGATGCGGTGTCGTCGATCCAGGTGGTGGTGGGGTCGAGGATGGTCGCGCCCTCCAGCTGCCAGCGGCGGATGACGCGCGCGTTGAGGATGGCCGCGGCATCTGCGAGCTGGACGCGGTCGTTCACGCCGAGGGCGATGCGCGCGTCGGGCGCCTCCGCGGCGGCGACCGGATGGCCGTCCTCGCGGAGCAGGCGGACGACATCCGTCAGGTACATCTCGCCCTGCGCGTTGTCGGTGCCGATGCGAGCGAGCTGCGTGCGCAGCGACGGAGCGCGGAAGACGTAGACGCCCGCGTTGATCTCGCCGACGGCGGCCTCGTCGTCGGTGGCGTCCTTCTGCTCGACGATGCGCGCGACCGTGCCGTCGGCGTCTCGGATGACGCGCCCGTAGCCGGTGGGGTCGTCGAGCGACGCTGTGAGGAGCGTCGCCTCGGCGCCCGCCGAGCGGTGCGTGCCGAGGAGGGATGTGAGCGTGTCGACGTCGAGCAGCGGCACATCGCCGCTCAGCACGAGCACGTCGCCGGCGAAGGACTCCGGCAGCGCGGCCACGGCGATCTGCACCGCGCGGCCGGTGCCGGGGATGTCGTCCTGGTCGATCGCCTCGACGCCCGGGAAGTCGTCGATCGCCTCCAGGACGCGGTCGCGCTCGTGTCGCACGACGACGCGCGTGATCACGGCGTCCAGCTGCTGCGCCGTGTGCAGCACGTGGCCGACGAGCGGGCGGCCGCCGATCTCATGCAGCACCTTGGGGAGCTTGGACTTCATGCGCGTCCCCTGGCCTGCCGCCAGGATCACGATCGCGAGTTCGCTGTGTGCCACGTATGCCTCCGTCACGTCATCGTCCGTCACGCTCCGCCACCAGGATTCGAACCTGGTCCTCACAGCTCCAAAGGCTGTCGTGCTGCCGTTACACCATGGCGGACCACGGCTCTCGGCCGCTCGACAAGTCTGCCACGAGGCGCCCGCTCGCTCGATTCCCGCGCGCGGACGCGCGCTCGGGAGACCCGGCCGGTGCGCGATACTGAACGGATGGCCGCGGATACCGATGAAGTCGATCGCATCGTCAGCGCGTGGGCGGCGCAGCGCCCCGACCTCGACTTCTCCCCGATGGAGGTCCTCTCCCGCGTCGACCGGCTGTCTCGTCACCTCGATCGCGCCCGTCGAGACGCCTTCAGCCGCACCGAGATCGAGCCCTGGGAGTGGGACGTCCTCTCCGCGCTGCGTCGTGCGGGCGCCCCGTATCAGCTGAGCCCCAAGCAGCTGCTGCAGCAGACGCTCGTCTCCAGCGGCACCATGACGAACCGGATCGACCGGCTCGTGACCCGAGGATTCGTGCGGCGCGAGTCCGACCCGGGCGACGGCCGCAGCGTGCTCGTGACCCTCACCGACGACGGCCGCACCCGCGTCGACGCTGCGATCACGCGCCTCATGGATGCTGAGGCGGAGATCCTCGGTCGGCTGTCAAG
The DNA here is from genome assembly GCF_009735645.1 of Microbacterium oryzae. NCBI lineage: Bacteria > Bacillati > Actinomycetota > Actinomycetes > Micrococcales > Microbacteriaceae > Microbacterium > Microbacterium oryzae. Next base: position 243,148 of record NZ_CP032550.1, on the reverse strand, counting down.
TTCGGAGCGCTCACGCCTGGCCGCGCTGCTGCGCCGCCTCAGCCTGAGCTTCGACGGCACCTTCGCCGGCTGACGCACCGCGCAGGAACAGCGACGCGACCAGCGCCACGAGGAGGACGCAGGCCGGCAGCAGGATGGCCTCGGCCATCCCACTGGCGAAGCCGTCGGCGACGGCCGCGGGCATCGCCCCGTCTGACATCGCCGGGGCATCCGGGAGACCGGGCAGGTTCGCCTCGAGGCGCGCCTGCATGAACGCGGCGACGGCCGCCGACCCGATGACCGAGCCGATCGTGCGGGTCGTGTTGTAGATGCCCGCACCCGCTCCCGCGAGGCGCGGCGGCAGCTTGCGCGTCGCGGTCGTCGCGAGGGGGCCCCACATCCCGGCGTTGCCGACGCCCATCAGGGCCGACGGGAGCAGGAACATCCAGATCGGCGTGTCGATGTCGACGATCGCGGCGTACCAGAACAGGCCGCCCGCGACGCAGAGGAGGCCGGGCACGAGGATCACGCGGGGGTCGACGCGGTCGAGGATGCGTCCGGCGACCGGGGCGAGCGCCCCGGAGAGGACCGCCATCGGGATCATCAGAAGGGCGGCCTCGGTGGGCGTGAGGCCCCGCGCGGACTGGAGGAAGAACATCAGCGGCAGCGCCTGCGCGGTGACGGTGAAGCCGACCGCCGCGATCGCGACGTTCGCGCCGGAGAAGTTGCGATCGCGGAACAGGCCGAGCGGCACGAGCGGCTCCGAGCGGGTGCGGGCCTGCTGCAGGATGAAGAGCCCGAGCACCACGATGCCCGCGATGATCATCGCCCACACCGACACCGGGCCCCAGATGACGCCCCAGTCGTACTTCTCCCCCTCCTGCAAGCCGAACACGATGAGGAACACCGCGATCGCGCTGAGGACGACCCCGAGGATGTCGAACCGGTGCGGATGGGTCTCGAGCTTCGGCACGAGGATCCATGCGGCGACGAAGCCGATGACGCCGACGGGGACGTTGACGAAGAAGATCCACTCCCATCCGAGCCCGTCCACGAGCAGGCCGCCCGCGAGCGGGCCGACCAGGGTGGCGACGCCCGCGGTGGCGCCCCACAGGCCCATCGCCGCGCCGCGGCGGTTCGGCGGGAAGGTCCGGGTGATGACGGCCATCGTCTGCGGCGTCATGAACGCCGCGCCGAGCCCCTGTACGACGCGAGCGAGGATGAGCCCGCCGAGCGTCGTCGAGAGGCCGCACCAGAGCGAGGACAGCGTGAAGATCGAGAGGCCGACGAGGTAGATGTTCTTTGGGCCGAAGCGATCGCCGAGGCGGCCCGTGATGAGCAGCGGCACCGCGTAGGCGAGGAGGTAGGCGCTCGTGACCCACACCACGTTGTCGAGGTTGTTCGTGTCGGCATCGAGCGCGGCCTTGATCGCGGGATTCGCGACCGACACGATCGTCGTGTCGACGAGGATCATGAAGAAGCCGATGATGAGCGCCCACAGGGCGGGCCAGGGGCTGCGGATCTGGCCGCTGCGGGTCTCGTTCATTGCCGTGCGGCCTTCCTCTGTGCGAGCTCATGGACTATATCCGGGCGCGATGTGAAGGCGCCCTGTCGAGAGCGGCGTCCGAGGCGATCGGATCCTCCGTCGGGACTCCCCTTGACGTCGCACTTTCATTTTGAAAGCATCACGCCATGAGCCTCTTCATCACCTGCCCCGTCGAAGACGTCGAGCGCGCCACCGCCTTCTACACCGCCCTCGGCTGGACGCTCAACGCCGAGATGTCCGATCACAACGTGTCGTGCTTCGCGATCGCGCCGGAGCAGTACGTCATGCTCGGCAGTCGAGAGATGTACGCGAGCGTGGGCGGCGTCGAGGAGCTGGTCGGAGAGCCGGACACCCCCTCGAAGGTCACCGTCTCGTTCGATCTCGACAGCCGGGCGGCGGTCGACGCGCTCATCGAGCGCGCCGCAGCCGCGGGCGGGCGGATCGGCGACACCGACGACTACCCCTTCATGTACCAGCGCCAGTTCGACGACCTCGACGGCTACCACTACTCGCCGTTCTGGATGAAGCCGGAGATCGCTTCGCAGACATGAGCGACCTCGCCGCGGCCCTCGACCTCGTCGGAGCACGATGGGCCCTGCTCATCGTCGAGCGGCTTCTCGACGGGCCGCAGCGCTACGGCGACCTGCAGCGCGACCTCGGCTTGGGAACGAACATGCTGGCGACCCGCCTGCGCGAACTCGAAGCGGCGGGCGTCATCCGCCGACTGCCGCTGCGGCACAACACCAGGGCCTACGCGCTGACCGATCGCGGCCTCGCGCTGCGGGAGCCCATCGCGGCGCTCGCACGCTGGGCGGCAGCGGAGACCTGATCGGCGCGGCCGGCGGCCCTCTGTGCCGCCGACCAACGGCTCAGAACGGGAACGGCCCGACCGGCTCCTGTGGTGCTGCGCTGGCGCGATCATCGGCGCTCGCGTCGTGTTCGTCGGGGAGGAAGCGGACCATGGGCGCCGGCATGTTCTCGTAGCGGCGTCCGGCGGGGGATGTCCACTCGAGCACCCCACCGGGCTTCTGCTCCACGGTCCAGGCGGAATGGTGCTTCAACGTGTGGTGGCCTTCGCAGAGGTAGGCGAGGTTGCACACGCAGGTCGGGCCACCGAGGGCATGGTCGATCGTGTGGTCGGCGTCGGACACGCGTTTGCGGATCGGGCGGCGGCATCCGGGAAATCGGCAGTGCTCATCGCGGGCCTTGAGGAACCGTCGTTGCGCGGCAGTCGGGAATCGCAGGTCCACTGTCAGCAGCGCTCCGGTGCGCGCGTCTTGAAACAGCCGCACCCAGGCGGTGGCGACCGCCGCGAGCTCGCACGCCTGGATGGCGGGGATCACCCCGTGCCCGCACAGCGTCGCCACCCCGGAATGCGCCGCGCGAGTCCTCGCTCGACGCCGCAGCTCGTCGTCGGATGGCTTCTCCGGCTCGGGTGGTGATTCAGGCGGCCGCTCGAACGAACCCGTCGTCGTCGCCGGCGGGGGGACCTCGTCGGGCTCATCTTCGAATCCGGCCTCGCCTGACCAGACCTCATCCGGGTCGTCCTCATCCGGGTCATCATCGGCTGGGTCATCATCCCCGATGCTGTCGAAGTCGAGCTCCCCGGGGGCGGGCGCCGGCTCTCGGGCGGGCGCTCTCTCGCTCTCGTCGCGCGTCTCGCCCCCGTCGCGCCCCTCCTCGGTGTCATCGCCCTGCGTCTCGGCGGTGAGAGCTCGCGCGGGGATGGTGACCTGCACGGTGCCGCGGACGCCCGCCGTCCCGGTCGGCACGCCGTGCGGACCGGCGGTCGGCGCTCCGGCCAGGAGCAGATCCGCCGCGACGTCCGCCTGTCGCTGCGCGGCGGTGCGGGTGTCGTCCCCATCCGGGCCGGCCGCATCCTTCACCGCCTGCGCGAGCTGCTGCACCCGGTCCAGCACGCCCGCCGCCTGCAGCAGCGACATGTAGATGTCGACGTGCGCCATCCCATCCCGCCCCCGCCGCACCGCGACCGACCGCTTCGCGTGCTCGCTCGCGAATCGATCCGGCAACGGCACCGGGTGCAGCTCCTGCGCTACGGACTCCGCCATCTGTCCCAGCTGCGGTTGCGACAGCGGCTGCGCTGCGAGCTTGTCCAGCACGACCCGCTCGTAGACGGCTCGGGTCTCGTCGTCGAGCCCTGTTCCGTGCTCGATGATCAGATGCGCCTGCGGCAGCGTCACCTCCCCCGCCTCCACCGCCGCGAACACCGTCGGAAACGACCCTGTCAGCGCCTCCGCATCGGCGAGGTCACGCTCCGCCTTGCCACGCGTGGACCCCACCGCCGCCGCGAGCTCCTCGGCCATCGACCGGAACACCCATGTCTCCCCATGCACTCCCCCGGCCGCGGCCACCTCCCGCTCGTACTGCCGGAACGAGATCTCCCCCAGTTGTGCGACCAGCTCGACCTGGCGTGCCTCGAGGACCGCCACCGCGCGTCGCGTCGCCACGACGCCATCCAGCAGCTCTCGCATGAGCGCCTCTTCGGCAGGCTCCATCCAGAAACTGCGTGAACCCGACCCCTCGTTGGATCTCATACCCTCATCATCCCAGGGACCACGGACATTCGAACACGAGGACGAAGCAGGTGGATCACCCGCCGACTCCGTGTGCCGGATCGGGATCTGGGATCCCGGGCGCGGAGGGTGCGCGGTGGCGCCCCCGAGCGGATGAGCCGGGGGCGGGACTTCGAGAGCGGGTCGCCGCGTTTCGTCTCGCTTCGCTCGCTCAACGTCCGAGAAGACGCGAGTTCCCGAGAGCGGGTCGCCGCGCTTCGACTCGCTCCGCTCGCTCAACGTCCGAGGGGGGCGCGGGTTTCGGAGGACGGGTCGCCGCATTTCGTCTCGCTCCGCTCGCTCAACGTCCGAGGGGGCGCGGGTTTCGGAGAGCGGGTCGCCGCGTTCGTCTCGCTTCGCTCGCTCAACGTCCGAGAAGACGCGAGTCCCCGAGAGCGGGTCGCCGCGCTTCGACTCGCTCCGCTCGCTCAACGTCCGAGAAGACGCGAGTCCCCGAGAGCAGGTCGCGGCGTTTCGACCCGCTCCGCTCGGTCAACGCCCGGGGACGCCGCTGCCCAGCAGATACAGGTCGTCGGAGGTGAGATCGAGCAGGTCGGCCGAGTCCGCGATCGACGCGGGACGGCTCGCGCCGACCAACGGCACGATCGACGGCGACATCGCGCGCAGCCATCCGACCATGACGCGCTGCGGACTCACCTCGCGCCGTCGCGCGACCTCCTCGATCGCCGGAGCGACGGGAGCGCCGCCGCCGTCGAACGGCATGTAGGCCAGATACGCGATCCCCCGCTCCGCGCAGAGCTGCGCCAGCCGGAGATCGTCCGGGCGCGCGTACGAGAGGCGGTTCTGCACGGATGCGATCTCCGCGACCGCGCCGGCCTCGTCCAGCTGCTCCTCGGTGACATTCGAGAGGCCGATCGCGCCGATGAGCCCCTCGGCCTGCATCGCGGCGAGCGCGGCGATGCTCTCCGTGATCGGCACCTCGGGGTCGACGTGATGCAGCTGGTACAGGTCGATGCGCTCCACGTCGAGACTGCGGAGGCTGATCTCGCAGTGGGCACGCAGCGTCTCGGGTCGGCCGTCCACCGGGAAGCGGTCGCCTTCGCGCCAGTGTCCGCCCTTCGTCGCCACGAGCGGCGGGTTCGCGACGCCGCGCAGCGCGGTCGCGACGACGGCCTCCGCGTACGACTCGACGTCGGGCCGGGTGTACGCGAGCGCGGTGTCGATCAGCTCGACTCCGGCGTCGAGGGCGGCGTGCACCGTCGCCAGCGAGTCCTCCAGGGAGCCGTCGCGGAAGGCGAACGGCGCCGTGCCCAGGCCGACGCCGTCGATGTCGCGGTGAGAGATGAGCATGTCGTCATCCTCCCAGGCCGCCGCAGCCGAGGGCGTGCGGTCAGCCGATCTGCTCGGACAGCTCCAGCCAGCGCTCCTCGACCTGATCCGTCTGCTCCTGCAGCGCGCGGATCTCCGCCGACAGCGCGCCCAGGCCCTCGTAGTCGCCCTGATCGTGCGCCGCCATCCGGTCGTGCACCTTCTTGATGTCGCCCGCCAGCTTCTCGAGCTTCCGCTCGGCGGCCGCGAGCTCCTTCTGCGCGGCGCGCAGCTCCGCGCCGGAGAGTCCGGATGTCGCGACGGGAGCCGCCGTCTTCGTCTCGCGCGCGCCATCCTGCGCGTGGCGGAGCTTGAGGTACTCGTCGACGCCGCCCGGCAGATGACGCAGCCGCCCCTCGAGCACCGCGTACTGCTGGTCGGTGACGCGCTCGAGGAAGTACCGGTCATGCGAGACGACGAGCAGCGTGCCCGCCCAGGAGTCGAGCAGGTCCTCCATCGCGGCGAGCATGTCGGTGTCGAGGTCGTTGGTCGGCTCGTCGAGGATCAGCACGTTCGGCTGGTCGAGGAGGATCAGCAGCAGCTGCAGGCGGCGCTTCTGCCCGCCCGACAGATCCTTCACCTGAGTCGAGAGCTGCACGGACGAGAAGCCCATCCGCTCGAGAAGCTGCCCGGGGGTCAGCTCCTGCGCCTTCGATCCGGCGCCGACCGTGTAGCTCGTGCGGAGGTTCGAGATGACCACCCGCACCGGGTCCTGCATGTACTGGTCGAGCTCGTCCATCCGCTGCGTCAGCGTGGCGACCTTCACGGTCTTGCCGCGCTTCACCCGGCCGGATGTCGGTTCGACCGTTCCCGAGACGAGGCCGAGGAGGGTGGACTTGCCGGCTCCGTTGACCCCGAGGATGCCCGTGCGCTCGCCGGGCGCGATGCGCCACTCCACACGGCGGAGGACTTCGCGGTCGCCGTACGACACGGAGGCATCGAGGAGGTCGACGACGTCCTTGCCGAGGCGGGAGACGGCGAGCGACTGCAGCGCCACCTTGTCGCGGACGTCGGGGACGTCGGCGATGAGCTCGTTGGCGGCGTCGATGCGGAACTTCGGCTTCGAGGTGCGGGCGGGCGCGCCGCGGCGCAGCCAGGCCAGCTCCTTGCGGGCGAGGTTCTGGCGGCGCTGCTCGACGGCCGCCGCCTGCCGGTCGCGCTCCACGCGCTGCAGGATGTACGCCGCGTAGCCGCCCTCGAAGGGCTCGACGATGCGGTCGTGCACCTCCCAGGTGGCCGTGCAGACCTCGTCGAGGAACCACCGGTCGTGCGTGACGACGAGCAGGCCGCCGCTGGATGCGGACCAGCGCTTCTTGAGGTGCGCGGCCAGCCACGCGATCGCCTCGACGTCGAGGTGGTTGGTGGGCTCGTCAAGGGCCAGGATGTCCCAGTCGCCGGCGAGGAGACGCGCGAGTGCCACACGGCGACGCTGGCCGCCCGAGAGCTCACCGAGGCGCGCCTCCCACGGGAGCTCGCCGAGAAGACCCGCGATGACGTCTCGCACCTTCGGGTCGCCTGCCCACTCGTGCTCGGGGGTGTCGCCTACGACCGCGCCCGCGATGGTGTCGTCGTCGTCGAGGGTGTCGGCCTGATCGAGCACGCCGATGGTCACGCCGCCGCGCACGGTGACGCGGCCGCCGTCGGGCTCGCGGCGACCGGCGAGCATCGCGAGGAGGCTCGACTTGCCGTCGCCGTTGCGGCCGACGATGCCGATGCGGTCGCCCTCGTTCACCCCGAGCGTGACGGAGTCGAAGACGATGCGGGTGGGGAACTCGAGATGAAGGGCCTCGGCCCCGAGAAGATGCGCCATGTCCCTACCAGGGTAGGCGACGCACCTCACAGGAAGCGGGGCTCCCACCCGGAGAGGATGGGAGCCCCGCAGGACAGGTGAACGCGCAGCTACCGGTGCCCGCCGCCGTGGCCGTGATGGCCGTGGTCGTGGCCCTTCCAGCGCCCCTGGACCTTCACCTTGCCCTTCGAGATGGTGATGATCTTCCCGGGCTGCTCCTGCGCCATGGTGGCCGCCCAGAGTGTGCCGTCGGCGCCGGTGGCGACCGAGAGCGCGCCGGGCAGCTCCCTCACCAGCGAGACCTGGCCGTCGCGCACCTGCGAGATGCGCCCGCCCGACAGCTCGGCGACGTATACGACGTCCTTCGCGGTCGCGATGCTCGTCGGCCCGGCGAGCCCCGACGCGACGAGCGTGACGTCTCCGCTGCGGGGGTTCACCTCCCACAGGGACCCTCGGGCGCCGGCCGCGGGGCCCTCCGGTCCTCCGGGCAGCGTGGAGACGAGAATGGTGCCGCCCCGCCCGACCGCGACGGAGGTCGGCACGGCCTCGAACGCGTAGGTGACCCCGATCACGCAGTCCGGGACCCCCAGCTCCGCGGCGAGCTCCGCCGTGATCACCGTCGGCTGCGCGGGCAGGACGGCGAGGGTGCTCACCTGCCCGGAGTCGGTCACGGTGAAGATCGCGTTCGCGCCGGCATCCGCGACGAGCCACTTCCCCTTCCAGCTCGCCACGCTGTACGGGTGCGCGTCGACGATGCCCGTGTAGCTGGCGGGGATGCCCAGTCCGCCGAGCGCCTCCGTGACGCAGGCGCTCGGGTTCTCGACCCCGTACTGCACATCTCCGTCGGGGTTGTTCGCGACCTCGTAGGCGTGGATGTCGGCGTAGACGGTGCCGCCACGAGGCGAGCGGATGTTCAATCCTCCCTCGACGTTCTCGAAGGTGCCGAAGTCGGTCACGGTCGAGCCGTAGGCCATCCAGGCGCCGCGGACAGCCAGTCCCGCGAGCCCCGGCACGTCCTCGATGAGGGGCGTGAGCGAGCCGTCACGCTGCAGCTGGCTGATCGCACCGGCGTTGGTCTCGAAGCTGGTGTCGGTGACGAGCACCCGCTTGCCGTCGACGACGAGGCTGAACGGGTTGCCCACCTCGGTGGGCCATTCGTACACCTTGGGGGTCCGCTTCAACGCGACATCTCCGGTCGCCGATGCGGCGGCGGATGACGAGAGGGCGAGCGCTGCGGCCGCGACGAGCGCGGCGAGCGCGGGGATCTTGCGCATGGGTCACTCCGATTCCCGACCCCGCTCCTTCGCGAGGCCGATCCATCCCGGGCGACCCCCGTGCGTCCGGTCTCCGTGAACCGTCGTCATCGACGATCCACGCACAGTATGCGCGCCAGGCGCGCTGTCGGCAACAGCGAAAGGCCGGGACGTCTCGAAGACGTCCCGGCCTCTCATCTGCCGATGCGGATGGCCGTCAGCTGGCGCGCGTGCGGCGCTTGTTCCAGACGTCGAAGGCGACGGCCAGCAGCAGCACGAGGCCCTTGATGAACTGCTGGTAGTCGGTTCCGATGCCGAGGAGCGACATGCCGTTGTTCAGCACACCCATGATGAGACCACCGGTGATGGCGCCGATCACGGTGCCGACACCGCCCTGCACCGCGGCGCCGCCGATGAACGCCGCCGCGATGGCGTCGAGCTCGAACAGGTTTCCCGCGCCGGGGCCGGCGGAGTTGAGGCGGCCGGTGAACACGAGGCCCGCCAGCGCCGCCAGCACGCCCATGTTGACGAAGAGGTAGAAGTCCACCTTCTTCGACTTGATGCCCGACAGGTCGGCCGCGTGCCGGTTGCCGCCGATCGCGTAGACGTGACGGCCGAACACCGAGCGGCTCATGACGAGCGAGTACGCGAGGATGAGCACCGCGAGCACGATGAGTACGATCGGCGTGCCGCGCGACCCGGGAGCCACGCCCAGCAGGTACGTCATGTACGCGATGAGCGCCGAGATGAAGACGAGCTTCGTGTAGAACCACGACGCCGGCTCGCTCTCGAGACCGAGCTTGACGCGCTTGCCGCGCTCGCGCAGCGAGTTGCCGATGTAGAGCAGCAGCGCGAGGACGCCGAGGCCGACCGTGATCCACTCCGCGGGCGAGCTCGACGCGGGGAAGAGCTGCGGGAAGAGGTAGCCGCCGCCGAGCTGGCGGTACTCGGTCGGGAACGGCGTGATCTGCGTGTTGCCGAGCACGATCTGCGTGAGACCGCGGAAGAGGAGCATGCCCGCCAGCGTCACGATGAACGCCGGGATGCCCACGAAGGCGACCCAGAAGCCCTGCCAGGCTCCGACCACCGCGCCGATGAGCAGCGACACGATGATGCCGGCCCACCACGGCCATCCCCAGTGCACGATCATCACGCCGGAGACCGCGCCGACGAACGCGGCGACCGATCCGACGGACAGGTCGATGTGCCCGGCGATGATGATCATCACCATGCCGATGGCGAGGATGAGGATGTAGCTGTTCTGGACGATGATGTTCGAGACGTTGCCGGCGGTCAGCAGGCGACCGCTCGTCACGATCTGGAAGAACAGCACGATCGCGATGAGCGCGATGAAGATGCCGATCTGCCGGAGCCGTGAGGTCAGGAACGCGATCGCACCGCGCGCGGGCGAGGCGGTGGCGCTAGCTGAGGACATGGTCGGCTTCCTTCTCCTTGGTCATGAGCTGCATGAGCGACTCGGGTGTCGCCTTCTCGATGGGCAGCTCGCCGGTGATGTGTCCCTCCGAGATCGCGTAGACGCGATCGCTGATGCCGAGCAGCTCGGGCAGCTCGGACGAGATGACGATGATGGCCTTGCCCTGCGCCGCCAGCTCGTTGATGAGGGAGTAGATCTCGTACTTCGCGCCGACGTCGATGCCGCGCGTGGGCTCGTCGAGGATGAGCACCTCGGGGTCGGAGAACAGCCACTTCGAGAGGACGACCTTCTGCTGGTTCCCTCCCGAGAGCTTCCCGACGACCGAGGCGACCGACGGCGCCTTGATGTTCATGCTCTTGCGGTAGCGCTCCGCGACGACGTACTCCTCCTGCGCGTTCACCCAGCCGCGGCGGGCGAGCTTGCCGAGCGACGCCAGCGAGATGTTCCGCTTGATGTCCTCGATGAGGTTGAGGCCGAAGACCTTCCGGTCCTCCGTCGCGTATGCGATGCCGGCGGCGATGGCGTCGGACACGGTCTTCGTGTTGACCTCCTTGCCGCGCACGAACACGCGACCGGAGATGTTCGACCCGTAGGAGCGCCCGAAGATGCTCATGCCGAGCTCGGTGCGGCCCGCGCCCATGAGGCCGGCGATGCCGACGACCTCGCCCGCGCGCACGCTGAGGTTCGCGCCGTGGATGACGGTGCGACCGGGCTCGGTCGGATGGCCGACCCACCAGTCCTCGACGCGGAAGACCTCCTCGCCGATGTCGACCGTGCGGTCGGGGTACCGGTTCTCGAGGTCGCGGCCGACCATCCCCTTGATGATGCGGTTCTCCGACACCTCGTCGGCGGCCAGCTCGAGGGTCTCGATGGTGCGGCCGTCGCGGATGATCGTCACGCGATCGGCGATCGCCTTGATCTCGTTGAGCTTGTGGCTGATGATGATCGACGTGATCCCCTGGCCCTTGAGGTGCCGGATCAGGTCGAGCAGGTGGGCGGAGTCCTCGTCGTTCAGCGCCGCGGTCGGCTCGTCGAGGATGAGCAGCTTCACGCGCTTGGAGAGCGCCTTGGCGATCTCCACGAGCTGCTGCTTGCCGACGCCGATCTCGTTGACGGGCGTGGCGGGGTTGTCGCCGAGACCGACGCGCGCGAGGAGCTTCTGCGCCTCGACGTTCGTCTCGTGCCAGTCGATGAAGCCGCTTTTCTGCCGCTCGTTGCCGAGGAAGATGTTCTCGGCGATGGAGAGGTAGGGGCTCAGCGCGAGCTCCTGGTGGATGATGACGACGCCCGCGCGCTCGGAGTCGCGGATGTCGCGGAACTCCGCGGTCTCGCCCTCCAGCACGATCTCGCCGTCGTAGGTGCCGTGCGGGTAGACGCCCGACAGCACCTTCATGAGGGTCGACTTCCCGGCCCCGTTCTCGCCGCAGATGGCGTGGACGGTGCCGCGCTCGACCTCGAGCGTCACGTTCTGCAGTGCCTTGACGCCCGGGAACTCCTTGGTGATGTCGCGCATCTCGAGGATGGTGTTCACAGGTTCGCTCTCTCGCTGTGAGGATGGTGGGTCGTGGCGGACGCGAGCCCGCCGCGCCGGTCGGCGACGGCGGGCTCGCTGGTCCTGCTACTTGAGCTCGTCGGCCTCGTAGTAGCCGCTGTCCACGAGGACTTCCTCGTAGTTGTCGGCGGTGACGATGGTCGACTCGTGGAGGTACGACGGCACGACCTTCTCGCCGTTGTCGTAGGTCTCGGTGTCGTTGACCTCGGGCTCGTCGCCGTGCATGAGCGCGTCGACCATGTCGGCCGCCGTCTCACCGAGGAGGCGCGTGTCCTTGAAGATCGTCGAGTACTGCTCGCCGGCGAGGATCGACTTCACGCTGCCGACCTCGGCGTCCTGACCGGTGACGACCGGGAGGTCGTCGGCCGAGTAGCCGCCGCTGGTGAGAGCGGAGATGATGCCGATGGAGAGGCCGTCGTAGGGCGAGAGCACGCCGTCGAGCTTGGTGTCGCCGATGATCGTGAGGATGTTCTCCATGCGCTCCTGGGCCGTCTCCGGCAGCCAGCGCAGGATCGCGGCCTGGTCGAAGTCGGTCTGACCCGACGGCACCTCGAGAACGCCCGAGTCCATGAAGGGCTTGAGGGTGTCCATGGCGCCCTCCCAGAAGAAGGTCGCGTTGTTGTCGTCGGGGCTGCCGGCGAACAGCTCGACGTTGTACGGGCCCTTCTCGCCGGTCTCGTCGCCGTTCTCGTCGAGCACGCCGAGGCCGGTGAGGAGGCTCGTCGCCTGCTGCACGCCGACCTGGTAGTTGTCGAACGTCGTGTAGTAGTCGACGTTCTCGGTGCCGTTGATGAGACGGTCGTATGCGATGACGGGAATGTCCTGGTCGGCGGCCGTCTGCAGCACGTCGGTCAGGGTGGTGCCGTCGATCGAGGCGACGATGAGGGCGTTCGCGCCGCTCGAGATCATGTTCTCGATCTGCGAGACCTGCGTGGGGATGTCGTCGTTCGCGTACTGGAGGTCGACCTGGTAGCCCATCTCCTCCAGGGTCGCCTTGACGTTGTCGCCGTCGGCGATCCAGCGCTCGGACTGCTGAGTCGGCATCGCGACGCCGATCGTCATCGAGCTGGTGTCGACCTCGCCGCCCTCCTCGGGGGCGGCGGCGCCGCCTCCGGTGCGGTCGCCGCTGCAGCCGGCGAGGGCCAGGCCGCCGACGGCGACGATGCCGACGAGCAGAAGGTGCTTCTTCACGGGTTTCTCCTCTGAATCCAGGACTTTGTTCCTCCGCCCCAGCGGAGGGATGCATCGACGAGGAGTCATGGTCGGGAAATGCCGGGACTGCCTCGTCGCGGTCTCACTTCGTTCGTGTGACCGTTCACATCGCGTCTCATCGTGCACCCGCGCCAGGCCGGGTGTCAAGCCGACACCGTGTCACATTCCGCTAACGGCGCGTCGCAGCGGAATCCCGCACGACGAGAGCGGGCGCCTCCCGCTGCGGAACGTCGTCGTCGGCGCCGCGCAGCGTCGCGAGCAGTCGCGCGATGGCGCGTCGCCCCAGTTCGGCGAAATCGATGTGCACGGTGGTCAGCGGGGGCCAGACATGTGCCGCTACCGGAATGTCATCGAAGCCCACCACGCTGACGTCGCCCGGCACGTCGATGCCGGCGTCGCGGAAGCCGTGCATGAGGCCGATCGCCATGAGGTCGTTCGCGGCGAAGATCGCCGTGAAGTCCTGTCGGCGCGCGAGCTCGCGCCCCGCGTAGTGGCCGAAGTCGGCGGTCCAGTCCCCGCGGATGGGCGGGATCGTCGGCAGATCCGCATCGCGCAGCGCCTGCAGGTAGCCGCGCATGCGCGAATCCGCCTCGATCCAGTCCTGGGGTCCCGACAGGTGGAGGATGTCGGCGTGGCCGAGTTCGATGAGGTGCTGGGTCGCGAGCCGCGCTCCCTCCAGCTGGTCGGCGGCCACGCTGTCGCTCCCCTGCCCTGACGAGGTCTGCAGGCTCACGAACGGCACGTCGATGGCCATCCCGCGCAGGACATGGAAGACGCGCACCTGCGGGGCGATCACGACGATCCCGTCGACCTGCTCCCGCAGAAGCTGGCGCACCGCGGCGCCGATCGCCTCGGGAGACGTGTCGGGGAGGTTCAGCGTCGTCGCCGAATAGCCCTCGCTGCGGGCGGCCTCCTCGATGGCGGCGATCGACGCGGTGGGCCCGAACTCCCCGACCGATGCGGACAGGATGCCGATGAGGTTCAGCTTGCTCGTGACGAGCGCTCGGGCCGCGGCGTTGGGGCGGTAGTCGAGCTGCCGGATGGCGTCGAGCACGCGCTGCTTCGTCTCGACGCGGATGCTGGGGTGGTCGTTGAGCACCCGGGAGACGGTCTGATGCGAGACGCCCGCCAGGCGCGCGACATCGCGGATGCTGGGCATCCTGGGCCGCTCCGTCGCGTTCGCCACTGCCGTCTCATCCTCACTGTCGGGGCGATGCGCACGGTCACATCGCCCATTCAGTATGCCGGATCGGCGGTGGCGAGGCCATCCGGACGACACCGGCGCCCTGCCCCAGAGGGCAGGGCGCCGGTGAGACGGGCGGGTCAGGCGAGGTCGTTCTCGGCCAGCCAGTCGGCGGCGATGTCCTCCGGCGAGCGCTGGTCCTCGGTGCTCTGCACGTTCAGGCTCACCAGTCCCTCGGGCGTGAGCGCGGCGCTCACCGGGTCGATGACCTCGGCGATCTCGTCCGCCACGTCGGTCGACGCGATCGGCACGACGTTGGCGGCGAGGAACAGCCCCTCGGGGTCGTCGAGCGGGACGAGGTCCTCGGTCTCGATGCGCGGGTCGGCGGTGAACACGTTGCCGACCTGGATCGTCCCCGCCACCAGCTCCTCGACGGTCGTGTCGCCGGTCGCCGAGAAGGCGACGTCCACCCCGTAGACGTCCTTCACGCCATCCGGCCCGTACGGGCGCTCCTCGAGCTCCGCCGGTCCGCCCAGCGTGAGCGGCGTGTCGACGTCGGCGAGGTCGCCGATCTCCTCGAGATCGTTCTCCTCCGCGAAGGCCGCCGTGACGGTGTACGAGTCCTGGTCGGAGGCGGTGGACTGCTCGAGCGCGGTGAGCCCCTCCGGCAGCGCGTCGACGAGCGCCGCGTAGACGTCGTCGGGGGTGCGCGCCTCGGTCTCCGGGTCGTACGCCTGCTGCAGGAGGCTGCCGCTGTACTCCGGGAAGAGGTCGATCTCGCCGCTCTCGAGCGACGGCAGGTACGCGTCGCGCTGCCCGATGTTGAAGCTGCGCTCCACTTCGTAGCCGGCGCCCTCGAGCGCCTGCGCGTAGATCTCCGCGATGATCTCGTTGGAGTAGTACGCCTGCGAGCCCACGACGATCGCGTCGCTCGCCGCGGAGCCGCTCTCCTCGGCCGCGGGGGTGTCCTCCTCGAGGGGGTCCGACGACCCGCACCCCGCGAGCGCGAGGACGGCGACGGAGGCGAAGGCGGCCGCGAGAGCCGTCCGGGTGCTGTGCTTCATGTCGTGAGTGCTTCCTTCTCGGTGGAGCGTCGCGTGCGCGACGCGCGTCGGGGGCGGCGGGAGGTGGACGCGAGGATACCCGCCGGGACGGCTCGTCGCTGCAGGAGCGCGAAGGCCGCGTCGAGGACGAGGGCGAGCACGGCCACCGCGATGGCGCCGCCGAGCACCTGATCGAACCGGCGCAGCTGGATGCCCTGCAGGATATCGAAGCCCAGCCCGCCCACGTTCACCCAGGCGGCGAGCGTGGCCGTCGCGACCACCTGCAGCACGGCGGCCCGGACGCCGCCGACGAGGAGCGGCAGGCCCAGGCGCGCCTCCACGCGCCACAGGATCTGCGCCTCGCTCATCCCGGTGGCGCGCGCCGCGTCGACGGTGCGCCGGTCGATCGCCTCGAAGCCGGCGTAGGCCCCCGCAAGGATCGACGGGATCGACAGCAGCACGAACGCGATGACCGCCGCCTCGACCTTGTGCAGCACGCCGACGAGGAGGACGAGCAGCAGGATGAGCCCGAACGACGGCACCGCGCGCGCCGCTCCCGCCAATGCGACCGCGATGCCGCGCCCGCGGCCGGTGTGGCCGATGAGCCAGCCCACGGGGATGGCGATGAGCGCGGCGATCGCCACCGAGCCGAAGGTGAGCGCGAGGTGCTCGGCGAACGCGCGTGGCAGCGGATGGCTTCCGCTCAGGCGCTCGGGCGACGCCAGCCACGCCAGCGCGTCGAGGAGGAGGTTCATGCGGGCGCCCCCGCCTGCAGCGGCAGCGTCGCGCGCGTCCACGGCATGAGCAGTCGGCCGAGGATCTGGAGCACGAGATCCACGATGAGCGCGACCACCGCCACGGCCACGACGCCGGCGAGGATCTCCGGCACGATGCGCCGCTGGAACCCGTTCGTGAAGAGGTAGCCGAGGTTGGTGACCCCGATGAGGATGCCGACGGTCGCGAGCGAGATGGTGCTCACGGCCGCCACGCGGAGCCCGGCCAGGATGACGGGGCCCGCGAGCGGCAGCTCCACGGCGAGGAAGCGCCGCGCCGGCCCGTATCCGAGGGCCACCGCCGAGCGGCGGGTGTCGTCGTCCACGGAGTCGAGCCCGTCGACGACCGAGCGGACGAGGATCGCGACGGCGTAGATCGTCAGCGCGACGACGAGATTGGCCTCGCTGAGCGCGCTGAAGCCGAAGACGACGGGGAGGATCGGCAGGAGCGCGAGCGACGGCAGCGTGTAGAGCAGCCCCGTCGTCACGACGATGGGCGTGCGCAGCACGCGGCTGCGGTGCGCGAGCCATCCGAGCGGCAGCGCGAGGAGGAGCCCCCACAGGATGGGCGGCGCACTCTGGCGGAGATGCTCGGCGGTCAGCTGCAGGATGAGCCCGACGTTGTCGGCGACCCAGGTCATCCGGTGGCGTCCTTCAGCACGCCCTGCACGCGTCCGGATCCGTCGACGACGACCGTGCGGCCATCCGTCTCGCGCAGCGTGAGCTCGCGGCGACCGCCGCCCATGCCGACGAACGCGCGGACGAAGTCGTCTGCGGGCTCGGCGAGGATCTCGGCGGGCGAGCCCTGCTGCACGACCCGCGCCCCGTGATCGAGGATCACGACGTGGTCGCCGAGGAGGAAGGCCTCGTCGATGTCGTGCGTGACGAACAGGATGGTCTTGCCCAGCTCCTGCTGGAGGCGGATGAGCTCGCGCTGCAGCTCCGCGCGCACGATGGGATCGACCGCGCCGAAGGGCTCGTCCATGAGGAGGATGTTGGGTTCGGCGGCGAGCGCTCTGGCCACTCCCACGCGCTGCTGCTGGCCGCCCGAGAGCTGACCGGGGTACCGCTCGGCGAGCGAGGCGTCGAGGCCGACGACCTCGAGGAGCTCGCGTGCGCGCTCGCGCGCCTGCCGTCGCGGGGCGCCCTGCAGGACGGGGACCGTGGCGATGTTGTCGACGACGCGCAGGTGCGGCAGGAGCCCGCCGTTCTGCATGACGTACCCGATGCTCCGTCGCAGCTGCACGGCGTCGCGCGTGCGCACGTCCTCGTCGTCGATGAGGACCGCGCCCTCGGTGGGATCGACCATCCGGTTGACCATGCGCAGGAGGGTGGTCTTGCCGCAGCCGGACGAGCCGACGAGCACCGTCGTCGTGCGCGAGGGCACGTGCAGCGAGAAGTCGTCGACCGCCTTCGCGCCGCCGGGATAGCTCTTGCTCGCCGACCGGAACTCGATACCCACGAGAACAGCCAACTGCATCGGCCCCGTCGACGCCACTCCTGCTCGGAGCTTGACAGGGCGGCCGGCCGACACCTGCAGGGGAATACGGTGGACGCATGCGACTGACCGCTGCGATCCGCGCACCGCGGCGCCCGCCCGCGCTGCAGGCGGCGAAGTCCGCGCTCGCGACGGTCGCCGCCTGGTTCATCGCCGGGTCGCTCATCCCCGAGGGGCCGCCCCCGGTGTTCGCGGCCATCGCGGCGCTGCTCGTCGTGCAGCCGAGCCTCAACCAGTCCCTCGCCAAGGCGGTCGAGCGCAGCGTCGGCGTCATCGCGGGCGTCGTCATCGCCTCGGCCGTCGCCATCCTGCTCGGCGATGCGGCGTGGGTCGTGATCATCGCGATCGTCGCGGCCATGGCCTTCGCCTGGCTCCTGCGGATGACTCCGGGGACGGCGAACCAGGTCGCCATCAGCGCGCTCCTCGTGCTGGTCCTCGGTCCGTCGACGCCGGACTACGCGCTCGACCGGGTGATCGAGACCGTGATCGGCGCCGCGATCGGCGTCGTCGTGAACATCGTGCTGGTGCCGCCGATCGCGCTCGCCCCCGCACGCGCGTCGGTGGACGCGCTCGGCGAGGAGGTCGCGCGCGCGCTCGAGCGCCTGGCCGACGCGCTGTCGGCGCCGCGGGGTCGCACCGAGCTCGAGGAGCTCATGCTCACCGCACGGCTGTTGCGACCCATGCGCGACGCGTCGGATGCGGCGATCCTGGCGGCGTCGGAGTCGCTCGCGCTCAATCCGCGCGGCGCGCGGCACCGCGACGACCTCGCACGGCTCAGCGCGATCGTCGATCGCCTCGGCCCGATCGTCACGCAGATCATCGGGATGACCCGCGCGTTCTACGACCACTACGACGACGATCTCAGCGGCGAGCCCGCCGTGCGCGACATCTCCGTCCAGCTGCGCCGCGCTGCCCATGACGTGCGGCTGCGCCTCCACCACGCGACGGCGGGCGAGCCGCCGCACGACGAGGCCGCCCTCACGTCGCCGCTGATGGTCTCCGCGCCGTCGGGCTTGCGCTGGATCCTCGTGGGCTCGCTTCTGGAGGACCTGCGCCGCATCCACGAGGCCCTGAGCGACGACGTGGTCTGACGGTCGCCGGTCGGGCGACGGTCAGACGACGGGCAGTCGCCGGTCGGGCGACGGTCAGGAGATGACCCGGGCGCCCTTCACGGGGCCGTGCGCGAGGAGCACGTCGCGCCCCGACGCGTCGAGCATGTCGTGCAGCTCGACCGCCGCCTCCGGCGATGCCGCGAGGAAGGCGACCGTGGGGCCCGATCCGGACACCAGGCCGGCGAGGGCTCCGGAGGACTCCCCCAGCTCCAGCGTCTCCGCGAGGTCGGGGCGCAGGCCGAGAGCAGCCACCTGCAGGTCGTTGCGCAGCGCCTCCGCGAGCATCGCGGGGTCGCCCGCCCGCAGCGCGTGCAGCACCCCGGCGTCGACCTCCGGCAGCGTGCGCGCGGGGCTGATGTCGACGCGATGGCGGTCGCGGTGCCGGTCGAGCGCGGCGTACACCTCGGGCGTCGACAGCCCCTCCTCGTTCACGACGAGCACCCAGTCGAACCGGCCGCGGGCGAGGGCGGGGCTGAGCTCGTCGCCGCGCCCCGTGCCGATCGCGGTGCCGCCCTTGAGCGCGAACGGCACATCCGCGCCGAGCCGCGCGGCGAGCCGGTGCAACTCCGCCGATCCGAGTCGCGTGCCCCACAGCGTGTCGCAGGCGACGAGGGCTGCCGCGGCGTCGGCCGAGCCGCCGCCCATGCCGCCCGCGACCGGCACCTCCTTGAAGACGTCGAGGTGCACGCCGCCGGAGTAGCCGGTCTCCGCCGCGAGGAGCCGCGCCGCGCGCAGGGCGAGGTTCGTCTCGTCCACCGGCACGCCGGACACGTCGATCGACCCGGCGACCGACATCGTGAAGTCGTCGGAGGCGGTGGCCACGACGTCCTCGTACAGCGACACCGCCTGGAACGCCGTCGCGAGCTGGTGGTAGCCGTCGCCCTGCAGCGGACCGACCTCGAGGAAGAGGTTGATCTTGCCCGGCGCGCGGACGCGGACGGTGGGCTCCGACGACGCGACGGTCATGATGCGCTCGTCGCGGCGATCTCGCGGGCGATGCGCTGGAAGTCGTCCACCACGAGCGACTCGCCGCGGGCGGTCGGCGCGACGCCCGCGCGCTCGAGGACCTCGCTCGCGGCCGCCGAGCCGCCGAGCTCCGCCGACAGCGCCTGCCGCAGCATCTTGCGCCGCTGCTGGAATGCGAGGTCGACGATGCGGAAGGTCCGCCGCCGCTCCTCCTCGGTGCCACGGGGGTCGGCCGCGCGCTGGAACGCGACGAGCACGCTGTCGACGTTCGGCACGGGCCAGAACACCTGGCGGGAGACGTTGCCCGCGAGCCGCCAGTCGCCGTACCACGCGGCCTTCACGCTGGGCGCGCCGTAGACCTTGCTTCCGGGAGGGGCGGCGAGGCGCTCCCCCACCTCCGACTGGACCATGACGACACCTCGGTCGAGCTGCGCGAACGTCTCGAGGAAGTGCAGCAGCACCGGCACCGACACGTTGTAGGGCAGGTTCGCGACGAGGATGGTCGGGTCGCCCGGCAGCTCCGTCACCCGCAGCGCGTCGGCGTCGACGACGGTGAGATCGCCGTCGGGCACCCCGCGCTCCTGCGCGGTGCGCGGCAGCCGCTCGGCGAGCCGGTGGTCGATCTCGACGGCGGTCACCCGCGCGCCGGTCTCGAGGATGGCCAGGGTCAGCGATCCGAGGCCGGGCCCGACCTCGACGACGCGCTCTCCCGCCTGCACGCGCGCGATCTGCACGATGCGGCGGACCGTGTTGGCGTCGACGACGAAGTTCTGCCCGAGCTTCTTCGTCGGCGTGACGTCGAGCTCCGCGGCGAGCTCGCGGATGTCTCCCGCGCCCAGCAGCCGGACGGTCATGACCACTCCCCGTAGACGGCGACGGTGTTGGCGGCCAGCTGCGCGCACAGCTCGTCGAGCTCGATGTCGAGCTCGGCGGCCATGAAGCGCACGGTGACCGGCACCAGGTAGGGCGCGTTCGGCCGACCGCGATGCGGTGTCGGCGTGAGGAACGGCGCGTCGGTCTCGACGAGGATCCGCTCGCGCGGCGTCACCCGCAGCGCGTCGCGGAGGTTCTGCGCGTTCTTGAACGTCACATTGCCCGCGAAGGAGAGCCAGCAGCCGGCCTCGCTCGCCTCGCGCGCGACCGCCTCGTCTCCCGAGAAGCAGTGGAACACGGTCCGCTCGGGCGCTCCGACGCGGTGGAGGGTGTCGAGCACCTCCCGATGCGCGTCGCGGTCGTGGATCTGCAGCGCGATGTCGTGCCGCTTCGCGATCGCGATGTGCGCCTCGAACGACGCCAGCTGCGCGGGGCGCCCCTCCGCGCCGGTGCGGAAGAAGTCGAGCCCGGTCTCCCCCACTGCGCGCACGCGCGGGTGCGCGGCCAGCGCGTCGATCACGGCGATCGCCTCGTCGAGCCGCCCCTGCTCGGCGTAGGTGGGCGCATCGTTCGGGTGGATGGCCACGGCCGCGAGCACGCGCGGATCGGACTCGGCCGCGTGGACGGCCCAGCGCGACGAGTCGATGTCGCCGGAGGACTGCACGACGCCGGCGATGCCGGCCGCGCTCGCGCGGTCGAGCTGCTCCCCGAGCGACAGCGGCTCCTCGCCGTCCTCGATCTCCAGGTGGCAGTGGTTGTCGTAGACGGGCACCGCGAGCGGCTCGGGGGCCGCCGGGTACCTGAGGTCCTTCCGGCCGTCCCTGCTGCGCTCGCGCACGTAGACGCTCGCGTCCGCCGCTTCGTCCTTCACGCCATCCCCCTCGCCCGGATCACTCCGGCTGCTCGACCCGCGGGAAGAGCGGCTGCAGCGCCCCGGTCTTCGTGCCGGCGGGCACGCCGCCCCAGGCACCGGCCTCGCGCACGGGCTGCTCGAGGAGCGCACCCAGCGCTCCCGACACCCCGAGGGCATCCCACAGCTTGGCGGTCGCCTGCGGCATGACGGGCGAGAGCAGCACGGCCAGCGCGCGGAGCCCCTCCACGCAGGTGTAGAGCACCGTGCCCAGCCGCTCGCGCTGCGCCTCGTCCTTCGCGAGCGCCCACGGCTCGTTCAGCGTGATGTAGCCGTTGAGCTCGTCGACGATCGTCCAGATCGAGCGGATGGCCTCGTCGATCCGGAACCGGTCGATCGCGGCGTCCGCGTGGGCGGCGGCGTCGGCGACGATCTGCTGGATGGCGAGATCCGCCTCCGTGTACGCACCCGGCTCGGGCACGGCGCCGTCGAAGTACTTGCCGACCATGGCGATGGCGCGCGAGGCGAGGTTGCCGAAGCCGTTGGCGAGCTCGGCCTGGTAGCGGGCGGAGAGGTCCTCCCACGAGAACGACCCGTCCTGACCGAAGGCGATCGCCGACAGGAAGTAGAAGCGGTAGGCGTCGGAGCCGAACACGTCGGTGATCGCATTCGGGGCGATGCCGGTGAGCTTGGACTTCGACATCTTCTCGCCGCCGACCAGCAGCCATCCGTGCGCGAAGACGTTCTCGGGCACCTCGATGCCGGCCGCCATCAGCATGGCCGGCCAGATGACGGCGTGGAAGCGGAGGATGTCCTTGCCCACGACGTGGTGCGCGGGCCAGCGGCGCTCGAAGCCCTCGGTGTCGGATCCGTAGCCGACCGCGGTGGCGTAGTTCAGCAGCGCGTCGACCCACACGTAGATGACGTGGGACTCGTCCCACGGCACGGTGATGCCCCAGTCGAAGGTGGAGCGCGAGATGGAGAGGTCCTTCAGCCCCTGCTGCACGAACGCGACGACCTCGTTGCGAGCGGACTCCGGCTGCACGAAGTCGGGGCGCTCGCGGTAGAGCGCGAGCAGGCGGTCCTGGAACTCGCTGAGCTTGAAGAAGTAGTTCTTCTCCTGCAGCAGCTCGAGGGGCTTCGAGTGGATCGCGCAGACCTTCAGCCCCTCGAAGGGTCCCGCGCCGTCGACGATCTCGCTCTCGGGCTTGAACTCCTCGCAGCCGACGCAGTACAGCGCCTCGTACTCGCCCGCGTAGATGTAGCCGCGGTCGTACACGGCCTGGAGGAAGAGCTGCACGCTCTTCTCGTGACGCTCCTGCGTGGTGCGGATGAAGTCGTCGTTCGCGACGTCGAGGGTCCGCAGCAGCGGCTGCCACGACTCGGCCACGAGCTTGTCGACCCACTCCTGCGGAGTGGCGCCGTTGGCGGCCGCCGCGCGGATCATCTTCTGACCGTGCTCGTCGGTGCCGGTCAGCATCCAGGTGTCGTCTCCGGCCTGACGGTGCCAGCGCGCGAGCGTGTCCACCGCCACGGTCGTGTACCCGTGCCCGATGTGCGGCACATCGCTCGGGTAGTAGATCGGCGTGGTGATGTAGAAGGAACGGCCGGAAGTCACCTGGAGAGTCTATTGCGGGCCGCGCGTCCTCCGCGCCGCCGCCGATCCACGGGCGGGCCGTTCAGGACCGCGCGGCGAGGGCGGCCTGGTACAGCTCGCGCGACGACCGTCCGGTCGCCGCCGCCACCTCGGCGGCCGCGTCCTTCAGCCGACCGCCGGCCGAGACCAGCGCCAGCACCTGGCCGACCGCGTCCTCGATGGGCGTCTCGGTGCGCGCGGATCCCGCCACCACGATGACGAGCTCGCCGCGCACGCCGCCCCCGGCCCACGTGACGAGCTCGGCGAGGGTGCCGCGCGCGACCTCCTCGTGCAGCTTCGTCAGCTCGCGCGCGACCACGGCCCGACGGTCGTCGCCGAACGCGGTCGCCATGTCGGCCAGCGTCTGGGCGACGCGGGTGGGCGCCTCGAAGAACACCATGGTGCGCGGCTCCGCGGCGAGCGCCGCGAGCGCCCTGCGTCGGTCTCCGGGCTTGCGCGCGACGAACCCCTCGAACGTGAAGCGGTCGGTGGGGAGACCCGAGACCGCGAGCGCCGTGAGCACGGCGGACGGTCCCGGCACGACCGTGACGAGCACGCCGGCGGCGGCGGCCGTCTGCACGAGCGCGTAGCCGGGGTCGCTCACGGTCGGCATGCCGGCGTCGGTGAGCACGACGAGGTCGTCCTCCCGCGCGAGCTCGACGAGCTCGGCGGACTTCTGCCGCTCGTTGTGGTCGTGGAGCGCGATGAGCCGCGGCCGGTTGGCGACGCCGAGCCCCGCCAGCAGACGCTGCGTCATCCGCGTGTCCTCCGCGGCGACGACCGAGGCCGACTCGAGCAGCTCGACGAGCCGGCGCGACGCGTCGCCGAGGTTGCCGATGGGGGTCGCGGCGAGGATGATCACCCCGCCAGCCTAGGCGCGCGCCGAGGAGCCGGAGAGGATGGCCGCCCGGTCCGCGAAGCCCGCCGTCGTCACGCGATCGAGGTGCACCTCTCGGCGGATGGCCGCGGCCTTCTCGTACAGCGACGGCTCGCCGTAGCCGGTGAGCACCTTCACCACGACGGGGAGCAGCTCGATCATGAAGAACAGCGCGGCGATCAGCAGGTGCGCCCACCAGATCGCCGGCTCGCGATCGGCGAGGCGGTTCAGAGCGCTGATCTGGCTGAGGAGCCCGCTCGCGTCGGCGTTGCCCTCGGCGACCGCGCTGGCTCGCGCGTCGTACGCGGCGAGCGCCTGGTCGTAGGTGGCCTGCGCGGCCGGGAGCTGGTCCTCCGCGGCCCGGCGGTTCTGCGCCTCGGAGGCCGAGGCCTGCTCGCCCGCAGCGGTCTCGGCCGTCGCGAGCGCAGCGTTCGCGTCGCGCAGCTGCGCGGCGAGGTCGTCGTAGGTCGCCTGAGCGGCCTGCAGCTGCGCCTGCGCGGCGTCGGAGCTCGCGCCCTCGCCCTGCACGCCCGTGCAGCCGGCGACGTCGCCCGCGCCGGTGCCGTCGAGCTCGCACTGGTAGAGGGCGCGCGCGTCGTCGATGACCTGCTGCTGCGCGGCGAGCTTCTCGGTGAGCCCGTCGACGGCGCTCTGCGCGGCGGCCTGCGACGCCGAGCCCGACTCCGTGCCCGAGACGACGCCCGTCGCCGCCTGGTTCTGCAGATCGCTCAGGCGCGCGGTGGCCTCATCGAGCGCGATCTTCTCGGGCCCCTCGTCGAGGCTCGTCTGGTCGTCCTGCGCCTGCGCGAGGTTGGTCGTCGCGACCTCGCGGGCGATGTCGTTGTGGAACGCCTGCAGCACCACCGGCTCGGCGACGACGAGGCCGATGAGGGTGGCGAGGATGATCCGCGGGATGGCCAGGCCGATGAGCTTGCCGATGCTGCGAGTCGCGGTCATCGTCGAGGTGAGGAACCGGTCGAGGTTGAACACGATGCCGGCCCACACGAGGGCGAGCGGGATGGCCAGCCACACCGACACCTGCACGCCCGTCATGAGGGCGAACAGCATCGACAGCGCGGACACGAGCGCGGTGCCGAGGAGCACGAAGAACATCTGCACGAATCGCGGCGTCTCGGTCGGCACCTCGTCGAGCACGTGTCCGTCGGCGCCGCCGAGGATCGCGAGGCGACGCAGCGTCGACCCCGGCGTGCGCGGTCGCCGCTCGGGCCGAACGCGCGGGACGCGCGACCGGCCAGGGCGCTCGTCGGCAGGGCGCTCGTCGCGGTCCCCGTCGAGGTCGTGCTCGTCGAGGTCGAGCCCGTCGACGCCCTCCGGCTCCCGCTCCAGCACGGCGGTCGCCGTGGTGACCGCGATGGGCTCGGTCGCGAGCGCGTCCGCGGGGGTCGCTCCGGTCGACGGGACGAACTCCCGCTCGTGGTAGCGCGGCTCGTCGGCGGCGGGGTCGTCGTCGTGGAGGATGATGCGCCCCTGCGAGTCGTAGCGCCCCGGGCGATGCGCGGAATAGGACATCCCGCCAACGTACGAAGCCCTCCTGTGGGAGCAGTGTCAGCAGGCTCGGAGCGCGCCGCGAGCCCCGACTACGCTGAAGTCGTGACGCCTGCGCCGACCGCCCCTCGCGACCGCGCGGTCCTGGCCATCCGCCGCCACTCCTCGTGGCTC
Source organism: Microbacterium oryzae (assembly GCF_009735645.1). NCBI lineage: Bacteria > Bacillati > Actinomycetota > Actinomycetes > Micrococcales > Microbacteriaceae > Microbacterium > Microbacterium oryzae. The sequence goes on along the minus strand of NZ_CP032550.1, from coordinate 217,989 downwards.
CTGCCCGCCGCCCTCGCCGTGCTCGCCGGCCTCCTGCGCATCGTCGGCCTCGGCCATCCGCACGAGCTCGTCTTCGACGAGACGTACTACGTGAAAGATGCGTGGACCCTGCTGAACCTCGGCTACGAGGGGCAGTGGGGCGACGGGGCGAACGAGGCCTTCCTCGCCGGCGACCCGGGGGTCTACACGACGGAGGGCTCCTTCGTCGTGCACCCGCCGCTCGGGAAGTGGATCATCGCGCTCGGCCTCGCGGTCTTCGGAGCCGACACCGGCTGGGGCTGGCGCATGGGCACCGCGGTCGTGGGCACGCTGCTCGTGCCGCTGCTGACCCTCGTGGCCAAGCGCGTGAGCGGATCCATGGCGGTGGCGGGCGTCGCCGGGCTCCTCCTCGCCATCGACCCGCTGGCCGTCGCCCTCAGCCGCGTCTCGCTTCTCGACGGGATCCTCGCCTTCTTCGTGCTGCTGGGGTTCTGGTTCCTCGCGATCGACGGCCCGGCGGCTCGGGACCGCATCCTGCGCGCAGGGCCCGCCACGTGGGGCCCCGTGATCTGGAGCCGCCCCTGGCTCGTCGCGGCGGGCGTCTCGTTCGGCGCCGCGAGCGCCGTGAAGTGGTCGGGGCTCTACGTGCTCGCAGGGGCCGGCCTCGGCCTCGTCGCGATGGACGCCCTGTGGCGGCGCCGGGCCGGCGTGCGCGAGTGGTACGTCTCCGCGATCGCGCGTCAGGCCCCAGCGACCTTCCTGCTGCTGGTGCCCGCCGCCGCGGTTGTCTACCTCGTCTCCTGGACCGGATGGCTGCGCACGACCGGCGGGTACGACCGGCTCAGCGCGGAGAATCCGCTCGCGGCCCTGTGGAACTACCACGAGGCGATCTACGGATTCCACGTGCAGCTGAGCGCGAGCCATCCGTATGCCAGCCCCGCGTGGCAGTGGCCGCTGCTCCTGCGCCCCACCGCCATGTGGGTCTCGCGCCCCGAGGTCGGCTCGACGACGTGCGGATGGTCCGACGACTGCATGGCGGAGATCTCCAGCATCCCGAATCCGGTCGTCTGGTACGCGGGCTTCGCCGCCGCGCTGTATCTGCTGTGGCTCGTGATCCGCACGCGCCGCGCGCGGTACGCGTTCCCGCTCGCCGGGCTCGCCGTCACCTACCTGCCGTGGCTGCTCTATCCCGAGCGCACGGTGTTCCAGTTCTACACGGTGACGATGCTGCCGTTCGTCATCCTGTCGCTCGCGCTCGCGCTGCAGCATCTCACGCGGGTGCGCGAGAGCGTGCTGCTGCCCGATCCGACGGAGCTCGAGATCGCGTTCGCCGCGGATGCCGCTCGGCGCGCCCGCGGAAGGTGGCGCGCGGTCGTCGCCGTCTTCCTCGTCGTCGCGATCGCCGTGGCGTTGTTCTACCTGCCGCTCGCGCTGGGCATCCCGGAGCCGTACGGACTCTGGCGCCTGCACAGCTGGATGCCGAGCTGGGTCTGACGGCGGGAGACCCCGCCGTCAGACCGCGTGCTCGGACTGGCTGCTCGATCCGGCGGGCTCAGTCGAGGCCACCCCGTCGGGCGACGTCGCCGAGCCAGCCGAGGCTCGGCTTCGGGGTGCGCGCGAACGTCTCGCGGTCGAACGCGATGAGCCCGAAGGTGGGCCGGTATCCGCTCGCCCACTCGTAGTTGTCGAGCGCGCTCCAGTGCTGGTAGCCGCGCACGTCGATGCCGTCGGCCATCGCGCGGTGGAGCCCCTCGAGGGCGCCGCGCGTATAGGCGATGCGACGGGTGTCGTCGGCGGTGGCGATGCCGTTCTCCGTCACGAGGACCGGGACGCCTCCGGAGAGCTCCCACGCGCTGCGGACGCCCAGCTCGAGCGCCTCGGGGAAGAACTCCCACCCCGTCAGCGTCGTCTCGACGTCCTCGGCGACCGGACGGGGGCCATCCGGCCCGATGAACGTGCGCGTGTACGCCTGCACGCCGACGAAGTCGTCGCCCGCCGACTGCTCGAGGTACCAGAAGTCGCGCGGATGGCCGTACTCGTGCAGCTTCTCGTCGGCACCGGGCTCGCCCGTCGAGTGGAACGCCTGCGTCGCGATCGTCCACCCGGCGCGGATGCCGGGCACGCTGTGGAGGATCTCCGACGAGCGTCGGTGCGCGGCGAGCAGCGTGTCGGCCACCGCGAGATCGGGGTTCGGCAGCCCGTACGCGACGAGGTTCGCCGCGTCTTCGCCGCCGGCCAGCATGGCGGCGATGTTCGGCTCGTTGATCGTGCAGACGTAGCCGACGCCCTCGAGGAGCGGCAGCACCGTCTCGGTGTACCGGGCGAAGAGGTCGACCGCATCGGCTGCACGCCAGAACCCGTCGTCCTGGAACCAGCGCGGCACGGTGAAGTGCATGAGCGTGACCGTGGGATCGAGGCCGACCTCGCGGGCGGTGTCGATCATGCGCCGGTAGTGGTCGAGCGCCGCGCGCGACACGTGGCCGCGCTCGGGCTCGATGCGGGCCCACTCGATCGAGAAGCGATACGAGTTCAGGCCGGCGGCCGCGAGGAGGCGCATGTCCTCCGGGTACCGGTGGTAGTGGTCGGCGGCGTCGCCGGAGGGCTCGACGATCGTCGTCCCCTCCGCGTGCTCCATGACCCACCAGTTGCTGCCGATGTTGTTCCCCTCCACCTGATGGGCCGCCGTGGCGGCCCCCCAGAGGAAGCCTTCGGGGAATGCGAGCACAGGGGCTCCTCTCGTGACGATGACGGCGCGCTTCTCCGCGCCGGCGGTCGGATGGGCGCTCAGCGCGCCCTGGCGGGATTCGGGACCGCGTCGAGCAGCCCCACGGTGTAGGGGTCCTCGGGGTGCCGCAGCACCTGAGCCGTCTCGCCGCGCTCGACGACCCTGCCCTGGTTGAGGACGAGGATGTTCTCGGTCACCAGCCGCGCGCTCAGCAGGTCGTGCGTGATGTAGAGCATGCTGATCCCCCAGCGCTCGCGCAGGTCCTCGAGGAGCGCGAGCACGCCCGCGCGCAGCGACACGTCGAGCATCGACACCGGTTCGTCGGCGATGAGCACCTGCGGGTCGCTCGCGAGCGCCCGGGCGATCACCACGCGCTGCCGCTGGCCGCCGGAGAGCTGGTGCGGGAGCTTCGCGGCGAACTGCTCCACGGGAGCGAGCCCGACCGTCTCCAGCAGCTCCAGCACGCGCCGCCGCGCGTCGCGACCGCGGAGCCCCGTATGGTTCACGACCGGACGGGTGAGCGTGTACTCGACGGTGTGCAGCGGGTTGAGCGCGGCGTACGGGTCCTGGAAGACCATCTGCACGTCCTTCCGCAGGTCGCGGAGCCCCCGGCGGCGGAGTCCCGCCACGTCGACGTCGCCGAAGCGCACGGTGCCCGACGTCGGCTTCTCCACGCCGGTGATGAGCTTCGCGAGCGTGGACTTGCCCGAGCCCGAGGCGCCGACGAGCGCGAGCGACTCCCCCGGTTCGAGGCGGAACGAGACGTCGTCGACCGCCGTGACGCGGTCGGCTCCTCGACGCGGGGCGGGATAGACCTTCGAGACGCCCGCCACGACGACGGCCGCGTCGGCGCGGCGGGAGTCGCGATGACCCACCGTCGGGACGGTCTCGGTCAGGTCGGCTCGCTGCCGCCCCTCCCGCCGACGCGTGCCGAGGTCGACGAAGCCGGGGATGCTGATCGTCTCCGCGCGCGGGTCGGCGTAGTGGCTCAGCAGCATGCGCGTGTACGGGTCCTGCGGCCGCTCGAGGATGTCGCGGCTGGGCGCGTCCTCGACGATGCGGCCCTCGTGCATGACCATGACGCGGTCGGTCGCCTCGAGGACGATGCCGAGGTCGTGGCTGATGAGGATGGCCGTGAACTGCTCGCTGCGCTGCAGGGACGCGATGGTGTCCATCACGGCGTGCTGCACGAGCACGTCGAGGGCGGTCGTCGGCTCGTCGAACACCATGAGCTGCGGCTCGAGCGCGAGGGCGATCGCGATGGACGCGCGCTGGCGCATGCCGCCCGAGAGCTCGTCGGGGTAGCGGTCGAGCGTCTCGGGCTTCAGGCCCACCTTCGCGGCGAGGTCCCGTGCGCGCGCCTCGCGGGCGTCGCCCGTGACGTGGTCGTGCGCGGCGAAGACGTCGAAGAAGTGCCGGCGCACCGTGCGCACCGGGTTCAGCGCGTTCATGCCCGACTGCAGCACCATGGCGAAGCCGCCCTGCCGCTGGCGGCGCAGCTCTTCGGCGTCGAGCTCCCGGATGTCGCGGCCTCCGAAGAGGATGCGGCCGTCGCTGATCCGCGCCGGCGGCTTCTGCAGCCGGGTGAGGGCGAAGCCGAGCGTGGACTTGCCCGACCCGGACTCCCCGACGAGGCCGACGAACTCGCCGCGCCGCAGCGTGAACGAGACGTCGGAGACCGCGGTGACCGGCGTCGCGCCCGGGGAGGCGTACTCGACCGACAGGCCCTGGACATCCAGCAGGATCTCGGGTGCCATGCTCATCGTCCCTTTCCTTCGCGCAGGCGCGGGTTGGAGATGCCGTCGACGCCGAAGTTGATGAGCGTGAGGCTCAGGGCGAGGAGGGCGATGCAGAGGCCGGGCGCGAACAGCAGCAGCCACTGGCCGGTGAGGAGGGAGTTGGAGTTCTGCGCCCAGTAGAGCATCGTGCCCCAGCTGACGATGCTGGAGTCGCCGAGCCCGAGGAACTCCAGGCCCGCCTCGGCGAGGATGGCCGCGGTCGCGGCGCCGAAGAGGGTGCCGGCGATGATCGAGGTCATGTTGGGCAGGATCTCGTGGAAGACGATCCGGGCCGGGCTGTCTCCGGAGAACTGCGCGGAGGCGACGAAGTCGCGGCCGCGGAGGGATTGCGTCTGGCTGCGCAGCACGCGCGCGCCCCACGCCCATCCCGTCACGACGATCACGGCGATGATCATCAGCATGCCGCCGTTCTGCAGGTACGCCGCGATGACGATCATGAGCGGCAGCCCCGGGATCACGAGGAACAGGTTCACGACGAAGCCCACCGCCTCGGACGCGAAGCCGCGGAGGTAGCCCCAGCTGAGCCCGACCAGCACGGCGACGATCGTCGAGAGGATGCCGGCGGCGAAGCCGACGACGAGGCTGATCTGCGTGCCGTGGATGAGCTGGCTGAGCACGTCCTCGCCGGCCGCGGTCGTTCCGAGCCAGTGCGCCGGCGACGCGTCGGCGTTGCGCTCGAAGCCGTTGTCCTTCGGTCCGTACGGGGCGATCACCGGCGCGAGCACGGCGACGAGCACGAAGAAGCCGAGGATGCAGAGGCCGATGCGCGCCTTGCCGTTGGCCCACAGCGTCTGGGCCATCCGGCCGAGGGAGCGCCAGCGGCTGGGCGACGCGATCCGGCGCTCGGGCGTCTTGACGGTCATGGTGGTGGTCATCGGCGGGTCCTTGGGTCCAGCACGCCGTACAGGATGTCGACGAGGAAGTTGGCGATGAGCACGCTCACGGTGATCATCAGGAAGAGCGCCTGCATGAGCGGGTAGTCCTGCCCGATCACGGCGTTGAAGAGCAGGTAGCCGATTCCGGGGTACCCGAACACCTGCTCGACGAGGATCGATCCGCCCACGACTCCGCCGAGCGTGAGCCCGAAGCCGGTGAGGTTCGGCAGGATGGCGTTCCGCGCGGCGTAGCGGATGGCGATGGTGCGGCCGCGCAGGCCGTTGGCCTCGGCGAAGGTGACGTAGTCGTCGCCGAGCGTGTTGATCATGGCGTTGCGCATGCCGATGATCCAGCCGCCGAGCGAGGTGAGGAGGATCGTCAGCGCCGGCAGCACGGCATGACGGACGAGGTCGCCGATGAACGCCAGGGTGAAGCCCGGGGTGGTGGTGGCGGCGTACGCCCCCGTGGTCGGGAACCAGTGCAAGACGTAGCCGAGGAAGAACAGCAGCAGCAGCGCGGTCCAGAAGTAGGGGAAGGTGCTGAGGAACGAGCCGGTGAGCGTCGGCAGCGAGTCGAGCCATCCGCCCCGGCGCCAGGCGGCGGCGACGCCGATCAGCGTCCCGATGACGAAGGCGAGGACGGTGACGATCCCGACGAGCCCGATCGTGTACGGCAGCGCCGTGGAGACCATGCTCGACACGGACTGCGGGTAGAAGGTGTACGAGACGCCGAAGTCGAGGCGCACGACCTGCCCCAGGTACGACACGTACTGGTCCCAGAGCGAGCCCGTCGGCACGCCGAGCTGGGCCTCGATGGCGAGCCGGGTCGCGTCCGAGACCGGGCCGTTCTGCGACAGCTTGGCGAGCGCGGCGTCGGCCGGCGAGCCCGGCATGAGCCGGGGCAGGAAGAAGTTCAGGGTGATCGCGGCCCACAGGGTGAGCGCGAACAGGCCGAGCTTCTGCAGCACGTACTTCACTTGTCGTCCTCCACCCGCTCGAGCCGCGTGAAGATCATGAGCGGGGCGGAGTCGTAGTTCTGCGGGATCATGTAGGGGTCCTCGGCGCTCGGCCATCCGGTGAACTTGGCGTCGTTGAACAGGCCCCAGCTGCCGCCGTAGTAGAGGCCGATGACGGGCATCTCCTCGTAGACGATGCCCTGCAGCTCGTGCACGATCTCGGTCTGCCGCTCCTCGTCGACGGTCGAGCGGTACTCCCTCAGCAGCGCGTCGGCCTCGTCGGACCGGAAGCGCTCGAAGTTGTTCGCGGTCGTCTCGCCGATCGGCACGTAGAAGTCGCTGGAGAGCAGGCTGTTGAAGGCCTGATAGACCTCGCCGTTGCCCATGCCGCCGATCGCCATCTCGAAGTCCCCGTTCGCGATGGCCGACTGGTAGCCGGCGGGCTGCGGCAGCTCGAGGGAGACGTCGATGCCCACCTCGCCGAGCTGGCGCTGCACGGCCTGGGCCGCGCGCGTCCAGTCGGAGTATCCGTTCGCCGTCGTGAGGGAGAAGGAGAGCTGCTCGCCCGAGCCGTCGACGAGCCGCTCGCCCTCGAGGGTGTAGCCGGCGTCGGCGAACGACTCCAGCGCCGCATCGCGATCCTGCGCGATGATGCCGCCGTCGGGGATGGCGGGGTCGAGGTGCTCCTCCTGGTTCGGAAGGATGAGGCCGGTCTGTCCCGCGGGCTCCATGTACCCCTCGGAGGCGGTCTCCGCGATCTCGTCGCGGTCGAGTGCCAGCGCGATGCCGCGCCGTACGTCGACGTCGTCGAACGGCGCCTGCTCGAGGTTGGGCATGAGCGAGATGATGCCGACCGGCGGGAACCAGAACCGGTTGTGCTCGCTCGCGGCGCCCCAGGTGCCCTCGACGTCGGAGATGAAGGAGTACGCCCAGTCGTAGCCGCGCGTCACCGTGTCGAGCTGCGTGTTGGTGGCGGGGAGGATGATGTGCTCGATCTCGATCGAGTCCGCCTGCCAGTAGTCGGGGTTGCGGTCCATCGAGTACTGCTGGTCGTTGTAGTTGCCGAGTACGAACGGGCCCGTGCCCACCGGCTCCTCGTTGCGCCACGTGCCGGGATCGTCGACGTCGGCCCAGATGTGCTCGGGCACCATGAAGGTCTTCCCGATGATCGACAGCGCCGGGGCGTCCTCGCCCTGCAGGTGGAAGGTGACGGTGTCGTCGTCGGTCTCGACGCCGGCGAGGTGCTGCCAGGCGCCGTAGATGTCGTTGGCGGGCGTCTCCTTCAGCATCTCGAACGTGAAGGCGACGTCCTCGGCGGTGAAGGGGGTGCCGTCGCTCCACGTGACGCCCTCGCGCACCGTCATCACGATGGTCTCGGCGTCCGGCTGCTCCCACTCCGAGGCGAGCCACGGCGTGAGCGACCCGTCGAGGGGGTTCACGAGGATGAGCGGCTCGTACATCCAGCGCGCGGCCGTGCGCGTGTTGGTGAGGTACGGGTTGAAGTTGCGGGAGAACAGCGGATTGCCGTGGTCGGCGTTGATGAGCATCGTGTCGTCGCCGATGGAGGGATCGGGCTGCGAGGTGATCTGGATGCTGCAGCCGCTCACGGCGAGCGCGGCCGCTGCGATTCCCGCGAGGGCGGCTCTGCGCCAGCGGCGGAAGGTGCGCGTCTTCGGCACGGTATGACCTCATGTCGTCTCTGTCACAAGGGGCGCGACCGGAGAGGAGGCACCCGCGGCGCGAGCCGCTCGTCGAGTGTAAGCGCATACATTCGGCGAGCGCAAGAGCCGTGTTCCGCTTGCGGAAGGTGCGCGCCGGACCTCAGCGCCCGCGGTCGGAGCTGTCGCGCAGCAGCACCTCGACGGGCAGGCTGACCGACATCGGCGCGGCGGCGGGCGCCGTCAGTCGGCGCGCGAGCACCTGGATGGCCGCGCGGCCGAGTTCCAGCATCGGCTGGCGCACGGTCGTGAGGGGCGGGCTCGACAGCGCGGCGGCGTCGATCCCGTCGAACCCCGTGACGACCACGTCATGGGGAACGCGGACGCCGGCTCCGCGGAACGCGTCCAGGACGCCGAGCGCCATCTGGTCGTTCGACGACATGAGCGCAGGGGGCAGACCCCTCCCGACGAGACCCTCCCCCACGCGCCGCCCCGAGGCGCGGGTGTGGTCGCCGCGCAGCACCTGGACGTCATCGACGGAGAGGCCCGCCGCGGCGATCGCCTCTCGGAAGCCCTGCCACCGCTGCCCGCCGTCGGGCGAGTCCTCGGGCCCGGCGAGGTAGGTCGGCGCACGGCCGCCGGTCTGGGCGAGCACGTGGCGGGTGAGCTCGGCCATCGCCTCGGTGTTGCTCACGGTGACGTGGTCGTGGCGGTCGCCGACCCGGGGGCCCGACAGCACCACGACGGGCACCCGGCGCGCGAGCCGCTCCAGCGCGTCGTCGGGGATGCTGCTGGCGAGGACGACGAGGCCGTCGACGCGGCCCGCCATGTCCCGCACGATGGACGCCTCCGGATCCCCGCGCCCCACGCCCACCATGAGCACGAGGCCGCGCCGCCACGCCTCGAGCTCCGCTCCGCGCAGCACCTCGTCCTGGAAGAGCTTCGAGGCGTGGCCGTCCTCGCGCGGGCCCGCGCCGCGCACCACGGTGAAGGGGCGATCCGGGCGCCCGTCGCCCGCCAGCACGTCGAGGTCGGCGATCTCGTCGACGGCGTCGAATCCGGGGAAGTACAGGCCGACGACACCCGTCCGGCGCTCCGCGAGGCCGCGGGCGCTGCCGCTCGGGACGTAGCCCAGCTCGGAGACCGCGTGGAGGACGCGGTCGCGCGTCTCCGGCCGCACGGCATCGGGAGTGCGCAGCACGCGCGAGACGGTCGCGATGGAGACGGCGGCGCGGTCGGCGACGTCGTACACGGTGGGCGCCTTCGACACAGCCTGCTCCTCCCGCACGCGCCCGGCCGCCCCGGGCGGTGTCCAGGGTAGCGCGGCGTCGGAGGACGAGCGGGCGCCGCGGCTCGGGGCCGCGGCGCCGCGCGCTCAGTCGAACTCGAGCGGGTGCGTGCCGACGCGGCCCGAGCCGTCGAGGGGATCGATGCCGTCGATGCGGGCGACCTCGTCGTCGGTGAGCTCGAAGCCGAAGACGTCGAAGTTCTCCGCCATCCGCTCCTTGCGGGTCGACTTCGGGAACACGATGACGCCCTTCTGCAGGTGCCAGCGGATGACCGCCTGCGCGGGGGTCACCTCGTGGGCCTCGGCGGCCTCGACGACCGCGGGGTTCTCGAACAGCGGGTACTTGCCCTGGCCGAGCGGGCCCCAGGACTCGATCCGCATGCCGTTCTCCTCGGCCCAGCCCAGGACGTCCCGCTGCTGGTAGGCGGGGTGCAGCTCGATCTGGTCGATCGCGGGAACCACGCCGGTGTCCTTCACGATGCGGTCGAGGTGCTCCGGCAGGTGGTTGGAGACGCCGATCGAGCGCGCGAGGCCCGCGTCGCGGATCTCGATGAGCTTCGCCCACGCGTTGGAGTACGCGCCCTGCTTCGGGGCGGGCCAGTGCGTGAGGTAGAGGTCGACGTAGTCGAGGCCGAGGCGCGCGAGGCTCTCGCGGATCGCGTCGTGCGGCTCCTCGCCGACCTGGCGGTCGTTCCAGAGCTTCGTGGTGATGAAGAGCTCCTCGCGCGCGATGCCGCTCTTCGCGATCGCAGCGCCGACGCCCTCCTCGTTGCCGTAGATCGCGGCGGTGTCGATGTGCCGGTAGCCGACCTCGAGGGCGTCGCTGACCGCCCGCTCCGCCTCGTCGGCCGGCACGCGGAAGACGCCGAAGCCGAGCTGAGGGATGTCATGGCCTGAGTTCAGTCTGATCATGGGAACCGTCATGGTCCCCACCCTATTGAGCAGGGAGGGGTCAGGGGCCGGCCGTACGCTGGCGGGATGAGAATCACCGCCGCGGCAGACGGCTCCGCCCTCGGCAACCCCGGCCCCATGGGGTGGGCCTGGTACATCGACGACGAGCGCTGGGCGGCCGGCGGTGCGCCTCATGGCACCAACAACCAGGGCGAGCTGCAGGCGGTGCTCGAGCTGCTGCGGGCGACCGCGCCGGCGAACCTGCCGCTGCTCATCGAGTGCGACAGCCGCTATGTCATCGACTCCGTGACGAAGTGGATGCCGGGCTGGAAGCGGAAGGGATGGCGGAAGGCCGACGGCAAGCCGGTGCTGAACCGCGAGATCCTCGAGGCGATCGACGAGGAGATGCAGGGGCGGGACGTCGTCTTCTCCTGGGTCAAGGGACACGCGGGCCATCCGCTCAACGAGGCGGCCGACGAGCGTGCGAACGCCGCGGCGCAGGCCTACCAGCGCCGGGCCGAGCCGCGGCGCGGGCCGGGCTTCCCATCGACCAACCCGGCACCATCCGCTGCTCCCGCGCCGTCCGCGGCCGTCTCTCCCGCGCCATCCGCCGCCCCTGCTCCTGCGGGCCTGTGGGACGACGACGCCCTGTTCGCCGCGGAGGCGGAGCCCGTCGAGCTGCGCGTGCGGCTGGCTCCCGAGGAGCTCGCCCGGCTGCGCTCACGCGCGAACGCGTGGGGTCTCACGCCGGAGGACGCGCTGCGCCGTCTGATCTGACGCCCCAGGAGCCGGTCTAGACTGGAAGGCTATGTCTTCCCCCGTCATCGTCTACCCGGCCGAGCTGCCCGTCAGCGCCGCGCGCGACGAGATCGCCGCGGCCATCCGCGACCATCAGGTCGTCATCGTCGCGGGCGCGACCGGCTCGGGGAAGACCACGCAGCTGCCGAAGATCGCGCTCGAGCTCGGCCGCACGTCGATCGCGCACACGCAGCCGCGCCGGCTCGCCGCGCGCACCATCGCCGAGCGCGTCGCCGAGGAGCTGCAGGTCGAGCTCGGCGGGCTCGTCGGCTACAAGGTGCGCTTCACCGACCAGGTCTCCGACGCGACGCGGATCGCGCTCATGACCGACGGCATCCTCCTCAACGAGATCCACCGCGACCGGCTCCTGCGCCGCTATGACACCGTCATCGTCGACGAGGCGCACGAGCGGTCGCTCAACGTCGACTTCCTCCTCGGGTACCTCAAGCGCATCCTCCCCGAGCGTCCGGACCTGAAGGTCGTCATCACCTCGGCGACCATCGACCCCGAGTCGTTCGCGAAGCACTTCGCCGAGCCGGATGGCACTCCGGCGCCGGTGATCGAGGTGTCGGGGCGCACGTTCCCCGTCGACATCCGCTATCGCCCGCTCGTGGCGGACACGACGCAGGAGAATCGCGACGACGCCGACCTCGACGCCCCGGGATCCCGGGCGGCGGAAGCCGAGGGCGACGAGGATCTCCTGCGGGATGTCCGGGTCGACGAGCGCTCCTACGACGTGGAGGACGACGTGTCCGCTATCGTCGCCGCGCTCCGCGAGCTCGAGCGCGAGGCGCCGGGCGACGTGCTTGTGTTCCTGCCCGGCGAGGCGGAGATCCGCGACGCCGCGGATGCCGTGCGCGGCGCGTTCCGCAGCCAGACCGCGCCGGTCGAGGTGCTGCCCCTGTACGGGCGGCTGAGCTCGGCCGAGCAGCACCGCGTCTTCGAGCGCTCCACGGTCGCCGGCCTGAAGCGCCGCGTGATCCTCGCCACCAACGTGGCCGAGACCTCGCTCACGGTGCCCGGCATCAAGTACGTCGTCGACACCGGCACCGCGCGCATCTCGCGGTACAGCAACCGCGCGAAGGTGCAGCGCCTCCCTATCGAGGCCGTGTCGCAGGCGTCGGCTCAGCAGCGGTCGGGGCGCGCGGGGCGCACGAGCCCCGGCATCGCCATCCGCCTCTATGCGCACGACGACTTCCAGCGTCGCCCGGAGTTCACGGAGCCGGAGATCCTCCGCACCAGCCTCGCGTCGGTGATCCTGCAGATGCTCTCGCTCGGGTTCGGCGACATCTCGGAGTTCCCCTTCCTCACGCCGCCCGACTCCCGCGGCGTGCGCGCGGCCCTCGACCTCCTCGTCGAGCTCGGCGCCGTCCACCCGACCCGCGAGGGCGCGCAGCCGCGCCTCACCCGGATCGGCCGCGACATCGCCCGCCTGCCCATCGACCCCCGCTTCGCGCGGATGCTCATCGAGGCGCAGCGCACCGGCACCCTGCGCGAGGTGATGGCGATCGTCGCGGGCCTCTCCATCCAGGACGTGCGCGAGCGGCCGGAGGAGCAGCGCGAGCAGGCCGACCAGGCGCACGCCCGCTTCGCCGACCCGACCAGCGACTTCCTCACGCTGCTCGCCCTGTGGGATCACCTCCAGGAGCAGCAGCGGGAGCTCGGCTCGAGCGCGTTCCGGCGCCTGTGCCGCGCGGAGTTCCTCAACTACGTCCGCGTGCGCGAGTGGTTCGACGTGCACCGGCAGCTGCAGTCCCTCACGCGCGGACTCGGGAAGCGCGAGCGCGGCGAGCGCGAGGAGCGCTCTGCGGATCGGCCGAGCGCCGGCGCGGCCGATCCCGCCGCCGTGCACCGCGCCATCCTCTCGGGCCTGCTGTCGCAGATCGGCATCCTCGACGAGCGCGAGGCGAAGAAGGATGGCCGTGGCCGCGGCGCCGAGTACCGCGGCGCACGCGGGGTGCGCTTCTCGATCTTCCCCGGTTCCGTGCTGCGCAAGCGCCGGCCGCAGGCGGTCATGGCCGCCGAGCTCGTGGAGACCTCGCGCCTGTTCGCGCGCACCGCGGCGACCATCGACCCCGCCTGGGCCGAGGCGCTCGCGGGCGATCTCGCCAAGCGCCAGGTGTCGGAGCCGCACTGGTCGAAGGACTCCGGCGCCGCCATCGCCTACGAGAAGGTGACGCTGTACGGCGTCGAGATCGTGCCGCGTCGCCGCATCCAGTTCTCGCGCGTCGACCGGCCGGCCGCGCGCGAGCTGTTCCTGCAGCACGCGCTGGTCGAGGGCGACTGGGACCCGCACGCGCTGCCGCAGCAGGTGACGGCGTTCCTGCGGCAGAACGCCGACCTGCGGCGTCGCCTCGAGCGCCTCGAAGACCGCGAGCGGCGCCGCGACATCCTCGCGGGCGATGAGGCCGTGTACGCATTCTACGACGCGCGGATCCCCGCCGACGTGTTCGACGTGCGCTCGTTCGAGGCGTGGTGGGCGGAGGCGCTGAAGCGCACGCCGAAGCTCCTCACGATGCGCGAGGCCGACCTCGTCGACGGGGCGGCGACCGCCGACGCCCGCGACTTCCCCACCCGCTGGACGCAGGGCGACCAGACGCTCAACCTCGCCTACCGCTTCGAGCCGGGCTCGCCCGACGACGGGGTCACCGTGGTGGTGCCGCTCCCCCTGCTCGCCTCGCTGCGCCCGGATGGCTTCGACTGGCAGGTGCCCGGGTTCCGCGACGAGCTGGTGACGGCTCTCCTCAAGGCGCTGCCCAAGGCCATCCGCCGGCATGTCGTGCCCGCCGCGGACTGGGCCGCGCGCTTCTCGGAGGAGCTCGCCGGGCGCGGACCGGAGGACACCGCCGGCCTGCCGTCGGACACCCTGCTCGACGCGCTCTCCCGCCTCGTGCAGCGCGCGGCCAGCCAGCCGGTGACGCCCGCCGACTTCGATCTCGCGCGCGTGCCGTCGCACCTGCGGATGTCGTTCCGCGCGGTCGACGCTCGAGGGCGCGCCATCGCATCGGACCGCGAGCTCGCCGCGCTGCAGACGCGCCTGTCCGAGCGCACGCGCGACAGCGTGGCGCGCCAGATCGCCCAGGGCGGCGACGGGCGACGCCGACGCGGGGAGGCGTCCGTCGCGGCGGCCTCCGGCATCGCGGCGCCCGCGGGCGGCATCGAGCGGACCGGCCTCGCCGACTGGACGTTCGGCGACCTCCCGCCCGTCGTCGACACGCGCGTCGCGGGCGGTGTGGTCCGCGGCTACCCCGCCCTCGTCGACGAGGGGCAGACCGTGGCGGTCCGCGTCGAGGCGACGCCCGAGTCGGCGGAGCGCCTCACCCGCGCGGGCCTGCGGCGCCTGGTGCTGCTGCAGGTGCCGTCGCCGGTGTCGTACGTGCAGCAGCACCTGACGGCGCACGAGAAGCTCGCCCTCGCCACGTCGCCCTACGCGTCGACGAAGGCGCTCATCGAGGACTGCCGCGCGGCGGTCGCCGACGCCGTGCTGGCGAGGCACGGCGCCGTGCGCGACCGCGCGGCGTTCGAGCGGCTGCGCGACGAGGTGTCGCGCGGATCGGTCGAGGACGTGTTCGCGTGCGTGTCGCTCGTCGCGCGCATCCTCACCCTCTCGCGCGACGTCGAGCGCGCCATGAAGGGCGCCACCTCGATGGCGCTGCTCGGCGCGCTCAACGACGTGCGCGGGCAGCTCGGCGGGCTGATCTTCCGCGGCTTCGTCCTCGCCACCGGCGTGGAGCGGCTCGCCCACCTCCCCCGCTACCTCGAGGGTGCGCGCATCCGCCTCGAGGCGCTGCCGGACGCCCCGGGCCGCGACCGGGCGTGGATGACCGAGCTCGAGCGCGCGCGCGCCGCGTTCGACGAGGCGGGCGGTGCCATCCCGCTGCCGTCGGATGCGCCCGCGCAGCTCGTGCGCGCGCGGTGGCTGCTGGAGGAGTTCCGCGTGAGCCTGTTCGCGCAGCGGCTCGGCACCGCCGAGGCGGTCTCCCTGCAGCGGATCGCCAAGGCCCTGAAGGGCTGAGACGCCCCCGCTTTCGCCCCGCCTGGCGGCACCGGGTATCTTGATGTCGAGACAGAATCGTGCCATCCGTCGGACAACCGGCACCCCCACCGTCTGGAGTCGCCTCACTCATGTCAAAGATCATCTACACCCACACCGACGAGGCGCCGCTGCTCGCGACGCATTCGCTGCTGCCGATCATCGCGGGCTTCGCGTCGAAGGCCGGTGTGGAGTTCGAGACGCGCGACATCTCGCTCGCGGGCCGCATCATCGCGCAGTTCCCGGAGCGTCTCACCGAAGACCAGCGCCTCGGCGACGCGCTCGCCGAGCTCGGCGACCTGGCCGACGACCCGGCCGCGAACATCATCAAGCTCCCCAACATCTCGGCGTCGACGCCGCAGCTGAAGGCCGCCATCGCGGAGCTGCAGGCGCTCGGCTACGACATCCCGGACTACCCGGACGACCCGCAGACCGACGAGGAGAAGGACGCCGCCGCCCGCTTCGACAAGGTCAAGGGCTCGGCCGTCAACCCCGTCCTCCGCCAGGGCAACTCCGACCGCCGCGCTCCCGGCGCGGTGAAGGCGTACGCGAAGGCGCACCCCCACCGCATGGGCGCCTGGTCTGCCGACTCGAAGACGTCCGTCGCAACCATGGGCCACGACGACTTCCGCTCGAACGAGCAGTCCTTCGTCTCCCCCGCCGACGACACGCTCCGCATCGAGCACGTCGCGGCGGATGGCGCGGTGACGGTTCTCAAGGAGAAGCTGCCGGTTCTCGAGGGCGAGGTCATCGACGCCACCTTCATGAGCGCCAAGGCACTCGACGCCTTCCTCGCCGACGCGGTCGCGCAGGCCAAGGAGCAGGGCGTCCTCTTCTCCGCGCACCTCAAGGCGACGATGATGAAGGTCTCCGACCCCATCCTCTTCGGCCACGTCGTGCGCGCGTTCTTCGCCCCCGTCTTCGAGCAGTACGGCGCCGACCTCGAGGCCGCGGGCCTCTCCGCGAACAACGGCCTCGGCGGCATCTTCGCCGGTCTCGACCAGCTCGACAACGGCGCCGAGATCCGCGCCGCGTTCGACCGCGCCCTCGCCGAGGGCCCCGAGCTCGCCATGGTGAACAGCGACAAGGGCATCACGAACCTGCACGTCC
This sequence comes from Microbacterium oryzae, assembly GCF_009735645.1. Classification (NCBI taxonomy): domain Bacteria; kingdom Bacillati; phylum Actinomycetota; class Actinomycetes; order Micrococcales; family Microbacteriaceae; genus Microbacterium; species Microbacterium oryzae. The sequence continues at coordinate 201,877 of NZ_CP032550.1, read as the reverse complement.
CGAGCGACGTCATCGTCGACGCGTCGATGCCGGCCATGATCCGCATCGGCGGTCACATGTGGGGCCCCGACGGCTCCGAGAAGGACACCCTCGCGGTCATCCCCGACTCGTCGTACGCCGGCATCTACCAGGCCACGATCGACGACTGCAAGGCCAACGGCGCGCTCGACCCGACGACCATCGGCTCGGTCCCCAACGTCGGCCTGATGGCGCAGAAGGCCGAGGAGTACGGCTCGCACGACAAGACCTTCGAGATCGCCGCGGCCGGCACCGTCCGCGTCGTGAACGCCGCGGGTGACGTCGTGCTCTCGCACGAGGTCGAGCAGGGCGACATCTGGCGCGCCTGCCAGACGAAGGACGCGCCGATCCGCGACTGGGTGAAGCTCGCCGTCACCCGCGCGCGCCTGTCGAACACCCCCGCCGTGTTCTGGCTCGACGAGACCCGCGCGCACGACGCGCAGCTCATCGCGAAGGTGAACGCCTACCTGCCCGAGCACGACACGGACGGCCTGGACCTGCGGATCCTCGCGCCGGCTGCGGCGACGACGTTCTCGCTCGAGCGCATGCGTCAGGGCCTCGACACCATCTCGGTCACCGGCAACGTGCTGCGCGACTACAACACCGACCTGTTCCCGATCCTCGAGCTCGGCACGTCGGCGAAGATGCTCTCCATCGTCCCGCTGATGGCCGGCGGCGGCCTCTTCGAGACGGGCGCCGGCGGATCGGCGCCGAAGCACGTGCAGCAGCTCGTCGAGGAGGACTACCTCCGCTGGGACTCGCTGGGCGAGTTCTTCGCCCTCGCGGCGTCGTTCGAGCACCTCGCGCAGACCACCGGCAACGCTCAGGCGCAGGTGCTGGCCGACACGCTCGACGCCGCGACCGCGACGTTCCTCGAGCAGGACCGCTCGCCGGGCCGCAAGCTCGGCACGATCGACAACCGCGGCTCGCACTTCTACCTCGCGCTGTACTGGGCGCAGGAGCTCGCGCAGCAGACGTCGGACGCAGACCTCGCCGCGGCGTTCGCGCCACTGGCCGAGACGCTCGCCGCGAACGAGCAGAAGATCGTCGAGGAGCTCCTCGCGGTGCAGGGCAAGCCCGCCGACATCGGGGGCTACTACCGCCCCGACCCCGCGAAGACGGACGCGGTGATGCGCCCCTCGCAGACGCTCAATTCCGCGATCGACGCGCTCTAGCCATCCGCTCGACGATGCCCGGCCCCCACCACGGGGGCCGGGCATCGTCGTCTGCACGCTAGGCTCGCGACGGCCCTGAACGCTCGCACCGAGGAGGACCGCCGACGATGGCGCACTTCGACCTTCCGCTCGACCAGCTCCGCTCTTATCGACCGGACCTTCCCGTTCCCGACGACTTCGACGACTTCTGGGCGCGCACCCTCTCCGAGTCCCGCGCGGCCGGATGGGCGCCGCGCGTCGAGCGTGTGGACGCCGGGCTCTCACTCGTGGACGTCTTCGACGTCGCCTTCGCGGGCTTCGGCGGCGACGCGATCGCGGCGTGGTGGCAGGTGCCCGTCGGTCAGGAGCCGCGCGCGGTCGTGGTGGAGTCCATCGGGTACTCCGGCGGCCGTGGACACGCGCACGACACCGGCGCATTCCCGATGGCGGGCGTCGCGCGGCTCGTCGTCGACACCCGCGGGCAGGGGTGGAATCACGGCAGCGGCGGCGGGGCGACGCCCGATCCGTACGGCAGCGGCTCCCACGCGCCCGGCGTGCTCACCCGCGGCATCGAGAGCCCCGAGACCTACTACTACCGGCGTGCCTACACCGACGCCGCCCTCGCGGTGGACGCCGCCCGCGCGCTCGCGCCCGGACTGCCGGTGTTCGTCACGGGCGGCAGCCAGGGCGGCGGGCTGTCGATCGCGGCCGCCGCACTCGCGGGCGATGTGGCAGGGGCGATGCCCGACGTGCCGTTCCTCTGCGACTTCCCCCGCGCGACGACCCTCGTCGACTCCATGCCCTATGCCGAGGTCCGCACCTACCTCGCCGCTCACCGCGAGCGCGTCGACGAGGTGTACCGCACCCTGTCGTACTTCGACGGCGCCATCCTCGCTTCGCGCGCCACGGCGCCCGCGCTCTTCTCGGTCGCGCTGATGGACACCGTGTGCCCGCCGTCGACCGTCTTCGCGGCGTACAACGCGTGGGGCGGGGAGGATCGCGCGCTCGAGGTGTACCCGTTCAACAACCACGAGGGCGGCGGCGGGCACCAGCGCGCCGCCCAGCTGCGGTGGCTGCGCGACCGCCTCGCGTGACGCTCTCGCCTCCGCGCGCTGTGGGAGACTGATCCCGTAAAGCGTTTACCCGGTCAGGGCGGCCGGCGCTGCGAGGAGGCGGGGATGAGGCGAGCGGGCATCCGTGACGTCGCCGATCTCGCGGGCGTCTCCATCAGCTCGGTGTCGAACGCCCTCAATCGGCCCGACGCGGTCAGCGAGCAGCTCCGCACCCGCGTGCGCGCGGCGGCCGACCAGCTGGGGTACGTCCCGCTCCGCGCCGCCCAGCAGCTGCGCGCCGGGCGCAGTGGACTCATCGGCATGACGGTGATCAGCATCGGCAACCCGTTCTTCGCCGAGATGCTCGAGGGCGCCGAGGAGGCCACCTCCGCCGCCGGCTACCAGGTCATGCTCGGCAACAGCGACGACAGCGCGCAGCGGGAGAGCAGCTACCTCGAGCTGTTCGAGCTCGCCCACGTCGAGGGCGTCATCGTCTCCCCCTTCGGAGACGTGGCGCCCGCGCTCAAGCGGCTGCGAGCGCAGCAGATCCCCGTCACGCTCGTCGACGGCATCGATGAGCAGGGCCTCACGCCGTCGGTCTCGCTCGACAATGTGCAGGGCGGGCGGATGGCCGTCCGCCACCTCGTCGAGATCGGCCGGCGCCGCCTCGCGTTCGTCGGCGCCCGCGAGGAGGTGCGCCAGACGCGAGACCGGCTGCGGGGCGCGGCGTCCTTCGCGGAGGAGGCCGGCGTTCCCCTCGACGTCACGATCGGCCTGCGCACCACCCCGCGCCTCGGCAGCGAGATCGGCGCGCGCATCGCCGGCATGCCCGCGCACGAGCGCCCCGATGCCGTGTTCGCCGCCAACGACATGCTGGCGTGCGGCATCGTGCATGGGCTCCTCACCGCCGGGCTCCGCGTGCCGGACGATGTCGCCGTGGTGGGGTACGACGACATCCCGTTCGCCTCCATCGCCGCCGTGCCGCTCACCTCCGTGCGTCAGCCCGCACGCGCCATGGGCCGCCGCGCGGGCGAGATGCTCGTGTCGCTGCTGCGCGGCGAGGGCGAGCAGCCGCCCGCGACGGAGGTCTTCGCCGCGGAGCTCGTCGTGCGCGCCTCGACCGTGGGCTGAGCGGGCGGACCGTCCGCTCGACGCGACGTCCGGCCACGCGGCCCTGGCCATCCGCCGTCGCCGCGGCCACGGTCGAGCGGATGGTCCCACACCGCGTCCGACGTCCCGCTGTCGGCCGCGCCGACGGCAGCGGAGCTCATGAAGGCGACACGTTTCGCGCGGCCCTTGACCGAGCCCCGCTCCCGCCGCTAGTTTCGCGGGAAGCGCTTTCCTACGCGCTGCGGTGCGACGTCGCACACATTCCCCCACGATCGGAGCAGATGTGAAGGGCAGAATCCCATACGCCGGCGGACCCGCCGACGCGGATGGTCGGAGCGGACGGCCGGTGCGGCCGCTCGCGCTCGCGACGGCGGCGGCGGTCGCATTCGGATGTCTCTCGGCAGGCGGCGCGCACGCCGCGACGCAGACGCCGGCGGAGATGGCGGCGGCGGGCTCGCCCGTCCGCTTCGACTTCGGCTCAGGCGCTGTGGCGGAGGGGTATCTCCCCGTCGCGGCCGATACGCCCTACTCGGCCGAGCGCGGCTTCGGCTTCGCAGAGGGCGCGACGGCGACCGAGACCGACCGCGGCGGCGACGCCCTCCGCGGCGACTTCGTCACCCCCGTCGACTCGACCTTCGTCGTCGACCTCGGAAGCGTCGACTACACGGTCTCCATCATCGCCGGGGACACCGGCGCGGCGACCGAGATCGCGATCAGCAGCGAGGAGATCCAGAAGGTCCAGACCACCTCGAAGCCCGCGGGCCAGTACCTCGAGATGAACTACGACATCGCGCTCGTCGACGGGCAGCTGTCATTCGGCTTCACCGGCGCGGCGCCGAACATCAACGCCATCGTCATCACCCCTCAGCCCGCCCGGGAGGCGGCCGATCAGCCCACGGCGTACCTCACCGGCGACTCGACCGTTCAGACGTACGACCCCTACTGGGAGCCCCAGGCGGGATGGGGTCAGATGCTCGATCGCTTCCTCACCGACGACGTCGCCGTGGACAATCAGTCCATCGGCGGCCGATCGTCGCGCACCTTCGTCACGGAGGGGCGTCTCGACAGCGTGCTGCGCGCGGTGCGGCCGGAGGACTACGTGTTCGCGCAGTTCGGGCACAACGACGCCACCGCGTCCGTTCCCGAGCGGTACACGACCCCCGAGCAGTACCAGGGCTACCTCCGCACCCTCGTGAACGGGACGCGGCAGCGCGGCGGGACTCCGGTGCTCGTCACTCCGATGAACCGTCTCGATGTCGACGCCGAGACGGGCGCGTTCAACGAGAGCTTCCCCGAGTACGTGCAGGCGATGAAGGCCGTCGCCGCGGAGCTCGACGTGGCACTCGTCGACCTGTCGGCGTCCAGCCGCGCCTACCTCGATGAGATCGGAGCGGAGGCGGCGAAGTCGGTCTTCCTCTACGCCGACGCCGGCGTCTACCCGAACCGGCCGGCGGGCGTGCAGGACAACACGCATCTCCAGGAGTACGGCGCGATCCAGATGGCGCGCCTGGTAGCGCTCGACGTCGCCGGACTCGGCCTGCCGATCTCGGGGGCCGTCGAGGTCACGGCTCCCGATGCGGTGCCGGCCGCCGTCGGCGGACTCGTGGTCTCCGAGACATCCAGTTCGTCGGTCTCCCTCACCTGGGACGCCACCGAGGGCGCCGACATCTACCGCGTGTACCGGAGCCCCGCGGGTGAGGAAGCGTTCGCGCTCGCGGCCACCTCCACGATCCCGCAGGCGACCGTCGGCGGCCTCGACGAGGGCGACGTCTACGACTTCCGCGTGAGCGCCGTCAACGGCCGCGGCGAGGGAGCGGTGAGCGACATCGCCTCGGCCACGACGCGGGCGGCCGCGTACCGCTACGACTTCCAGCCCGCGGGCGCCCCCGTCGCCGACGGCTACACGGAGGTCAACCGCTCGACGACCTACTCCGCTGACCGGGGCTTCGGGCTGCTCGACGCCACCGGCATGATCGACCGCGATCGCGGCGCCTCGGCCGGCGACGAGATCGCGCGCGACTTCGTGGCGTACTTCGGCGGCCGCTACGAGTTCGCGGCGGACGTGCCCAACGGCACCTACTCGGCGACGGCGACCGTCGGGGACTCCCTCGGCACCGTGCGCACCTCGGTGGAGGTCGAGGGGCGCGACTACGGCGGGATCTCCGTCAGCCGAGGGTCCCGCGAGCAGGTGCTCGACGGCATCACCGTGAGCGACGGCCAGCTGAACACCGTCATCACCGGGCAGACGGGGCACCTGAACGGGCTCACCCTCACTCCGCTCCTCGTCGCGCCCGCGACCATCCGGCTCGACGACATCGCGTTCGAGGGTGCCGGCGCCTCGACCTCGCTGTCCTGGGACGCGGCGCCGGAGGCGGCGAGCTACCGCGTCTACCGCACCGCGCCCGAGGGCACCGCGCTCGTCGGGGAGACCGAGGGCACGTCCCTCGTCGACGAGACCGCCCAGCCGGGATCGAGCGTGACCTACGCGGTGACGACGGTGACGGCCCGCGGCGCCGAATCGGTGCCGTCGGTCGGCGTCGACGTCGAGCTGATCGACCCCGAGGTCGATGCGCCGGCGCCGCCGACGGGCCTCGCTCACGGCGACGTGCTGAAGAATTCGGTCGCGCTCTCCTGGGACGAGAGCGACGACGCGCTGTTCTATCTCGTCAGCCGCGAGGACAAGAACGGCGACTCCGCCGTCATCGGGCGGGCGGATGAGCCCGTGTACGTCGATGAGGACGTCCTCACGACCGTGTCCTACACGTACCGCGTACAGGCGGTGAATGCGGGCGGTCCGTCCGACCCATCCGATCCGGTCTCCACCCCTGCCGTCACCGCCCTCGACCGTGCCGCCGAACGTCTGGATCGCGCGCCCGTGGCGGTCGCGCAGGGCGACGGGGTCTACATCGGCTGGCGGCTGCTCGGCGACGACGCGCAGGACGCAGCGTTCCACGTCTATCGAGACGGGAAGCGGATCACGGCCGAACCCGTCGTCGATTCGACGAACCTCGTCGACCCCGACGGCACGGCGGACTCGACGTACCGCGTCGCGCTCGTCGACGGCGACGCCGAACTCTGGGCGACGGACGAGTTCACCCCGTGGGACGGGCAGTCCCTCGACATCCCGTTGAACAAGCCGGCGGATGCCTACACGAAGGACGGCCAGCCGTACTCGTACCGCGCGAACGACGTGTCGGTCGCGGACCTCGACGGCGACGGCCAGCTCGAGTACGTCGTCAAGTGGGACCCGACGAACTCGCAGGACAACTCCAAGGCGGGTTACACCGGCAACGTCTACCTCGACGCCTACGAGCTCGACGGGACGCAGCTCTGGCGCATCGATCTCGGCATCAACATCCGCGCGGGCGCGCACTACTCCCAGCCGCAGGTCTACGACTTCGACTCGGACGGCCGAGCCGAGGTGGTGGTCAAGACCGCCGACGGCACGATGGACGGCCAGGGCACGGTGATCGGGGACGGCAGCAAGGACTGGCGCAACTCATCCGGCTACATCCTCACGGGACCGGAGTACCTCACGGTCTTCGAGGGCACGACCGGGCGCGCGATCGACACCATCGACTACGTGCCGGGTCGCGGCGACGTCGGCTCCTGGGGCGACACGTACGGCAACCGCGTCGACCGCTTCCTCGCGGGGGTCGCGTACCTCGATGGCGAGCACCCGAGTGCGGTGTTCTCGCGCGGCTACTACACGCGCGCGGTGATCGCGGCCTTCGACTTCGACGGGGCGAGCCTCACCCGGCGGTGGGTCTTCGACTCCTCGGCGAAGGGGAACGGCGATTACGCCGGTCAGGGCAACCACGGCCTGACCATGGCCGACGTCGACGCCGACGGCAAGGACGAGATCGTCTTCGGCTCGGCTGCGATCGATGATGACGGCACCGGCCTGTACTCCACGGGCCTCGGGCACGGCGACGCTCAGCACGTGAGCGACTTCGATCCGTCTCGTCCGGGCCTCGAGGTGTACTCCGCGCACGAGGACATGGGCGCGTCCGGCGACACCGGCGCCACCTTCCGTGACGCCGCCACGGGAGAGGTGCTCTGGAGCGTCCCCGCCGAGAAGGACACCGGGCGCGCCGCGATGGCCGACATCGACCCGCGGTACGACGGGGCCGAGGGATGGAACATCGGCGGGACGGCCGCGTGGGACTCCCGGGAGGGGTCGCTGCGCAACGTCTCCGGCGAGGAGATCGCCACGGCCATCCCGGCGGCGAACTTCGTCGCGCAGTGGGACGGCGACCTCCTGAGCGAGATCGTCGACCACTCGTTCGACACGGCGACGCGCACCGGCACGCCGGTCGTGTCGAAGTGGGACTACGAGAACGAGCGCGAGGTGCCGATCTTCGAGCCGGAGGGCGTGCTCACGAACAACGACACGAAGGGCAATCCCGCTCTGCAGGCGGATCTCCTCGGCGATTGGCGCGAGGAGCTCGTGTACCGCACGGTCGACTCGTCGGCCCTGCGGATGTTCACCACCACGGACGTCACCGAGCACCGTCTGCGCACGCTCCTGTCGGACCCGCAGTATCGACTGTCGATCGCCTGGCAGCTGAGCGGCTACAACCAGCCCCCGCACACGAGCTACTACCTCGGCGAGGGCATGGAGACCCCCGCGGCGCCGCGCCTGGCGTACACGACGGAGGCGCCGGCGGCGGAGGTCGTCCCCGGCCCCGCGACCGCGGCTCCCGGCACGGGGGTCCTGTCCACGACGAGCGGATGGACGCACGGGCTGAAGGACGGCGACCACACCGTGACGATGAACCTGTGGCACGGGCAGAACGCCCACACCATCCGTCTGTACGAGAACGGAGGGCTGCTCACGCAAGCGCACCTGGCCGACGTCACGCCGCAGGCGCAGGAGTTCTCGTTCGAGGTGAGCGGACGGGCGAACGGCACCTACGAGTACACGTGCGAGCTCGTCAACCAGCACGGCGCCACGCCGTGCAAGCCGGTGACGGTCAAGGTGACCGACGCGAACCCGGGGAAGGCCGTGCTCTCGCACGACAACTGGGATCGCGACGGCGGCTACACCGTCACCGCGAACCTGTGGTGGGGCACGAACGCCACGGCGTACCGCCTCTACGAGAACGGCGAGCTCGTCGATGAGCAGGAGCTGACGGCGGCAACACCCCGGGCGCAGTCCGTGTCGACCGAGATCTCCGAACGTGCATCCGGTGAGTACGTGTACCGCGCGGTGCTGACCAATGCCGCCGGCGAGACCGAGACGAAGGAGATCACCGTCCGCGTCAAGTGAGGAAGCGAGCGGCCCCGGACTGTCGTCCCGCCCGGGGCCGCTCCCCTCGGTTCAGCTGACGAGCTGTGTGCCGCGCGCGGGCTGATCGCCATCGCGTCGCTCGATCGCCCGCAGCGAGCGCGCGACGAAGGCCGCGATCCGCCGGGCGCCGCGCTCGTGGAAATGCGTGTCGTCGGCGAGTCCGTCGGGCCAGTGCGGGTGCTCGCCCGGGGCGAAGTGGCACAGGAGCGCGACCGATCCCTCCGGACCGAGGTCCTCGTAGAGCCAGGTCGTGAACGCGTTGAGGTCGATGAGCGGCACATCGAGCTCGTGCGCGAGATCTCGCACGGCGTTCGGGTAGTCGCCGTGGGTGGGGGTCACCCGGTCGCCCTCGAACCAGCGCCGCTCCACCGACGTGCAGAGCACGGGCGCCGCGCCTCGATCGCGCACATCCGCGACCATCGTGCGCAGCCGCTCGGCATAGCCGCCGCGCGCGTCGAGGTGGGGCAGCTTCTGGTCGTTGTGTCCGAACTGGATGAGCACGGTGTCGTCCGCAGCGATCTCGGGGAGCAGTCCCGGCCAGACCTCGCGCAGGCAGTCCTCCGTCGTCGAGCCGCCCACCGCCCGGTTGTCGACGGGCGCACCGACGAAGGGCGCGAGATGCGCTCCCCACCCCGACATGGGGCGCTCGACGGCCGGGCAGGCGGCGACGGTCGAATCGCCGACGAGGTGATACGTCATGTCGAGTTCCTTCCGGGGGTGAGAAGTCCCTAGCATGACATCGTGACCGAGAAAACGCTTCCCCGCCGCTTGCGGCCCGTCCGCATCGACGGGGCGCATCCGACGCGCTCGGTCATCAGGCTCCTCGGGCGGCGCCCCGGGCGGATGGCCGTCGCGGTCGCCGCCTTCACGCTCAAGGAGATCCCGATGTGGGCACTCCCGGTGATCACGGCCGCGATCGTCGACATCGTCGCGGACGACGGCGACGTCATGGCGGTCATCGGCTGGTTCGCGCTGGCCGCCGTCCTCCTGCTGCAGAACTATCCGAACCACATCCTCTACACGCGGATGTTCGCGCGCGTCGTCCGCGACACCGGCGCCGAGCTCCGCAACAGCCTCGCCGCTCATCTGCAGCAGCTGTCGATCGGCTTCCACACCCGTGCGAGCGCCTCGGTCGTGCAGACGAAGGTGGTGCGCGACGTCGAGAACATCGAGGTGATGCTGCAGCAGGTCATGCATCCGCTGCTGTCGGCCACGATGGTGCTCGTCGGCGCCGTCACGATGACCGCGGTCGTCGTGCCCGAGTTCCTCCCCGTCTATCTGCTCGCCGTCCCGGTGGCCGTGCTCATCCGCTGGACGACGGCGCGCCGCATGCGAGCGAGCAACGAGCGGTTTCGACGCGAGGTCGAGGGGTTCTCCGCGCGGGTGGGCGAGATGGCTTCGCTCATCCCGATCACGCGCGCCCACGGCCTGGAGGAGACGGCCGTGACCCGCGTGGCCGCCGGCGCCGACGAGGTCCGCCGCGCGGGCTTCGTCCTCGACCTCCTCAACGGGCGCATCGCGTCGATGTCCTGGGTCGCCATGCAGCTGCTGGGCGCCGCCTGCCTCGTGCTCGCGGCGATCTTCTCCCTGACCGGGATCGTGCCGATCACGCCGGGCGAGGTCGTCATGCTGTCGTCGTACTTCACCCTCCTCACGCAGGGCCTCACCCAGCTGCTCATGCTCCTACCCGTCGCCGCGCGCGGCATCGAGTCGGCGCGGTCGATCGCGGAGGTGCTCGAGGAGCCCGACGTCGAGATCAACGAAGGGCGCCGACACGTCTCGAGCGTGACCGGACGGATCGAGCTCGACCGGGTCACGCACCGCTACCCGGAGGCCGCCGGCGACGCCATCCGCGACGTGTCCCTCACGATCCCCGCGGGCGAGACCGTCGCGTTCGTCGGCTCGTCCGGCTCGGGCAAGTCGACCATGCTGAACCTCGTCCTCGGCTTCGTGCGCCCCACCTCCGGCCGCATCCTCCTCGACGGGCAGGACACGCGCGAGCTGGACCTGCGCAGCGTCCGCCGCCATGTGTCCGTCGTGCCGCAGGAGTCGGTGCTCTTCGAGGGCACGATCCGCGACAACGTCGCCTACGGCTTGGACGACGCCGACGACGCGCGCGTGCGCGCCGCGCTCCGCGACGCGAACGCCCTGCAGTTCGTCGACGACCTGCCCGACGGATGGCACACCGTCGTCGGCGAGCGCGGGGCGCGGCTCTCGGGTGGGCAGCGACAGCGCATCGCCATCGCGCGTGCCCTGGTCCGCGACCCGCGCATCCTGCTCCTCGACGAGGCGACGAGCGCTCTCGATCCCGAATCGGAGCAGCTCGTGAAGCAGGCTCTCGATCGGCTGATGACGGGGCGCACCACCCTCGTCGTCGCGCACCGTCTCTCCACGGTCCGCAGCGCCGACCGCATCGTCGTGCTCGAGCGCGGCCGCGTCGTGGAGCAGGGGTCCCACGATGCGCTCCTCGCGCAGGGCGGCCGCTACGCCGAACTTCATCTCACGCAGGCCCTCTGACCTCGCCGCGATCTGCGGTAGCGTAGCGGCAAGCGCTTTCCGCACCCGCGCCACCCCCTGCAAAGGAGCACCATGCCCATCCGCGTCGCCGTCATCGGAACGGGAGCCATCTCCCGCGGCCAGCACCTCCCGAGCCTCGCCGCCCTGGGCGACCGCGTCGAGGTGGTCGCCGTGGCGGACGTGAACGCGAGCGCCGCCGAGGCGGCGGCGAGCGAGTTCGGCATCCCCGCCTGGCACACCGATCTCGCCGAACTCCTCGCGGCCGAGAAGCCGGACCTCGTGACCCTCGCCACTCCCCCGATCGCCCACAAGGACGCCGCGATCGCCGCTCTGGAGGCCGGCGCGTGGGTGCTGTCGGAGAAGCCGCCGACCCTGTCTCTCGCCGACTACGACGAGATCGCCGCACACGAGGGCGAGAACGGGCCGTTCGCCTCGTACGTCTTCCAGCACCGGTTCGGCAGCGCGGCCGAGCGCCTGCGCGCACTGATCGCGGATGGCTCGCTCGGCCGTCCGCTCGTGGCGCAGTGCGACACCCTCTGGTACCGCACGCCCGACTACTTCGCCGTACCGTGGCGCGGGAAGTGGGCGACCGAGGGCGGCGGACCCACCATGGGCCACGGCATCCACCAGATGGACACGCTGCTCTCGCTCCTCGGCGAGTGGACCGACGTCACCGCCATCATGTCCACGCTCGCCCGCGACACCGAGACGGAGGACGTCTCCTTCGCCGTCGTGCGCTTCGCCTCCGGCGCGCTCTGCTCGATCTCCAACAGCCTGCTGTCGCCGCGCGAGACCAGCCGCGTGCGCGTGGACTTCGAGCGGGCCACGGTCGAGGTCGAGCACCTCTACGGATACGACAACTCGCACTGGACGTGGACGCCCGCACCCGGCGTGGATGCGGAGACGGCGGCGAGCTGGGCGCCCGCAGAGGACGTGTCGAGCTCGACGCACGTGCCGCAGTTCACGCACGTCGTCGACTGCATGGAGCGGGGCGAGCGTCCGCGGGCGTCCGGCGACGACGGCCGCCGCGTCATGGAGCTCGCAGCCGGCATGTACAAGTCGGCGCTGACCGGCCGCTCCGTCGCCCGCGGCGAGCTCGTGCCCGGCGACGACTTCTACGCCTCGATGGCCGGCCCCGACGCCGCGCGCGCCACCGCGCTCATCCACGCGGGCACCATCCGCTCGACCCGAGAGGAGGCGGCGGATGCCTGATTTCACCATCGCCCGGTCCGCCACCGCGGTCACCGTCTCCGCCGACGGCGTGGAGCTCGCCCGCTACGTCTACGACGAGGACGCGCCGGCGTTCGAGGGCCCGAAGCCGTATCTGCACCCGATCCGCACCCTGGCGGGCGCACCGCTCACGGGCTTCCGCCCCTGGGACCATCGCTGGCACAAGGGCCTGCAGATGACGCTCACCGACGTCTCCGGCGAGAACTTCTGGGGCGGCAACACCTACGTGCACGGCGAGGGCTACATCCCGCTCGACAATGTCGGCCGCATCCGCCACGACGCCTTCACGACGCTCGCGGATGGCGATGCCGCGGTCGTTGAGGAGGAGCTCACGTGGGTGACGCAGGCGGGATCGGAATGGCTGCGCGAGCGACGCACGATGCGATTCCACTCCCTCGACGTCGCCGACAGCCGGTGGGTGCTGGATCTCACGACCGTGCTGCGCAACGTCTCCGACCAGGATCTCGTGCTGGGGAGCCCGACGACCAACGGACGCGAGAACGCGGGCTACTCCGGCGTCTTCCTCCGCCTGGCCCGCTCGTTCACCGGCGGGGCCGTCACCGTGCCGGAGGCGGACGGACCGGTGACCCGCAGCGGCGCGGCCGCCGACGCCGCGATGGGGGCGGCAACGCCCTGGCTCGCGCTCTCCGGCCCCCTCGACGAGCTCGACGGCGGCGCCACCGTGCTCGCCTTCGCCGGGCGCTCGAGCGGCGAGCCCGAGGTGCGGTGGTTCGTCCGGTCGGAGCCGTTCCCCACGCTCGCGCCGTCCCCGACGTTCTCCGAGACCGTCGTCCTCGCCCCGGGCGCCGAGCTCCACCTCGCGCATCGGTTCGCGTTCCTCGATCGCGAGCGGGACGCGGCGGAGCTGGCACTGCTGGCCGAGGATCTCGGCGTCGGCTTGTGAAACGTTTCTGCTCCCGTTAGCGTGAACGCGGGAAGCGTTTTCCATCGATGGAATGCGCTTCCGCGACACAGCGACGAAGCAGACAGGAGCACGGCGATGAAGCGACGGATCATGCGGATGGCCACGGCCACGGCAGGGATCGGGATCGCATCCCTCGCACTGGCGGGATGTTCGGGAGCGGCCGGCGGGTCGGGCGAGTACGACCCGGAGGAGGAGGTCGAGCTCACCTTCACCTGGTGGGGCAACGACGACCGCGCGCAGCGGTACCAGCAGCTCATCGACGCGTTCAACGAGGAGCACCCGAACATCACGGTCAACGGGTCGTTCAGCGACTTCCCCTCCTACTGGGAGAAGCGGCAGACCGAGGCGGCGGGCGGCGGCCTCCCGGACGTCTGGCAGTTCTCGGACACCTACCTGCGCCAGTACGCGCAGAACGGCCTCCTCGCCGACCTGAGCGAGTACGGGGACTACATCGACACGTCCGCCATCGACGAGGGCCTGCTGGGCACCGGCGAGCTCGACGGCACGCAGTACTCGCTGCCGCTCGGCTTCAGCACCTGGTCGGTCTTCCTCAACGACGACATCCTCGCGGAGTACGGCATCGAGCCGTATGCGGGCGGGACGAGCTTCGAGGACTACTCCGCGTGGATGGCAGAGGTCACCGAGGCGACGGATGGCGCGGTCTTCGGCGGCACCGACTACACGCAGCGCATCCAGAACTTCGAGAACGTGCTGCGCGCGCAGGGCGGCAACCTCTTCACGGAGGAGGGCGAACTCGGCTTCGACGAGGACGACCTGCGCGCGTTCTGGGAGCGCGGCGCCGCGGACCGCGACGGCGTCGTGGTTCCTCAACAGCGCCTCGAGGAGCTGAGCCCGGTCTCCGGGTTCGGCGGCAACGTGACCGCGAGCGAGGCCAGCTGGAGCAACTTCATCGCCGCATACCTCGGCGACTCGGGCGCGTCCAGCATCTCGATGGTGGCGCCGCCCACGGATGAGGAAGGCTCGGCGGACCTCTACCGTCAGGCCGGCCTGCAGATGGCCGTCTCCGAGTCCAGCGACCACCCCGAAGCCGCCGCCATCTTCCTCGACTTCGTCGTGAACAGCCCCGACGCGGGCGAGATCTTCGGCACGTCGCTGGGCTTCCCCGCGTCGGAGACGAAGCTCGAGGGGGCCACGCTCGAAGGACCGGACAAGCAGGTCGCCGACTTCATCGCGTCGGTCGAGGACCGCATCGGCGACGCCCCGCCCGCGCCCGTGGTGGGTTACGGATCGCTCGAGCAGAAGTTCTGGGACCTCGGCAAGGAGCTCGGCCTGGGCACCGTGAACGTCGACGACGCGGTCTCGCAGTTCTTCGCCGAGGCCGACGTCATCCTCGGCAGCTGATCGACGCGGCCCCGCGTCACAGAATGACAACGGCGCGGGGCCCGTTCACTTCCGCACTTGAGAAACGTTTTTTCGCACGCTAGGGTCGTGGGCAAGCGTTTTCCCCTGACGCTCGCCCATCTGGGCTCGAACGACGTCGTTCTGAGAGGACATCGATGTTCCGCACCAAGAGGATGGCCGCCGCGGCGGCCCTGGTCACGATCGGCGGGCTCACGCTCGCCGGCTGCTCGGGCTCCCAGGAGGAGGCCGCGGAGACGCTCGACCCGAACGAGGAGGTGACGCTCACGTTCGCCTTCTGGGGCAACGACGTGCGCGCCGACCTCTACGACAAGGCCTTCGCCGCCTTCAACGAGGAATACCCCAACATCACCATCCAGAGCTCGTTCCTCGACTTCCCCGCCTTCTGGGAGAAGCGCCAGACCGAGGCGGCCGGCGGCGGACTCCCCGACGTCATGCAGTTCGACTACTCGTACCTGCGCCAGTACTCGGAGAACGGTCTGCTCCTCGACCTCAAGCCCTTCCTGGGCGGACTCATCGACGACGAGCCGCTCTCCGACGACATCCTCGCCATCGGCGAGGTCGCCGACGGCACGTACGGCATCCCCACGTCGACGAACGCGTGGGGTCTCTACACCAACCCCGTGCTGCTCGAGAAGGCGGGCGTCGAGGACTTCGCCGGCGGCAGCTGGGACGACTACAACGCCTGGATGGGCGACATCTCGGAGGGCGCCGCGGCGGCCGGCGAGGAGTTCTTCGGCGGCACGGACTGGACCGGACGCATCCAGAACTTCGAGATCCAGCAGCGCGCGAATGGCGAGGACCTCTTCACGGAGGAGGGCGAGCCGAACTTCACCGAGGACGACCTGCGCGCGTTCTGGGAGCAGGGCGCCGAGCTGCGGGACTCGGACGCCATCATCCGCGCCCAGCAGCTCGAAGAGGTCTATCCCCTGTCCGGCTTCGACTCCGCTCTCACCGCGAGCGAGCTGACGTGGGACAACTTCGGCGCCGGGTACCTCGGCAACCTCGGCGAGGGCTACCCGGAGCTGGGGCTCGCCGCTCCCCCCGTCACCGTCGAGGGCGCGCAGGATCTGTATCTCAAGCCCTCCATGCTGCACTCGATCGCCGCGTCGACCGATCACCCGGAGGCGGCGGCCACACTCGTGGACTTCCTCGTGAACTCCCCCGAGTCGGGAGAGATCTTCGGCACCAACCGAGGCCTTCCCGCATCGACCACCGCCCTGGAGGCGGCGGACCTCGATGCACTCAGCCAGCAGATCGCGGACTACGAGGAGTCGATCTCCGACCGCCTCGGCGACGCTCCGCCGGTGCCGATCGTCGGCTACGGCACGCTGGAGGAGAAGTTCCGTCAGCTCGGTCAGGAGCTCGGCTACGGGACGGTGACGGTGGATGAGGCCGTGGATCAGTTCTTCTCGGAGATGGACGTCGTCCTCAATCAGTGATTCGCGGGTGGCCCGGGCCGCCGGTTCGGGCCACCGCTTCTCTTACTTGTTTTTCTCGATCGGGAGATCATGACCACGACTTTGACGAAAGCGGTCGTCACGTCCGACAAGGACGGGAAGCGCTCGCGGGCGACGGTGCCGCCGCTGCGGCCGGGGCTGCGGAAGAAGGGCTGGCGGGAGTCGCTGGCGGGGTATGCGTTCCTCGCGCCGTGGCTGGTGGGGTTCTTCGGGCTCACGGTGGGCCCGATGGCGTACTCGCTGTACCTGTCGTTCACCTCGTACAACCTGTTCTCCGACCCGAAGTGGGTGGGGCTGGGCAACTACGTGCGGATGTTCACCGACGACCCGCAGTTCATCCAGTCCGCACAGATCACCCTCGTGTACGTCATCGTGGGCACCCCGATCAAGCTCGCCGCCGCGTTGGCGGTGGCGATGCTGCTGAACTACCGCGACAAGGGCGCGGCGTTCTTCCGATCGGCGTTCTACGCCCCGTCGCTGATCGGCGCGTCGGTGTCGGTCGCGATCGTGTGGCGGGCGATGTTCAACACGAACGGGCCCGTCGACTCCGGCCTGTCGGTGCTGGGGATCAACGTCGGCGGGTGGGTCGGGAACGTCGACCTCGTCGTGCCGATGATGATCCTGCTGGCGGTGTGGCAGTTCGGCGGGACGATGGTCATCTTCCTCGCCGGGCTGAAGCAGGTCCCCAAGGAGCTGTACGAGGCCGCGGAGATGGACGGCGCCGGAGCGATCCGCCGCTTCAAGGCCGTCACCGTGCCGATGCTGTCGCCGGTGATCTTCTTCAACCTGCTGCTGGAGCTCATCGGAGCGTTCCAGGTGTTCGCGTCCGCGTACATCATCTCCAACGGCTCCGGAGGGCCGGCGGGGATGACGAACTTCATCACCCTGTACCTCTACAAGCGCGGCTTCGCGGACGGCCAGTTCGGATACGCCGCCGCGATCGCGTGGATCATCCTCATCGTCGTCGGTGTCCTCGCGTTCGTGCTGTTCCGCACCCAGAAGTCCTGGGTCCACTACGCCGGAGAAGACCGATGACCGCCACCGCCCTCGTCACCACCGGGAACCCCGCCCCCAAGCGGCGCATGAAGCGCCGCACCGGGCAGACGATCATCTGGATGATCGGGCTGACCCTGCTCACCATCGTGGTGATCTACCCGCTGCTGTGGCTGTTCGCCTCCACGTTCAAGCCCAACAGCGAGTTCGGCTCCAACCAGGGCCTCATCCCCAACGCCCCCACCCTGGACAACTACGTCAAGGTCGCCGAGGGCATCGCGGGCATCTCGATGTGGACGTTCTTCTCCAACTCCCTCATCCTCGCCGTGTCCGCCGTCATCGGCACCGTGCTGTCCTCCGCCCTCGCCGCGTACGCGTTCGCCCGGGTGAAGTTCAAGGGCCTCGGGATCCTGTTCACCGCGATGATCGGCACCCTGCTGCTGCCGTTCCACGTCGTGATCATCCCCCAGTACATCTGGTTCCAGAAGCTCGGGTTCGTGGACACCTTCGTGCCCCTGATCCTCCCGAAATTCCTCGCCACCGAGGCGTTCTTCGTGTTCCTCATCGTGCAGTTCATCCGCCAGATCCCCCGCGACATGGACGAAGCCGCCCGCATCGACGGCGCCGGCCACGCCCGCATCTTCTGGTCGATCATCCTGCCCCTGGTCAAGCCCGCCCTCATCACCTCCGCGATCTTCACCTTCATCTGGACCTGGAACGACTTCATGGGCCCGCTGCTCTACCTCAACAGCCCCGAGAACTACCCCCTCCCCATCGCCCTGCGCCTCTACAACGACCAGACCTCCGCCAGCGACTACGGCGCCACCGTCACCGCCAGCTTCGTCGCCCTCATCCCCGTCCTGCTCTTCTTCATCGTCTTCCAACGCTTCCTCATCGGCGGCGTCGCCACCCAGGGCCTCAAGGGCTGACGATGACCAGACGCGAGCGAGACGCGCGACGGGCGGCGGCGTCCGGCGCGGGTCCGACCCGAGAGCCGCCGGGTCGCAACCCCGGCGCCTCCGGCGCGTTCGCCCTCTTCGGCGAGGTGCTGCTCACCGGCGTGCTCGTCACGGGGGCGGGCATCCTCGTCGTCACCCTGCCCGCCGCTCTCGCGGCGGGGTCCCGGCACCTGCGGCGGTACGTGGCAGCGGAGGACTCGTCGCTGCGAGCGTTCTGGAACGACTTCCGACGCGCGCTCCTCCCCTCCGGGATCCTCGTGG
Source organism: Microbacterium oryzae (assembly GCF_009735645.1). NCBI lineage: Bacteria > Bacillati > Actinomycetota > Actinomycetes > Micrococcales > Microbacteriaceae > Microbacterium > Microbacterium oryzae. The sequence goes on along the minus strand of NZ_CP032550.1, from coordinate 183,525 downwards.
GCCTCGTCTCCGCCGTCATCGCGGCGGTGCTCGCCGCCGACATCCTGCTCGCGACCACGAGCGCACTGCCCGGCGGCGAGGTGATCGGCGTCGTGGGCGCCGTCCTCGCAGCGGTCGTCGCCGGCGCCCTCCTCGCGGCGGCCGGCGCCTGGCGACCCGAGACCGGGTGGCTCGCGGCCATCCGCTCACTCCCCGGAAGCGCGGCTCGCGACATCCCGGGGGCGCTCTACCTCGTCGTCGCCGCCTGCTTCGTGGCGCTGGCGACGTGGATGCTCATCCCCCTCATCGTGCCCGCGCTCGGCTGCGCGGCACTCGCCGTCGTCGCGGTGCCCGAGCGTCCGCGCCGCACCCACTGACCATCCGACACACGAGAAGAACGAGGCCCATGCTCTACGGCGCCGACTACAACCCCGACCAGTGGCCTGAGGACGTGTGGGACGACGACGTCGCCCGCATGCAGGAGGCCGGCGTGACCACGGTGAGCCTCGGCATCTTCTCGTGGTCGCGCATCCAGCCGGAGCCCGACGTGTGGGACTTCTCCTGGCTGGACACGATCATCGGCAAGCTGCACGCCGGCGGGATCGGCGTGAACCTCGCCACCGCCACGGCGTCGCCGCCGCCGTGGGCGACGGTCGCGCACCCCGACATCCTCGCCGCCGATGAGAACGGCGCACCATACTGGCACGGGTCGCGTCAGCACCACTCCCCCTCGTCGCCGACCTACCGGGCGCTCGCAGCCGAGCTCGTGCGGCGGCTCGCCGAGCGATACGCGCATCACCCGGCGGTGGTCATGTGGCACGTCGGCAACGAGTCGGGATGCCACCTGCCGGTCGAGTACTCCGACGCCGCCCGCGACGCGTTCCGCCGGTGGCTCCGGAACCGATACCAGACCATCCCGGCGCTCAACGAGGCGTGGGGCACGGCGTTCTGGTCGCAGCGCTACGGCTCCTGGGAGGAGGTCTTCCCGCCGCGGAAGGCGCCGTACAGCCGCAACCCCTCCCAGGTGCTGGACTATCACCGCTTCATGTCGGACATGTGGCTGGAGTGCTACATCGCCGAGCGGGACATCATCCGCGCGGCCGGTGGCACGCAGCCCATCTCGACGAACATGATGGGCCCCTTCAAGCCGGCCGACTACACGACGTGGGCGCCGCACATCGACGTCATCACTGACGACTGCTACCCCGATCCCCTGGACCCGCAGCGCGTGCGCAACACCGCCTTCCAGCGCGACCTCGTCCGCTCGCTCAAGCGCGGCCATCCGTGGCTGCTCATGGAGCAGGCGACCGACGCCGTCAACTGGCGTCCCGCCAACCCCTCCAAGCGCGACGGACAGCTGAGCGCGGAGACCGCGCAGTCGATCGGGCGCGGCGCGGACGGCATCCTCTTCTTCCAGTGGCGGCAGTCACGGGCCGGCAGCGAGAAGTTCCACTCGGCGATGCTCCCCCACGCCGGCACGCGCACGCGCACCTGGCGCGAGGTCACCGCGCTCGGGGCGAGTCTCGCGGAGCTGCCCGAGCTGCCGACGCCCGGCGACGACGCGCAGGTGGCGCTCGTGTTCGACTGGGAGAACTGGTGGGCGCTCGAAGCGGCCGACCACCCGAACCGCGTGGACTACCTCGCCCTGATGCGGGAATGGTACGGAGCGCTGCACCGGCGCGGGATCATGGTCGACATCGTCAAGCCCGAGCACGTCGACGGCCGATACCGACTGGCCGTCGCGCCGTTCCTCTACCTGCTGCGCGACGAGGGCGCGGCCGCGCTGGAGCGGTTCGCCGCGCAGGGCGGCACGCTGCTGGCCGGCCCGTTCAGTGACATCGTGGATGGCAACGACCGCTTCCGCGCGGACGGCTTCCTCACGCAGCTGGGTCGCGTGCTCGGAGTGGCGCTCGAGGACTTCCGCGCGCTCGTGCCGCCCGCGCTCGACCAGGTGGCCGAGCGCGCGGGCGAGGAAGGCGCGACCGGGGGCGGCGCCGACACGCGCATCGAGGCCGACCTGCGCGAGGCGCGCTTCGCCCTCGACGGCGCCGACGCGGTGGGGACCTACTTCGCCGAGGCCCTGTTCGCCGACGACGCGGAGATCGTGGCGGCCTTCACGACCGGGCCCTCGCGCGGACGTCCCGCGCTCACGCGCCGCGCGCACGGCGCGGGGTCCGCCTGGTACCTCGCCACGATGCCCGACGCGCCGGCGCTCGACCGCGTGGTGGCTCGCCTCGTCGAGGACGCGCGGGTGTCGCCCGTGATCCCCTCGCCGCTCCCCGAGAACGTGGAGGTCGCCCGCCGCGGCGACCTCGTGACGCTCATCAACCACGGAACGACGCCGGTGACGGTCGAGGTCGACGGCCGGCGCCTCGAGGACGACGAGGCGGTGGGCAGCGTGGCGCTCGAGCCGCAGGAATCGGCATTCCTGATCGTGCCCGCGCGGGTGCCCGTCCCGGCCTGAACCCGCGCGCTTGCACGCCGCGACGGCGTGTGTCACACTCGAACCACCTTTGGAAAGCGTTTACCCGCTCGGCACCGTCCGACGATAGAGCAAGGAAGCATCGTGAGCAACGCGACCCCCGCCATCCGCGAGATCGGCATCATCATGAACGGCGTCTCCGGACGCATGGGCTACCGGCAGCACCTGGTGCGGTCGATCCTCGCCATCCGCGATGCGGGAGGCGTCGAGCTGCCTGACGGCTCCAAGGTCACCGTGCGCCCGCTCCTCGTCGGACGCAGCGAGGCGAAGCTCGCCGAGATCGCGGCAGAGCACGGCATCGCCGACTACACCACCGACCTCGACGCCGCGCTCGCCGACCCGCAGTGGGAGATCTACGCGGACTTCCTCGTGACGAAGGCGCGCGCCACGGCGCTTCGCAAGGCGATCGCGGCCGGCAAGGCCATCTACACCGAGAAGCCCACGGCCGAGTCGGTCGAGGAGGCCCTCGAGCTCGCGCGTCTCGCGCAGGAGGCCGGCGTCAAGACCGGCGTCGTGCACGACAAGCTCTACCTGCCCGGCCTGCAGAAGCTCAAGCGCCTCATCGACTCCGGCTTCTTCGGCCGCGTCCTCTCCGTGCGCGGCGAGTTCGGCTACTGGGTGTTCGAGGGCGACTGGCAGCCCGCGCAGCGCCCGAGCTGGAACTACCGCGCGGAGGACGGCGGCGGCATCATCGTCGACATGTTCCCGCACTGGAACTACGTACTGGAGAACCTCTTCGGCGAGGTCAAGAGCGTGTACTCCCAGGCGTCCATCCACATCGCCGACCGCTGGGATGAGAAGGGCGAGCGCTACGACGCGACCGCCGAGGACGCGGCGTACGGCATCTTCGAGCTCGAGGGCGACATCGTCGCGCAGATCAACTCCAGCTGGACCACGCGCGTGAACCGCGACGAGCTCGTCGAGTTCCACGTGGACGGCACGCACGGCTCGGCCGTGGTCGGTCTGTTCGGCGCGAAGATCCAGCCGCGCAACGCGACCCCGAAGCCGGTCTGGAACCCCGACCTCGAGGACACGCACGACTACGACGAGGACTGGCAGCAGGTCCCCACGAACGACGTGTTCCTCAACGGCTTCCGTCAGCAGTGGGAGGAGTACCTCACCTCCTACGTGCTGGGCACCGACTACCCGTTCGACCTTCTCGCCGGCGCACGCGGCGTGCAGCTCGCCGAGGCCGGTCTCGAGTCGAGCCGCACCGGTGCGAAGGTCGTCCTCCCCGAGCTCAAGCTGGCGTGAGCGCGATGACCGAGCACTTCACCCTGGTCGGCCACGGCGGCCGACTCGGCCGCGTCGACCTCAACGCCGCGGGCGGATACGCGAAGCCCGCGGGGACGCTGCGCAGCCGCGTCGCGTACGCGGCCGCGCACGTCGTCCCCGTCGCCTGGGGCGACAACACCCCGGGGCAGCCCGCGCAGATCGACTGGGATGCCACCCTCGGCTTCCGTCGCGCGGTCTACTCGTGGGGTCTCGGCGTCGCCGACGCCATGGACACCGCCCAGCGCAACATGGGCCTCGACGCCGCCGCGGTGCGCGAGCTCATCTCGCGCAGCGCCGAGGTCGCCCGCGAGGAGGGCGGCTCGGTCGTCGTCGGCGTCAACACCGACCACATCGACGAGCACTCCATCTCGCTGGACGCCGTGATCGACGCGTACAAGGAGCAGCTGCACTTCACCGAGGAGCAGGGTGCAGGTCCCGTGCTCATGGCGTCGCGCCATCTCGCGCGCATCGCGACCAGCGCGACGGACTACCTGCGCGTGTACGGCGCGGTCCTGCAGTCGGCGACCAGCCCGGTCGTCCTGCACTGGCTCGGCACCGCCTTCGACCCCGAGCTCGCCGGGTACTTCGGCGGCGCCGACTGGGAGACCGCGTCGCAGACGCTCGTCCGGATCATCGAGGAGAACCCGGGCAAGGTCTCGGGCGTCAAGATGAGCCTGCTGAACGCCGAGTCGGAGGTCGCCGTCCGCGAGCGCCTGCCCGAGGGCGTGCGCATGTACACCGGCGACGACTTCAACTACGTGGGGCTCATCGGCGGGGCGGATGTCCCGGCGGCGACCCAGCCGAAGGCCGGTCCCGCAGCGACCCGCACGCACTCCGACGCGCTGCTCGGCGCCTTCGCCGCCATCACCCCGGTGGCCTCCGCGGCCATCCAGGCGCTCGACGCCGGCGACCCGGACGAGTACCTGCGCATCCTCGGCCCCACCGAGGAGCTCAGCCGCCAGGTGTTCGCGGCGCCGACGTTCTACTACAAGACGGGCGTGGCGTTCCTCGCCTGGCTGAACGGACACCAGCCGGCCTTCCAGATGGTGGGCGGCCTGCACTCGGCTCGCAGCATCCCCCACCTGTCGCGCATCGTGGAGCTCGCGAACGCGGCGAACGCCCTCGAGGATCCGTCGCTCGCGGCCGCACGCTGGAGCGACTACTTGCGTCTGAACGGAGTGGACGCATGAGCGCGCACCCCCGCCTGTCGATCAATCAGGCCACGATCAAGCACACCACCGTCGCGCAGGCCGTGCAGGTCGTGACGGGTGCCGGCATCGAGGCCATCGGGCTGTGGCGCGAGCAGGTGCAGGAGGCCGGACTGCAGGAGTCGGCGAAGATCATCGCCGACTCCGGGCTCCGCTACTCCACCCACTGCCGCGGCGGCTGGTTCACGGTGCCGGAGGGCCCGGCACGTCGCGCCGCCATCGACGACAACCGACGCGCGATCGAGGAGACCGCGACGCTGGCGGCGGCCGGCGCCGAAGGCTCCCGCGCTGTGCTCGTGCTCGTCGTGGGCGGCCTCCCCGAGGGCTCCCGCGACCTTTTCGGCGCTCGGCAGCGGGTGAGCGACGCCGTCGCGGAGCTCGCGCCCGATGCGCAGGCCGCCGGCGTCACGCTCGCCCTCGAGCCGCTGCACCCGATGTACGCCTCGGATCGCTCGGTGCTGTCGACCCTGCCGCAGGCGCTCGACATCGCGGCGGACTTCGACCCGGCCGTGGTCGGCGTCACGGTGGACACCTTCCACCTGTGGTGGGATCCGGAGGTGCTCGAGCACATCGCGCGAGCCGGCCGCGAGAACCGCATCGCGACGTACCAGGTGTGCGACTGGAAGACGCCGCTCGAAGCGGACAACCTGCTGTCACGCCACTATCCGGGTGACGGCATGATCGACTTCGGCCCGATGACCCGCGCGGTCGTCGAGGCCGGATACGACGGCGACATCGAGGTCGAGCTGCTCAACCAGTCGATCTGGGACACGCCCCCTGCCGAAGCCGTGCGCCGGACGGTGCGCGGCTTCGAATGCGCGGTCGCGCCCTACCTCGCCTGACCGCCACCGGGCGGAGCGGCCGTCGCACCCGACGGCCGCCTCGCCCGCCCCTCCACTCCTCTCGGGATAGGCTCAGCGGATGACCGACACCACGGTGCGCACCGGCGCGGCACCGACGCTCCACGACGTCGCCCGCGAGGCGGGCGTCTCGCTCGCGACGGCCTCGCGCGTCCTCAACGGCTCCAACCGCAAGGTGGCCGAGGCGTACCGCGAGCGCGTGCAGGCGGCGGCCGATCGGCTCGGCTACACCGCGAACATCTCCGCGCAGGCGATCGCCCGCGGCACCTCGGCGACCGTCGCCCTTCTCGTGGCCGACATCGCCGACCCCTACTTCGGGCAGATCGCCTCCGGCGTCGCCCATGCCGCCGACGAGGCCGGCCTGATCGTCACGATCGCGATGACCGAGCGCGACCCCGCCCGCGAAGTGGCGCTCGTGCGCACCCTGCGCGGTCAGCGCCCGCGCGGCATCGTCCTCGCCGCCTCGCGTGACACCGCGAGCGACACCGACGCGCTCTCTGCCGAGATCGCCGCCGTGCAGTCCGTCGGCGGCCGCATCGTCACCCTCGGCGCCGCCCTCCCCGGCACCCGCGTCGTCGCCTATGAGAACGAGGCCGGCGCCCGCGCGCTCGCCGGCCGGCTCGCCGCGCTCGGATACCGCGAGGCCGTCGTGCTCGCGGGCCCCGAGGGTCTGCGCACCTCCGACGACCGCCTCGCGGGCTTCACGCAGGGCTTCGCGGATGGCGGGGGCGAGGTCACGCAGGTCGTCCGCGGGTCGATCTCGCGCGATGCGGGCTATGAGGCGATGTCCGAGCTCCTGAGCGCGGGGCTCGCGCCCGGGACACTCGTCTTCGGGATCAGCGACGTCGTCGCGATCGGCGCGATCTCGGCCATCCGCGATGCCGGGCGCGAGCCGGGTGCCGACCTCGCCGTCGCGGGCTTCGACGACATCGTCACCGGACGCGACGTGACGCCGGGCCTCACGACCGTGCACCTGCCCCTCGAGGAGCTCGGGGCGCAGGCTCTGCGGGCGGCCGTCGACCCGGACTGGACGCCGCCCGAGCCCGTCTCCCTCGAGGTCCTCCTGCGCGACAGCACCCCGCCGCGCGCCTGAGCCGGTCCGTCGGCGCGCGTTCGGGAGGAGAAGTGCGTTCGGGAGGAGGATCCTCCGAGGATCCGTCCTTCCGAGTGCACATCTCCTCCCGACGGCGGGGCTGACTAGGCGGTCGCGCGGGGCACGAGCTGCGGCTCGAAGCGCACGTGCTCCCCCGGTTCGCGCGCCAGCAGCTCCACGGCCGTCGCCCCGAGCTGCTCGGCCGGCTGACGCACCGAGGTGAGCGGGACGACGGTCGACGCGGCGAAGTCGATGTCGTCGTATCCGACGATCGCCATCTCGTCGGGCACGCGCACGCCGCCGGTCATCGTCAGCGCCTGGAGCAGGCCGACCGCCACGAGATCGTTCGCCGCGAAGATCCCGTCCGGCCGGTCCGCCGTGTCGCGGCGCAGCAGCGCCTCGCCGGCGGCACGCCCGTGGTCCACCGTGAGGTCCTCGAGATCCACCCGCTCCAGCTGGGCGCCGGCGCGATCGGAGACCGCGCGACGGGCGCCCTCGTACCGGTCGCGCACCTGACGGAGATCCCGCGGACCGCCGACGAAGGCGATGCGCCGGCAGCCGCGCTCGAGCAGGCGCTCCACGGCCATCCGACCGCCCTTCCGGTCGTCCACGGAGACCGTCGAGAGGCCATCCGAATCGCCCTCGTGGTCCACGAGGACGACGGGGACGCCGCGCTCCGCGAGCCGCTCGAAGTGCTCGAGCTCCGCGGTGAGCGGGGTGGCGATCACGCCGCTCGCCCGCTGCTCGGCGAAGAGATCGACGAGCCGGCGCTCGCGGCCGCTGTCGCGGGCGCTGTCGGAGAGGAGCACCGAGAGTCCGGCCTCCTCTGCGCGGGCATCCGCGCCCCGGGCGACGTCGGCGTAGAACGGGTTGCGCATGTCGAGCACGATGAGCCCGATGCTGCGACTGCGGCCCGCGCGAAGCTGGCGGGCGGCGTCGTTGCGCACGTACCCGAGATCCGCGATGGCCGCGCGAACGCGCTCGACCGTCTCGGGCGCCACCCGCTCGGGGTGGTTGAGCGCGTTGGAGACCGTGCCGGCCGACACCCCGGCGCGCGCCGCGACGTCCTTGACGCTGACGGTCATCCGCACCTCCTGCCCCATCGTATCGAGCGACTCCCGACATGCCCGCCGCCGCGGTTGACCTCTTCCCCGACCATGTCTACCATGGTCACAACGATGCGTTAAATCGTTTTAAGCGAAAGGCACTGTCGATGACGACCCCCACCACCTCCGTCCTGAGCGACGAGATCCTCGGGCAGCTCGAGAAGCAGGCGATCGAGCTCCCCTCCTGGGCGTTCGGCAACTCCGGCACCCGCTTCAAGGTCTTCGCGACGCCGGGCACCCCGCGCGATCCGTTCGAGAAGATCTCCGACGCCGCACAGGTTAACAAGCTCACCGCGCTCGCACCGTCGGTCGCGCTCCACATCCCGTGGGACCTCGTCGACAGCTTCGACGACCTCCGCAAGCACGCCGAGGACAACGGCGTGGAGCTCGGCACCATCAACTCCAACACGTTCCAGGACGACGACTACAAGTTCGGCGCCCTCACGCACGAGGACGCGGCCATCCGCCAGAAGGCGATCGACCACCACCTCGCGTGCATCGACGTCATGGACGCCACCGGCTCGCGCGACCTCAAGATCTGGCTCGCCGAGGGCTCGAACTACCCGGGCCAGGCCGACATGCGCGGCCGTCAGGACCGGCTGAACGAGTCGCTGCAGAAGATCTACGACCGCCTCTCGGGCGAGCAGCGCCTCGTGCTCGAGTACAAGTTCTTCGAGCCGGCGTTCTACCACACCGACGTTCCGGACTGGGGCACCTCCTACGCCCAGGTGGCGACGCTCGGCGAGCGCGCGATGGTCTGCCTCGACACGGGTCACCACGCTCCCGGCACCAACATCGAGTTCATCGTCATGCAGCTGCTGCGCCTCGGCAAGCTCGGCTCGTTCGACTTCAACTCGCGCTTCTACGCCGACGACGACCTCATCGTGGGCGCGGCGGACCCGTTCCAGCTCTTCCGCATCGTGTTCGAGGTCATCCGCGGCGGCGGCTACGCCAACCCCGACGTGGCCTTCATGCTCGACCAGTGCCACAACGTCGAGAACAAGATCCTCGGCCAGATCCGCTCGGTGCTCAACGTGCAGGAGATGACGGCCCGCGCGCTGCTCGTCGACCAGGAGGCGCTGCGCGCCGCTCAGGTGTCGGGCGACGTGCTCGGGGCGAACGCCGTGTTCATGGACGCGTTCTACACGGACGTCCGTCCGGCCCTCGCCGAGTGGCGCGAGTCGCGCGGCCTCCCGGCCGACCCGATGGCCGCCTACCTCGCCTCCGGCTACCAGGAGAAGATCGAGGCCGAGCGCGTGGGCGGCGTCCAGGCTGGCTGGGGCGCGTGACCGAACCCCGTGAGCGGACGCTCGACGGCCCCCACGGGCCGCTGTGCGTCCGCATCTACCCCGCGAGCACACCCTCCGGGGCGGCGCTCGTGTGGGCTCACGGCGGGGCGTTCGCCTTCGGCGACCTCGACATGCCCGAGGCCGACGGGGTGTCGCGCGCGTTCGCCGCGCGCGGCATCCCCGTCGTCTCGGTCGACTACGCGCTCGCTCCCGTGACGGCCGAGTTCGGCGGTCCGGACGAGGTGCGCGACGGCGCGCTCTACCCCGTGGCCTCGGAGGAGCTCGCGTTCGCGTTCGCGTGGACGCGGGAGCACGCCGAGGAGCTCGGCGCGGACGCCGCCCGGGTCGCGCTCGGCGGCACGAGCGCGGGCGGCAACATCGCGGCGGGCGCGATCCTGCGCCTGCTCGATGAGGGCGCGGCGCTTCCCGCGCTGTCGGTGCTGGCCTACCCGACGCTGCACGCGGTGCAGCCGACGACCCCCGACGAGCTGAAAGCCAGGCTCGCCGAGGCGGGCCTCGCCGATCAGTTCTCGGCCGAGCCGGTCCGCCGCATGTACGAGAACTATCTCGGCGGCCCGGTCGCAGATCCGGAGCGCGCCGCGGTGCCCGGCATCGCGACTGCGGACCAGCTGCGTGGCTATCCGCCCGCGATCATCGTCACGGGCGACCTCGACGAGCTCCGCGTCTCCGGCGAGGCGTTCGCCCGCACGCTGCGCGAGGCCGGCGTCGACGTGGAGCTCTCCTTCGAGCCGGACACGACGCACGGGCACCTCAATCGTCCCGATCTCGAGCCCGCCTTCAGCCGCACGATTGACGCCTTCACGGCGCGCATCGCGCGGCTCTGATCATCCCCATCCCATCCCCTGTGCAGTCCACGAGAGAGACACCATGACGAACCCCACCGTCGCTGACCTCATCGCCCGGTCGAACCGACTCGGCGCCGACCCCAAGAACACCAACTACGCCGGCGGCAACACGTCGGCGAAGGGCACCGAGACCGACCCGGTCACCGGCGAGCCCGTCGAGCTGCTGTGGGTGAAGGGCTCCGGCGGAGACCTCGGCACCCTCACCGAGAAGGGCCTCGCCGCCCTCCGCCTCGACCGCATGCGCGCCCTCGTGAACGTCTACCCCGGCGTCGAGCGCGAGGACGAGATGGTCGCCGCCTTCGACTACTGCCTGCACGGCAAGGGCGGCGCCGCGCCGTCGATCGACACCGCCATGCACGGCCTCGTCGACGCCGCGCACGTCGACCACCTCCACCCCGACAGCGGCATCGCCATCGCCACGGCGGCGGATGGCGAGGAGCTGACGAAGAAGATCTTCGGCGACAAGGTGGTCTGGGTTCCCTGGCGCCGTCCCGGCTTCCAGCTCGGCCTCGACATCGCCGAGATCAAGAAGGCGAACCCGCAGGCGATCGGCACGATCCTCGGCGGCCACGGCATCACAGCCTGGGGCGACACCAGCGAGGAGTCCGAGCGCAACTCGCTCTGGATCATCGAGACCGCGCAGAAGTACATCGACGACAACGGCAAGGCCGAGCCCTTCGGCGGCGTGCGCGCCGGCTTCGAGGCGCTGCCCGAGGACGAGCGTCGCGCCAAGGCGGCCGCCCTCGCCGCGACCATCCGCGGCCTCGCCTCGACCGACAAGCCCATGGTCGGTCACTTCACCGACGCCGCGGTCGTCACCGACTTCCTCGCCTCCGAGAAGGCCCCGGCGCTCGCCGATCTCGGCACGAGCTGCCCCGACCACTTCCTCCGCACCAAGGTCAAGCCGCTCATCCTCGACCTGCCGGCCTCGGCATCCGTCGAGGAGTCGATCGCGCGCCTCAAGGAGCTGCACGAGCAGTACCGCGCGGACTACACCGCCTACTACGAGGCGCACGCGACCGAGGCGAGCCCGGCCATCCGCGGCGCCGACCCGCTCATCGTCCTGATCCCGGGCGTGGGCATGTTCAGCTACGGCGCGAACAAGCAGACCGCGCGCGTGGCCGGCGAGTTCTACGTCAACGCCATCAACGTCATGCGCGGTGCCGAGGCGCTCTCGACCTACGACCCGATCTCCGACGCGGAGAAGTTCCGCATCGAGTACTGGGCGCTCGAGGAGGCCAAGCTCCAGCGCATGCCGAAGCCGAAGACCCACCAGGGGCGCATCGCGTTCGTGACGGGCGCCGCCTCCGGCATCGGCAAGGCCATCGCCACCCGCCTCGCGGCCGAGGGCGCCTGCGTCGTCGTCGCGGATCTCGACCTCGAGAAGGCGCAGGCGGCGGCCGCGGAGCTCGGCAGCTCCGACGTCGCCATCGGCGTCGCCGCGAACGTCGCCGACGCCGATGGCGTGCAGGCCGCGATCGACGCGACCCTCCTCGCCTTCGGCGGCATCGACCTCGTCGTGAACAACGCGGGCCTGTCGCTGTCGAAGCCGCTGCTGGAGACGACCGAGAAGGACTGGGACCTCCAGCACGACGTCATGGCGAAGGGCTCGTTCCTCGTCGCGAAGGCGGCGGCCAAGGCGCTCATCGAGCAGGGCATGGGCGGCGACGTCATCTACATCTCCTCGAAGAACTCCGTCTTCGCGGGCCCGAACAACATCGCCTACTCCGCAACGAAGGCCGACCAGGCGCACCAGGTGCGCCTGCTGGCCGTCGAGCTCGGCGAGCACGGCGTGCGCGTGAACGGCATCAACCCCGACGGCGTCGTGCGCGGCTCCGGCATCTTCGCCGCCGGCTGGGGTGCCAACCGCGCCGCCACCTACGGCGTGAAGGAAGAGGACCTCGGCCAGTTCTACGCCAACCGCACGATCCTCAAGCGCGAGGTCGTGCCCGAGAACGTCGCCGACGCGGTGTACGTCCTCACCGGCCCGGAGCTCAGCCGCACGACGGGCCTGCACATCCCCGTCGACTCGGGCGTCGCAGCCGCCTTCCTGCGCTGACCCCTCCCCGGATCCCCGATTCGCGCCGCGGCCGCACCCGCGGCGCGGGTCGGGGATCCTCCTCTGCCCTCCCCCTCTCTTCCCCACCAAGGAGCACGCCATGAGCGTCACCGTCGCCGCCGTCGACCTCGGAGCCACCAGCGGGCGGGTCATGCTCGGCCATGTCGGCCCCGACGAGCTGCGCCTCGAGGCGGTCGCCCGCTTCGCCAACACCCCCGTCGAGACGATCGACGGCCTGCACTGGAACATCCTCGAGCTGTACCGCTCGATCGTCGACGGCCTCCGTGCGGCCGGCCAGACGGCCGACGTCGCGTCGATCGGCATCGACTCGTGGGCGGTCGACTACGCGCTCATCCGCGACGGCCGGATGCTCGGCACCCCCTACCACTACCGCGACGCCCGCACCGCGGCCGGCGTCGACGCCGCGCACGCCGTGGCCCCCTTCGCCGAGCTGTACCGCGAGAACGGGCTGCAGTTCCTCGCGTTCAACACGCTCTACCAGTTCGCCGCCGACCGGGTGGCGGGCACCCTCGACCTCGCCGATGAGGCCCTCCTCATCCCCGACCTCATCGCGTACTGGCTGACCGGCGAGCGCGTCGCCGAGAGCACCAACGCCTCCACGACGGGCCTGCTGCGCGTCGACGGCTCGGAGTGGAACAAGCCCCTGGCCGAGAGCATCGGCATCCCCTCCCGCCTCCTTCCCGCGCTCGTCCAGCCCGGGCAGCGCATCGGCGCCCTCCGCGACGCCGTGCAGACCGCGACCGGCCTCACCGGCGCCACCCCCGTCGTCGCGGTCGGCTCGCACGACACCGCGTCCGCCGTCGTCGCCGTGCCGATGACCGACCCCGACGCGGCGTACATCAGCTGCGGCACGTGGGGCCTCGTCGGCGTCGAGCTCGACGCCCCCGTGCTCACCGAGGCCAGCCGGGCGGCGAACTTCACCAACGAGGGCGGCGTGGACGGCCGCGTCCGCTTCCTCCACAACGTCATGGGCCTCTGGCTGCTGTCGGAGTCGGTGCGCGCGTGGGAGCGCGAGTCGGGCGAGACGATCGACCTGCCTCGGCTTCTCGCGCAGGCGGCGGCGGTCACGGCTCCTCAGCCCGTGTTCGACGCGAACGACCCCGTCTTCACCGCGCCCGGCGGAATGCCCGAGCGCATCGCCGCGTGGCTGTCCGAGCGCGGGATGGCCGTGCCGCAGTCGCGCGCGGAGTTCACGCGCTGCATCGTCGAGAGCCTCGCCTCCGCCTTCGCCGAAGCGGTCCACACGGCATCGGACCTGTCCGGCAAGCGCGTGAACGCCATCCACCTCGTCGGCGGCGGCTCGCTGAACGAGCTCCTGTGCCAGCTCACGGCCGATCGCGCCGGTCTGCCCGTGCTCGCGGGCCCCGTGGAGGCCACCGCCCTCGGCAACGTGCTCGTGCAGGCGCGGGCGCTCGGCGAGATCTCGGGGTCGCTCGAGGAGCTCCGCGACCTCGTCGCGCGCACCACGTCGCCCCGCCGCTTCGCCCCCCGCGCATGACCGCCTCCTACGCCGCGGCGTTCGACTGGGCCCGTCGTCACGTCGACGACGGGCGCCTGCCCACCGCGGTGCTGGGCGTCGCCACCGCCTCCGGCATCGTCGCGCTCGATGCCTTCGGCGCGACGGATGGCCGTGCCGCGCGAATCGAGGACCGCTACCGGCTCTTCTCGATCACGAAGACCCTCGCCGGGATCGCCGCCGCGCGCGCCGTCGAGCGCGGGCAGCTCGGGATCCTCACTCCGCTGTCCGTCGCGGTGCCGGAGATCTCCGGTCGACGCGATGACGTCGTGCGGCTCGACCATCTCGTGAGCCACACCGCGGGCATCGCCGAGCCGCCGCTCGACGCGCCGCAGGGTCTGCCCGCCGCGCTGCGCGAGGGCGGCCGCGACTTCGCCGCCGGTGCCGCCTCGCGCTACTCCTCGGTCGCCTTCCAGGGCGTCGCCGAGCTCATCGCGCACGGGACGGGCCGCTCCTGGGAGCACGACGTCGCGGAGTTCGCGCCCGGCATCACGCTGGACGACGAGCCGGTGCCGCACGACGTCGTCGACGCCGCGGCGGGCGGGCTCGACCTCGCGCGGTTCGCCGCGCTGCGGCACCCCGGCGCCGGGGCGATCGGAAGCGCCACGGACCTCCTCGAGCTCGGCGCCGCGCTGCTGCGCGACGGCGACTTGGGAACCGGCGGGATCGTCCGGCCGGAGACGCTGGCGATGATGCGCCGCCCGCTCACCGGCGCCATCCCGCGGCTCGACCCCTACCCCGCCGAGCGCGGCCAGGACTGGGGCTTCTCGTGGAACCTCCGCACGCGCGCGCCGGGTCTCATCGACCGCGACGTCTACGGCCACGCCGGATGGTCGGGGACCGAGTTCTGGATCCATCCGACCGCGGGCATCGCGTGGGTGCTGCTGACCAACCGCGCCTCGCGCCCCGGCGTCGACCCCGACGAGCTGGACAACACGCTCGTCTCGGGGCTCTGAGGCTCAGTCCGGGAACGCCTCGAGGCGTCGCGGGCTCGTGAACGACCGCTCGACGCCGTCGACGGGGTCGACGAACGTCAGCGTCCGCGCGAGCAGCTGCAGGGGCGTGGAGAAGTCGTCGATGTCGATGTCCTGCACCTCGGGGTAGATCGGGTCGCCCGCGATGGGGCGCCCGATCCGGTTCATGTGCAGCCGGATCTGGTGCGTCTTCCCCGTGAACGGCGTGGCGCGGTAGCGCGCGAGGTCGCCGCGCGCCTCGATGAGCTCGATCATGGTGTGCGCGTTGGGCTCGCGGTCGTCGTGCTCGAACGCCTGCATCACCCCGTGCTGCTTGGTGATGTGGCTGCGCACGTGCACGGGGAGCTCGAGCGCACCGGGAGCCGCGGCCACCGCCTCGTATTCCTTCTGCGGCACGCGGTCCTCGAACATGCTCTGATACGCACGTCGCCAGCGCCGCTCGGTGGTGAGGAGCAGCACGCCGGCGGTGACGCGATCGAGCCGATGCGCGGGCGAGAGCTCGGGCAGCCCGAGCATGCGGCGTGCGCGCACCACGACGCTCTGCTGCACGTGGCGCCCGCGCGGGATCGTGGCGAGGAAGTGCGGCTTGTCGACGACGACGATCCGCTCGTCCTGGTGCAGCACGTCGAGCGAGAACGGCACCTCCGCCTCCTCCCGCAGATCGCGGTGGAACCACACGAACGCGTGCGGTCGGAAGGGCGCGTCGGGGGCGAGCGGATGACCCTCCTCGTCCACGAAGGCCCCCTCCGCCAGCATCTCGTCGATCCGCTCCGGCGCGAGCCGCGGCATCCGCTCGACGAGGTGGTCGCGGAGCTCGGCGTGGATGCTCTCCCGCGGTGTCCGCAGCCAGGCGGCGTCGAGGCCGTGGCGCTGAGGGAGCGGCGAGCGGGGCATCCTCCGACGGTACCCCGTGCTAGCCTGTGGTCGGACCACAGTGGTCAGACCACACGGGAGACGTCATGGCGGACGAGCAGCGCGCGTGGGAGAGCGTCCTCTCCCACCTCGAGGGCGCCCTCCTCGACGGCACCCTCCGTCCGGGCGATCGGCTTCCCGGCGAGCGCGCGCTGGCCGCGGACCTCGGCGTCGGCCGCTCCAGCGTGCGCGAGGCCATCCGCGTGCTCGAGGTCCTCGGCCTCGTCCGCACGGCGTCCGGCTCCGGCCCCACCTCGGGCGCGATCATCGTCGCCGTCCCCGGCGGCGGCATGTCGGCGCTCATGCGGCTGCAGCTCGCGGCGAGCGGCTTCCCCGTCGCCGACATCGTCGACACGCGCCTCGTGCTGGAGACGCACGTCGCCCAGCACCTCGCCCGCGCGCAGCCCGACCTCGCAGCATCGACCGCGCTGGTCGACGCGATGGACGATCCGTCCCTCACGGAGGCGGAGTTCCTCGCGCTGGACCAGCAGTTCCACCTCTCCCTGGCCGAGGCGTCGGGGAATCAGGTGGTGACGGCCACGATGGCCGGGCTCCGCTCGGCCATCGAGTCGTACGTCACCGCGGGCGCGCACGCGGTGGACGACTGGCTCGCCACCGCGCACCGCCTGCGCGACGAGCACCGCGGGATCCTCGCCGCGATCGCCGCCGCCGACGAGGCCGAGGCGACCCGGGCCATCCGCGATCACATCACCGGCTACTACGACCAGATCACCATCGGAAAGGACCAGCATGGTCAAGCGACAGCTGCCGAATCCCGCTGAGCTCTTGGAGCTCATGCAGTTCAAGAAGCCCGAGCTCGATGCGCGCAAGCGCCGCCTCGACGCCGCGCTCACCACCTACGACCTGCGCGACATCGCCAAGCGCCGGACGCCCGCGGCGGCCTTCGACTACACCGACGGCGGCGCCGAGGGCGAGCTGTCGATGCACCGCGCGCGCCAGGCGTTCGAGGACATCGAGCTGCACCCCGACATCCTGCGCCCCGCCGCGCACGTCGACACCACGACCGAGATCCTCGGCGGCACGAGCGCCATGCCGTTCGGCATCGCGCCCACCGGCTTCACGCGCCTGATGCAGACGGAGGGCGAGACCGCCGGAGCGGGCGCCGCGGCCGCCGCCGGCATCCCGTTCACGCTGTCGACCCTCGGCACCACCTCGATCGAGGACGTCAAGGCCGCCAACCCGAACGGCCGCAACTGGTTCCAGCTCTATGTGATGCGCCAGCGCGAGATCTCCTACGGCCTCGTCGAGCGCGCGGCGAAGGCCGGCTTCGACACCCTGATGTTCACCGTCGACACCCCGGTCGCCGGCGCGCGCCTGCGCGACAAGCGCAACGGCTTCTCGATCCCGCCGCAGCTCACGCTCGGCACGATCATCAACGCCATCCCCCGCCCGTGGTGGTGGATCGACTTCCTCACGACGCCGAAGCTCGAGTTCGCCTCGCTCTCGACCACCGGCGGCACCGTGGGCGACCTGCTGAACGCGGCGATGGACCCGACCATCTCGTACGACGACCTCGAGGTCATCCGCGAGATGTGGCCGGGCAAGCTCGTCGTCAAGGGCGTGCAGAATGTGCCGGACGCCGTGCGGCTCATCGACCGCGGCGTGGACGGCATCATCCTGTCGAACCACGGCGGCCGTCAGCTCGACCGCGCCCCGATCCCGTTCCACCTCCTGCCGCAGGTCGTGCGCGAGGTCGGCAAGGACGCCACGGTCATGATCGACACCGGCATCATGAACGGCGCCGACATCGTCGCCTCGGTGGCCCTGGGCGCGAAGTTCACGCTCGTCGGCCGCGCGTACCTGTACGGCCTCATGGCCGGCGGACGCCAGGGCGTCGACCGCATGATCGACATCCTCCGCACCGAGCTCGAGCGCACCATGGCGCTGCTCGGGGTCTCGAGCCTCGATGAGCTGGAGCCCCGTCACGTCACGCAGCTGACGCGCCTCATGCCGGTGTCGGCCACGACCGCCGCCGCCGCGGAGGGCGTCGCCGCTCGCGCCTGATCCCGCTCCCGCGCGCCCCGCGGCTTCCCGGTCCTCCGACCGCGAACCCGCGGGGCGCGCTAGCGTGAGGGCATGGCGCAGGCGATCCAGCACACCGAATTGGGCAGACCCGAGGTCCTGACCCTGGCAGACGTCCCCGTTCCCGTCCCCGGAGCCGGCGACGTGGCCATCCGAGTCGAAGCGGCGGGCGTGAACCCCGTCGACATCAAGCTCCGCAGCGGCCTGCGGCCATCCGACCCGATCACCGAGCCCCGTCGCGTCGGAAGCGACGGCGCCGGACACGTCGCCGCGGTCGGCTCCGACGTCGACGGATTCCGCGTCGGCGACCCCGTCGTCTTCACGGGTGCGATCGGCGCGTACGCGACGGACGTCGTCGTCCCCGCCGCACAGGTCTTCGCCCGGCCCGCGGGCGTCACCGCCGCGCAGGGCGCCGCGCTCGGAATCCCCGTCGGCACGGCCTACCAGACGCTGCGCTCGCTCGCCGTGCGCGCCGACGACACGGTGCTCGTGCACGCCGGCTCGGGTGCGGTGGGCCAGGCCCTGATCCAGCTCGCCGTCCTGCAGGGCGCGCGCGTCATCGCGACCACGAGCGACCGCCGCGCCGACCGCGTCCGCGGCCTCGGCGCCGAGCCCGTCGCCTACGGGTCAGGTCTCGTCGAGCGGGTGCGCGCTCTCGCACCGGATGGCCCCACCGTCGTCATCGACGCCGCGGGCACCGAGGAGGCGCTCGAGAGCTCGCTCACGCTCCTCGCCGACCGGTCGCGCATCGCCACCCTCGTGCAGGGCGCGAAGGGGCTCGCGCTCGGCATCCGCGCCTTCAAGGGCGGGTCCCCCCTCCCCCTCACGCCGCAGCAGGAGGCCTGGCGACTCGAGGCCATCCCCGTCGCCGTCGCGCTCATGGCCGCCGGGCGCTTCAGCGTCGAGCTCGGGCCCTCGCTCCCCCTCGCGGAGGCCGCCCGCGCGCATCGGCTCGTCGACGAGGGCGCCGACGGGAAGGTCGTGCTCGTCCCCTGAGCCGCACCCGCGCAATACGGCGTCACACGGTTCCGGCGGCGCCGGGGGCGCTCGAGAGAATGGCCGCATGACACAGGCGCAGGGATTCGCGACGACCCAGCTGCACGAGGGCTACACGCCCGGGGTGCCCCAGTTCACCGTCGCGACGCCGGTGTACCAGTCCTCCGCCTACGTCTTCTCCTCCCTCACCGAGGCGCGCGAGAAGTTCGCGCTGCGGGAGAAGGGCTACATCTACAGCCGCAACAACAACCCGACGCAGGCGGTGCTCGAGCAGCGCCTGGCCGCCCTCGAGGGCGGCGTCGCGGCCGCGGCCGTCTCGTCCGGCCAGGCGGCCGTGGCGCTGGCGACGCTCGCGCTCCTCGGCCGAGGCGGCCACGTCGTCGCGGCGAGCCAGCTCTACGGCGGCACCGTCGACCTGTTCGACGACACCCTCCGCGACTTCGGCCTCGAGGTCACCTTCGTCGATCAGGACGACTTCGACGGATGGCGCGAGGCCGTCCGCCCGAACACGCGCGCGTTCTTCGCGGAGTCGGTCGCGAATCCCATCGCCCAGGTGCTCGACGTCGCGTCGGTCGCGGAGATCGCGCACGAGGCCGGCGTGCCCCTCGTCATCGACAACACCGTCGCCACGCCCTATCTGCTGCGGCCGCGCGAGCACGGCGCCGACATCGTCGTGCACTCGGCCACGAAGTTCATCGGCGGGCACGGCTCGTCGCTCGGCGGGGTCGTCGTCGACCTCGGCACGTTCGACTTCGCCGCCGAGCCGGAGAGGTGGCCGGCGCTGTTCGTGCCGCACCGACGCTACGGCGAGGTGTCGCTGTGGGAGGCCTTCGGACCGGAGCGCGCGTTCATCACGCTCGTCAAGTCGAAGCTCGTCGGCGACCTCGGGCCCGCCCTCTCCCCCTTCAACGCGTTCCAGCTCATCCAGGGTCTGGAGACCCTGGACCTGCGGGTGAGCCGCCACGTCGAGAACGCGAAGACCGTCGCCGCCTTCCTTCACGACCATCCGGCTGTCGGCGTGGTCTTCCACCCCTCGATCCCCACGAACCCGTGGAAGGGCGTCGCGCGCACCTACCTGCCCCGGGGCGCCCCGAGCGTCTTCGCCTTCGAGCTCGCCCCGAGCGAGGAGGACGCCTTCGCGCGCGCCGAGCGCGTGATCGACGCGCTCGGCACCATCCGGCTCGTGGCGAACATCGGCGACGCGCGCACCATCGTCGCGCACCCGGCCTCCATGACCCACAACCACATGTCGCCGGAGCAGCTCGCCGCCGCCGGCATCTCGCAGGGGACCATCCGCATCTCGGTCGGTCTGGAGGACCCCGCGGACATCATCGCCGACCTCGCGCAGGCGCTCGCCCTCGCCTGAGCTCGCGTGCTGGGCGGCAGGGCGGTAACCCTGAGAAATCGCTTTCTCCGCTAGAGTGGTGCCCCAGAGCAGCAGGGAGCACGCCATGTCGACACCCACGGAGCCCGCGATCTCGCCCGATCGCCCCGAGAAGCTCGCGCGCGTCGCGGAGATCCTCGACCGCCGCGGCGCGAGCGCCGTGCACCTCACCTCGGGCGCCGCCCTCGCCTGGCTGCTCGACGGCGCGCGCACGGCCGTGCCGCTCGGCGGCCCGCCGGTCTTCTCGGCGGTCGTGCGCATCGACGGCACCGTCACCGTCACGGCGCTGCGCAACGAGGCCGAGCGCCTCGCCGAGGAGGAGCTCGCGGGCGTCGACATCGAGGTCGTGGACTGGTTCGCGCCGCTCGCCCCTCCGCGCCCGGGTGTTCTCGACGAGAGCGAGGTCGACGTCGAGCTGCGCGCCGCCCGGGCGAGCCTGCTCCCCGCGGAGCTCGACCGCTACCGGCGCCTCGGTGCGGACGCCGCTCGGGCGATGACCGAGGTGCTCACCGCCGCGACGCCCGACCTCACCGAGTTCGAGCTCGCCGGCCGTCTCACGCACGCGCTGCTCACGCGGGGCGCGGAGCCCGCCGTCGCCCTCGTCGCGGGAGCTGCGCGCGGCGGCGTGCAGCATCCGCTCCCCACGCGCGCGCCTCTCGGCGACCGCGCCATGGCGGTCGCGACCGCCCGGCGCGACGGCCTGCACATCAGCATCACCCGCTGGGTGCGCTTCCGCGGCGTCGAGCCGGATGGCGCCGCGCGCATCCTCGAGGTCGAGGCCGACGCGTGGGCCGCGTGCCGGCCCGGTCGCCCCCTCGGCGACGTGCTGTCCGACATCGCACGGAGCTACCCGCGGCACGGCTTCGCCGAGGACGCGTGGCTGCGCCACCATCAGGGCGGCCCCACCGGCTATGCGGGGCGCGACCCCAAGGCGACCCCCGACGCGCAGGACCGGGTCGCTCCGCTGCAGGCGTTCGCCTGGAACCCGTGGGCTCCCGGCGTGAAGACCGAGGACACCGTGGTGCGGGGCGCCGGCGACGCCGTCGAGGTGCTGAGCGCCGACTCCGAGTGGCCTACGGTGGAGGTGCGCGGCGTGGCGCGACCGGTCGCGCTCGACCTCACCTGAGAGCGCCGATGACCTCCGCGCGAAAGGACCCCGTGAAGCTGCGCATCTCCGACGTCGCCCGGCATGCCGGGGTGTCTGCCGCGACGGTCTCGCGGGTCATGAACGGCAACCCGTCGGTCGATCCCGCGCTCGCCGAGCGCGTGCAGGCGGCCGCGGCGGAGCTCGGCTACTCCGCGAGCCCGCTTGCCCGCAGCCTCGCTCTCGGGAAGACGCAGACGGTGGCCGTGCTCGTGCCCGACCTGGGAAACCCCACCTTCCAGGCCACCCTCCGCATGTTCAGTCGCACGGCCGCCGGCGACGGCTACCACGTGCTGGTGGCCGACTCCGCCGAGGTGGCCGGCGACGAGGCGGCTCTCGCACTGCAGGCGCGACGCCGGACGGACGGCATCTTGCTGGTCGCGCCGCGCATGCCCGACGACGAGCTCGCGGCCCTCCTGCCGCAGCTCTCGCCCGTCGTGCTCGTCAACCGCCCCGCCGGTCTGGGCGCCCCCGTCGTCGCCGCGGATTACGCGGAGGGGATCCGCCAGCTGATCGCGCACCTGCGCGAGCTGGGGCATCGGCGCATCCTGTACCTCGCCGGGGTGACGGGCAGCGCCTCCCACGCCCGCCGCCTCGCCGCGATCGCCGACGCACGTCACGCCCACCCGGAGCTCGAGATCCTCGAGGCCGCCTGCGGCACGGGCTTCGCCGACGGAGCGGCCGCTGCGGACGAGGTGACGCGCAGCGGCGCGACCGCCGTCCTCGCCTACAACGATCTCGTCGCGATGGGCCTTCTCAGCGCTCTCCACGAGCGGGGCGTGACGGTGCCGGCAGACGTGTCGGTCGTCGGCTTCGACGACATCCCGTTCGCCCCCTACACGACACCGCCGCTCACCACGGTCGCGGTGCCGGCCGAGGAGATGGGCGCGCTCGCGTGGACCGCGCTGCGACGGCTCCTCGACACCCAGGAGGAGGCGGCGCCCGTCGTCCTCGCGCCCGCGCTCGCCCTGCGCGGCAGCACCGCGGCGCCGCCGCGCCGCTGAGTCCTGCTCGCTCGCCGCGGCCCGCGGCCATCCGGATGGCCGATGCGCGTGGTAAAGTGAGAAACCGCTTTCTGAGGAAGGGATTCACGGATGAGCCAGCTCCGCTACGCCGTCGTCGGCACCGGACACCGCGCGCAGATGTACGTCGACGCGATCACCCGCACCTATGCCGATCGCGCCGCCCTCGTCGCGCTGTGCGAGCCGAATCCGACCCGCGCCGATGCCTACGTGCAGCGCGCGGTGGAGGCGGGGGCTGCCGCTCCGAGCGTGTGGGGGCCGGAAGACCTGGAGGAGATGATCCGCACGGAGCGGATCGAGCGGGTCGTGGTGTGCTCGCGCGACGACACGCACGCGGAGATGATCGTCCGCTCGCTCGAGGCCGGCGTGGACGTCGTGGTGGAGAAGCCGCTCACCATCGACGCCGAGAGCGCCCGCCGCATCGAGGACGCCGTCGCCCGCACCGGACGGCAGGTCCTCCTCACCTTCAACTACCGCTACTCCCCCCGCAACAGCGCGCTGCGGGAGGTCATCCGGACCGGCCGCATCGGACAGGTCACCTCCATCGACTTCTCCTGGATGCTCGACACCAAGCACGGTGCGGACTACTTCCGCCGCTGGCACCGCGACAAGGCCCACTCCGGCGGGCTCCTCGTCCACAAGTCCAGCCACCACTTCGACCTCGTCAACTGGTGGATCGCCAGCGAGCCGCGCCGCGTGTTCGCCTCCGGCGGGCTCCGGTTCTACGGCGCCGACAACGCCCGTGCCCGCGGCCTCGCCGAGCGCCCCGAGCGCGGCACCCACGACGGCGCGCATGACCCGTTCGAGCTCGACCTGCGCGACGACCCCCGCCTCGCGCAGCTCTACCTCGACGCCGAGCAGCACGACGGCTACCGACGCGACCTCGACGTGTTCACCGAGGGCATCACCATCGAGGACAACCTCGCCCTCGTCGTCGACTACGCCTCCGGCGCGACCCTCAGCTACTCCCTCAACGCCCACGCCCCCTGGGAGGGCTACCGCGTCGCCGTCAACGGCACCGAGGGCCGCGCTGAGCTCGACGTCGTCGAGCGCGGCTCCCTCGTCCCCGACGAAGGACTCCACCCCGCCCTCGACCCCAGCCTCTCCGGCGGGAACGGCACGGCTCTGCGCCCCGTCGGCGAGCGCCTCCTCGTTCAGCGCCATTGGGAGGAGCCCGTCGAGGTCACCATCCACAACGCCGAAGGCGGACACGGCGGCGGCGACGCCCTCCTCCTCTCCGACGTCTTCGTCGGCCCCCACGACGACCCCCTCGGTCGCCCCGCGGACTGGTCCGACGGCATCCGGTCGATCGCCGTCGGCATCGCCGGCAACCGCTCGCTCGCCACCGGCCTCCCCGTGCGCACCGCCGACCTCGGCATCGCCCTGTTCGCGGACGAGCCGTCGGGCGCCCGGCCGGCGCCCGCGCACGCCGCGGCCACGGGGGCGTCGTCGTGACGCGCATCCTCGTCACCGGCGGGGCAGGCCGGCTCGGGCGCACCCTCGTCGCGGGCCTCGGCGCGGTCGGCCACGAGCTCGTCTCCGTCGACCGCGAGATCTCGGATGCGCCCGAGCTCGCCGGCGTGGAGCAGGTCTCGGCCGATCTCGCCGACGCCGCGCAGGCCGCGGACGTGATCGAGCGCACCCGCCCGGACGCCCTCATCCACCTCGCGGCCATCGCCGTGCCGTTCAGCGCGCCCGAGGACGTCATCATGCGCACCAACGCCGGGCTCGCGGTCTCCGTCCTGGGCGCGGCTGCGGCGGCCGGCGTGGGCCGCATCGTCGCAGCCTCCAGCCCCACCGTGATCGGGTACGGCGCGCCGACGGGGTGGGCGCCCGACCGCCTCCCGATCGACGAGGACACGCCCGCGCGCCCGTGGAACGCGTACGGCCTGTCCAAGCTCCTCATCGAGCAGACCATCGGAATGCTCCGCCGCCAGACCGGCGACGGCGTCCGGTACGCGGCCTTCCGTCCCTGCTACGTCATCGCGCCCGAGGAGTGGGAGGGCGCGCCCACCCAGCAGGGCCACACCGTCCGCGAGCGCCTCGACGACCCGGCGCTCTCCGCGCCCGCGGTCTTCAACTACGTCGACGCGCGCGATGTCTCCGCGTTCGCGGACACGCTCCTCGCGGCGATGGACGACATCCCCAACGGCGAGGTGTTCTTCGTCGGCGCCGACGACGCCCTCGCGCGCGAGCCGCTGTCGGAGCTCATCCCCCGCTTCCATCCCGGTGCGGCTCGCGCCGCCGCCGAGCTCACGGGAACCGCTCCCGCCTTCTCCAACGCGAAGGCGCGGCGGCTCCTCGGCTGGCGCCCGCAGCGGACCTGGCGCGAGGAGCTCGCGACGCGGGAGAGCCGGCATGTCTGAGGCGCCCGCCATCCGATCGCTGCGCGCACGGCTCGCGCGCATCCCCCTCACCCGCCCCTGGGCGGCCGATGTCACCAGCGTGGGCGTCATCGCCACGCACGTGGTCCGGACCGACGGCGCGGAGGGCTGGGGCTTCTCCTGGACCCCGCAGATCGGCGCCGAGGCCGTGCTCGCCCTCCTCGAGCACGACATCGCGCCGGCCGCGGTCGGGCGAGAGGCCGATCCCCGGCAGATCTGGGATGGCCTCTGGACGCACCTGCATGAGGCCGGGAGCGGCGGCATCACGACGATCGCGCTCGCGGGTCTCGACCTCGCGCTGTGGGACGCGGAGGCGCGCACCGCTGGTCGGGGCATCGCCGACCACATCGGCCGGCGTCGCGACGCGGTGCCGGCGTACGGCAGCGGCGTGAACCTGCACTACAGCCTCGACGAGCTGGTCGCGCAGGTGCAGCGCTGGGTGGCTGCGGGCTTCGACGCGGTCAAGGTGAAGGTCGGCAAGCCCGACGCGGCCGAGGACGCCGACCGGCTCGCCGCGGTCCGCGAGGAGCTCGGCCCCGACCGCGCGCTCATGATCGACGCGAACCAGCGCTGGGACCTCGCACGGGCGACCGCCGCGATGGAGCGGCTCGCCGTCGCGGGCCCCGCCTGGATCGAGGAGCCGCTCCGCGCGGACGATCTCGCGGGGCACGTCGAGCTCTCCCGCCGCATCGCGACGCCCATCGCCGTGGGAGAGAACCTCCACACCGTGCACCGGTTCGAGGAGTTCCTCGCGAGCGGGGCCATCCGCTTCGCCCAGCCGAACGTCGTGCGCGTCGGCGGGATCACCCCCTTCCTCCGCATCGTCGAGCGCGCGGAGGCGCACGGCGTGCAGGTGCACCCGCACCTCCTGCCGGAGCTCTCCGGACAGCTCGCGCTCACCCTCCCCGGCCATCCGCTCGCCGAGGACGTCGAGGACGCGGGCTTCGGCGACCTCGACGCGCTCGTGGATGAGAGCCCCGTGCGCATCGCCGACGGCGTGCTGACCGAGGTCCCGCACGCGGGGCTGGGGCTGCGGTTCCGGCATCACGCCGACGCGTCGTCCTGACCGCCCGCTCGTCGCCGGGCGTCAGCCGAGCGGGTCCGCGAGGAGCGGTGCGAACGCGGCCTCGGCCGCCCCGATGAGCAGGCGGTCCTCGGCCAGGCCCGCCGCGCGGACGACGAGCTCCTCGGCGGCCGGGGCAAGCGCCTGTCCGCGCACCGCCGCATCGAAGCCGGCCGGGTCGGCCGCGACGAGCATGCCGAGGAAGCCGCCGAGCACGATGGCCGACGGGTTCAGCACGTTGACGGCGTTCGCGAGCGCCGTGGCGAGGATGCGGCGCTGGCGCTCGACCTCGGCGTGAACCTCGGGATGGCCGGAGGCGGCGAGCGCGTCGGCGAGCGTCGGGTCGTCGGCGGCGTCGAGACCGAGCACGGCCAGCAGCCGCGCCCGGCTGACCTCGTCCTCCAGCGCGCCCTCCGGGGTCCGCCGATCCGCGTCGTCGAGGAGGCCAGGACGCGTCCTTCCCCACTCCCCCGCGTAGCCGCCCGCGCCGCCGACGACGCGGCCGTCGACGATGAGGCCGCCGCCGATGCCGCTCGCGCCGCCGTTGAGGTAGACGACGTCGCGGTGGCCGGCCGCCGCCCCGAAGAGATGCTCCGCACGGGCGCCGAGCGTGGCATCGTTGCCGATGACCACGGGAAGATCCAGACGCGCCTCGACGATGGCCGCGACCGGCGCCTCCTCCCAGTGCAGGTGCGGAGCGAGACGCACCACCCCGCCGTCGAGGCTGACGAGACCGGGCACGGCCAGCCCCGCGCCCACCAGACGCGCGTCCTTGAGGTCGCGCTCCCGCCATCCGCTCACGATGCGCGCCAGCGCATCGGCGGTCTGCTCCGGCGTGAGAAGCTCCCGGCACTCCTCGCGCACGCGCGCGCGGACGGCGCCGCTGAGCGCGATCGCGGCGACCTCGAGGGCGTCGACCTCCGGGTTCGCCGCGATCACGACGACGTCATCGCTCGGCACGACGATGGGCGACGGCCGGCCCACGCGTCGCGTCGGATCGGGCTCGCGCTCGGCCACGAGCCCCGCGTCGGCGAGCGCCGCAACGAGGTCGGCGACGGTGGACCGGTTGAGGCCCGTGTCCGCCGTGATCCGTGCGCGCGGCTGCGGCCCCTGTTCGTGCACGAGGCGCAGCACCTCGCCGAGGTTCCGACGTCGCACGCCCTCGACGCTCGCCGTGCGCTCCGCCATCGGGCTCCCCTCGTCGGCCGCTCATCGCGGCTTATGTCGGCGCCCCCACCATATCGGGAGGCGATGCCCGTCACCGCGCGCGCACGCCGACCGGCCCTCCCACCTCCGCCAGCTCGCGGACGCGCGCGCGCACGACGCGCGCGTCGGCCGCCGTCACCTCGTGCACGGGGCCGGTCAGCCGGGCGAGCGCGCGCGGCGTGCTCTCCCCCGGCACCCGACGCACCGGAGCGCGGTGCTCCGCGCTGATGTCTCCGACGTCGGCGGTGTCGACCGCCGAGGCCTCCGCGTGGGCCGCGACCCACATCTCGACGTCCCCCGGTTCGACGACGCGGACCATCCGGCGATCGCTGAAGGCGAAGCGCGCGGCGGGCACCTCGAACTCCACCCGCGCCGATGCCCCGCGCTCGAGCGAGACCCGCTGGAAGCCGAGGAGCTGCACGGCGGGTCGGGCGACGGACGCGACGACGTCACGCCCGTACAGCTGCACGACGTGGTCGCCCGCGCGCGCTCCCGTGTTCGTCACGGTCACGGCGGCGTGGAGGAGGCCATCCGTCGCGGCGCTCCCGCTCACCTCGAGGTCGTCGTAGGCGAAGGCCGTGTACGACAGACCGAATCCGAACGGCCGCACCGGCGTCGGATCCGCCGAGGTGACGTCCGAGGGGCCGCCGAGCTTCGGTCGCAGATAGCGGTACGGCTGCGCGCCGGCGGAGCGCGGCAGCGAGACGGGGAGGCGGCCCGAGGGCGACACCGCCCCGGTGAGGATGTCGGCGAGCGCCTCGCCGCCCGCCTCGCCCGGGAAGAACGCCTGCAGCACGGCCGCGGGGGCACGCGGCCCCTCGAGTGCCCAGTCCAGCACGTACGGCCGCCCCGAGAGGACGACGAGCACGACCGGCGTTCCCGTCGCCACGGCCGCCGCCGCGAGCTCGCGCTGCCGGCCGGGGAGATCCAGCGACTCCGTGTCATTCCCCTCGCCCACCGTGCCGCGTCCGAACAGTCCCGCCTGGTCTCCCACCACCACGACCGCGACGTCGGCGGCCGCGACCGCGTCGATCGCGGGTCGGAACCCCGCGTCGTCGTCGCCCGCCACGTCGCATCCGGGCTCGTGCACGATCTCCGCATCCGGCAGCGCGGCGGCGAGCGCCTCCCGCACGGTGGGGATGGCGAACCCGAGCGGATGGCCGGGATGGTGCGCGAGCACGTGGTTGGCGAAGGAGTAGCAGCCCTGCAGCGCCTCCGCCCGGTCGGCGTTGGGCCCGACGACGGCGATGCGACGCGCGTCGGCGGGCAGCGGCAGCGGCCCCTCGTCGCGCAGGAGCACGATGGACTCCGCCGCGAGGCGCCGGGCGATGTCGCGGTGGCGCGGCGAGTCGAGGTCGATCGCGGCGGGCGGCTCGTCGGCGAAGGCGTCCGCGTCGAGCAGGCCCAGCTCCTCCTTCTGCGCGAGGACGCGGAGCACGGCGCGATCCACGTGCGCCGGATCCACCGCTCCCGCGCGCACGCGCTCGGCCAGGGGCGCGAGGTACGCGTCACCCGATGGCAGCTCGACGTCGATGCCGGCCGCCAGCGCCTGCGCGGCGGCCTCCCCGCGGTCGGCCGCGGTGCCGTGCATGACCTCGAGGAAGGCGACGGAGAAGTAGTCAGACACCACCGTCCCGTCGAAGCCGAGCTCCTCGCGCAGCACGTGCGTGAGGAGGTGCGGGTCGGCGGCGACCGGCACGCCATCGATATCGGCGTAGCTGTTCATCACCGACCGCGCACCGCCGTCGCGGAGCGCCATCTCGAACGGCGGCAGGTAGACGTCCGCGATCTCGCGGGGCCCCACCGCCGCGGGCGCGTGATTGCGCCCGGCCCGAGACGTCGAGTATCCGAGGAAGTGCTTGAGCGTGGCGTGCACCCCCGCGCTCTGCAGGCCGCGCACGTAGGCCGTGCCCACGGCGCCGACGAGGTACGGGTCCTCGCCGATGCACTCGTCGACGCGGCCCCAGCGCGCGTCTGCGACGACGTCGAGCACGGGTGCGAGCCCCTGATGGATGCCGAGCGCGCGCATGGTCTCGCCGATCGCCGCGCCCATCTCGGCGACGAGGTCGGGGTCGAACGCCGCTCCCCACGCGAGCGGCGTGGGGAAGGTCGCCGCCTTCCACGCGGCGAGCCCGGTCAGGCACTCCTCGTGGACGATCGCGGGGATGCCGAGGCGCGTGGCGGAGATCAGGCGACGCTGCTCGTCCCAGAGCCAGCGCGCCCGCTCCACGGGGTCGACCGGCCGCGTGCCGTAGACGCGCGTGTAGTGTCCGATGCCGTCGCGCGTGATGTCCGCGAGCGCGCGCCCCGGCTCCGCCTCCGCCATCTCGCCCTGCATCGGCGCGACCACCTCGCCGCCGCGGTCGAGCCAGTACCCGACCAGCTGCGCGAGCTTCTCCTCGAGCGTCATGCGCTGCCACAGCGCGCGCACGCACTCCGACACCTCGGGCAGACGGGGATGTTCGGTCATGGTGCTCCCGGATGGGTCGAGGAGGGTCATCCCTTCACCGCCCCGCTGAGCCCGCCCACGATGCGGCGCTCGAAGAGGCTGAAGAAGACGAGTGCGGGCAGCATCGACAGCGACGTGAATGCGAGCACGCGCGCGGTGTCGACGGAGTACTGCGAGGAGAAGTTCTGCACGCCGAGCGGCAGCGTGAACAGGTTCGGGTCGTTGAGGATGAACAGCGGCAGCATGTACCCGTTCCACGACCCGATGAAGGCCAGGATGCCCGTGGTGACGACCCCCGGCAGGCTCAGCGGCAGCACCATCCGGAAGAAGAACCCGAGCCGCGAGGCGCCGTCGATCGAGGCCGCCTCCTCGATTTCCGCGGGGATGGCGCGCAGGAACGGGACGAGGATGATGATCGTCGTCGGCAGGGCGAAGGCGATCTGGGGCAGGATCACGCCCAGCAGGCTGTTCGTGAGGCCGAGGCCGCGCACGAGCAGGTAGAGCGGCGTGATGGCGACGGTCACGGGGAACATCAGCCCCGCCGCGAACAGCGCGTAGAGCGCGCCCCTGCCGGCGAAGCGGTAGCGCGCGAGCACGTAGCTCGCCATGAGACCGAGGGCGACGACGCCGGCGGTCGTGCCGAGCGCGGTCACCGTCGAGCTGGCCATCGACCGCCAGAACGTCGCGCTCGCCAGCACCTCCGTGTAGTTCGACAGCACCCACGGAGCCGGGAGCCCCGAGGGGTCGGCGGTGATCTGCGAGTTGGTCCGGAAACCGCCCAGCACGATGTACAGCACGGGACCCATGCAGATCGCGATGAGCACCACCGCGCACAGGTAGGTAACCGTCCGGTTGCCCGCGCCGGCACCGCGGGCGCGGGACTCCGCGGCGCGGCGTCGCCGCGCGCTCGGGACGACGAGCAGTGCAGTGGAGCTCAACGTCTCCGCTCCTTCCCGCCCGTGAGGGCGCCTTCGGTGTCGCGTCGCAGCACGAAGCGCTGATAGACGAGGGCGACGGCCAGGGAGATCACGAACAGCACGACCGCGACCGCGTTGCCGAAGCCGTAGTTCCCCGCCATGTGCCCGTTGAGGTACATGTAGGTCGCCATGGTGGATGTGCCGGCGGTCGACGAGACGTACTGACCCCAGATGATGTTGACGAGGTCGAACAGCTGCAGCGACCCGATGATCGACAGGAACGCCCAGATGCGGATGGTCGGCCCGAGCAGCGGCAGCGTGATCCGCCGCTGGATCTGCCAGAACGACGCGCCGTCGATGGCCGCCGCCTCGTACAGCTCCTCGGGGATGCCCTGCAGGCCGGCGAGCATGAGGATGACGGCGAACCCGATGTACTTCCACGTGATGATGACCAGGAGGGTGCCCATCGCCACGTCCGGGTCGGCGAGCCAGGACAGGCCCTCCAGCCCGACCTTCGCGAGCAGGCCGTTGACCGCGCCCGCGTCCTGCAGCATCAGGCTCCACCCGGTGCCGACGACGACCTCGGCGATCACGTACGGGACGAAGATGAGCACGCGGATGAGCGAGCGGCCTCGGATCGGCTGGTTCAGCAGCAGGGCGAAGAGGATGGCCAGCGGACCCTGCAGCACGAGCGAGGCCACGACGATGACGCCGTTGTGGATCACCGCGTCTCGGAAGGTCGGGTCCTGCAGGATGGCGGTGTAGTTCTGCAGGCCGACGAAGTCGGCGGGCGGGCCGAAGCCCTTCCAGCTGAAGAAGCCGTAGTAGGCGGCCATCAGCACCGGGAAGATGACGAACGCCACGAACACGATCACGGCGGGGCCGGCCAGCAGCGCGATCTCGCCGCGCTTGCGCCAGTCGGCGCCGCCGCGACGCGCTGCGCCGCGGGCCCGGCCGGAGACCGGCGCGGATGCGCCGGTCTCCGTCGTGTTCTCTGCGAGCACGGGGGCGGTCACGGTCGTCATCCGCGAGCCGCGGCGCCCTCGACGGCCTCGACGATGCCCTCGGGCGAGCCGTTGCCCGACAGCATCTCCACCACCGCGGTGTTGAGCGCGTTGCCCACGTTCTGACCGAGCGATGTGTCCAGCCACACCGCGACGTAGGAGGCGTCGTTGTACGCCGCCATGAGCGGCTCGAGCGCGGGCTCGGTCACGGCGCCCTGAGCCGCCTTCGAAGCGGGGATGGTCTGGT
Source organism: Microbacterium oryzae (assembly GCF_009735645.1). Taxonomy (NCBI): domain Bacteria; kingdom Bacillati; phylum Actinomycetota; class Actinomycetes; order Micrococcales; family Microbacteriaceae; genus Microbacterium; species Microbacterium oryzae. Next base: position 152,026 of record NZ_CP032550.1, on the reverse strand, counting down.
ACGCCTGCGCGTACTTCTCCTGCCACTCCTGCGAGGCGATGAAGTTGAGGAAGTCCTCGCAGGCGGACGGCGAGTCGACCGAGCAGGAGTATCCGTCGACGCCGCCCATCATCGCGGCGGGGTCGCCGTCACCGCCCTCGACGGCCGGGAACGGGAACCAGCCGAGATCGGCCAGCGGCTTCTGGTCGGGGGTCAGCGACGCGATCACGCCGACGTTCCAGCCGCCCATGAGCTCCATCGCGGCCTGGTGGTTGGCGAGGAGACCGGCGGACGAACCGGCTCCCTGCTGCGCGGGCGTGGTGAGGAAGCCCTCGTTGAACGGCTCCTTCTCAGCGAACTCCGCCAGGTCCTCCCCCGCGGCGAGCCAGCAGTCGTCGGAGAAGTCGCGGGTCGTCGCGATGTCCGACATCACGTCCTGCCCGCACTCCCGCAGTGCGAAGAAGTAGTACCAGTGCGCGGCGGGCCACGCGTCCATGCCGCCCAGCGCGATGGGCGCGACGTCCGCGCCCTTGAGCGCCTCGGTCGCTGCCACGAGCTCGTTCATCGACGTCGGCGGCTCGATGCCGGCCTCCGCGAACAGGTCCTCGCTGTAGAAGATCCCGCCGGGAAGCACGGCGGTCGGCAGCCCGTACACCGCGCCGTCGACGGTGAAGGCGTCGAACACGCCGTCGCCGTAGTCGGCGCGCACGTCGTCGGCGACGAGGTCGGTGAGGTCCTTCACCGCGCCTGCCGCCACGATGTCGGCGAGCTTGCCGCCGCCACGCGCCATGAAGATGTCGGGCATGTCCCCGGAGTTCACGGCCGTCTGCAGGCGGCCGTCCATGTCCTCGTTCTGGATGGACTGCACCTCGATGGAGACACCGGGGTTCTCCTCCTCGAAGGCCGCAGCGGCGTCTTCCCAGTACTGCTTGCCGTCGCCCGTGGTCGAGTTGTGCCAGAGGGTCATCGCGACGTCGCCGTCGCCGCCGTCGCCCCCGGCGCCCCCGGCCGCGGCGCATCCCGTGAGCGTCATCGCCCCGGCGACGGCGGCGGCCGTCAGGTACCTGCGTGCTCTCATTGCGTCTCTCCTCGTCATCGAGTGGCACTGGCGGTGCTCGGCTTGTCGCCGACGTCTCTCCCGCCGAACCGAGAATGGCACCGCTCCCACACGATGTCAATCGATATCGACATCGTTTTCGATATCGATTGAGAACGCGGACCGCAGAAGGGCTGCGAATGGCTCGACGACCGCTAGCGTGGTCGTGTGACGACGCCCGCGCCCCTCCCCGACGCCCTGCCGAGCCGAGCGACCATCCATGACGTGGCGCAGGCCGCCGGCGTGTCGGTCTCCACGGTGTCGAAGGTCATCAACGGCCGCTACGGGGTCGCAGCGAGCACGGCGGCGCAGGTGCTGCGGGTGGTGGAGGAGCTCGGCTACGAGTCCTCGCTCATCGCCTCGTCGCTGCGGCGCGGCCGCACCCACGTCATCGGCGTGCTGGTGGCGGAGTTCGAGCCGTTCGCCCTCGCACTCCTGGAGGGCATCTCCGACGCTCTCCAGGGAACCGGCTACGACCTGCTCTCGTACGCCGGCAGCCTGTCACGGGGCGACGGCGCCGCGGTGCAGGGATGGGAGCGCCGCTCGCTCTCCCGGCTCGGCGGGACCCTCATCGACGGCGCCATCATCGTCACTCCCACGGTGGAGGCGCCCTCGGCCACCGTTCCCGTCGTGGCGATCGATCCGCACACGGGCCCCACCGGGCCGACGACCGTCGACAGCGACAACCTCGGCGGGGCGATCGCCGCCACGCGGCATCTCATCGACCTCGGTCACACGCGCATCGCGCACGTCCGCGGGCGGCGCGACCTCGAGTCCGCGCGCCTCCGCGAGGAGGGATACCGCACGGCGCTCGAGGCGGCGGGCCTCCCCTTCGACCCCGCGCTCGTCGCCGACGGCGGGTACCGCCCCGACGAGTCGTCCGCCGCGGCGGAGCACCTGCTCTCCCTCGCCGACCCGCCCACCGCGATCTTCGCCGCGAACGATCTCTCGGCCATCCGCGTGATCGAGATCGCCCGCCAGCGCGGACTCGCCGTGCCCGGTCAGCTGTCCGTCGTCGGCTTCGACGACATCCCCGCCGCGGCGTCGCACGAGCCGCCGCTCACGACCATCCGCCAGCCGCTGCGCGAGATGGGGGCCGCCGCGCTGCGGATCCTCCTGGACCTCCTGGACGGCGCGGCGGACGCGTCGCGGGACGAGGACGCGCACGTGCGGATGCCCGCTCGCCTCGTCGCCCGCGCGTCCACCGCGCCGCCGAGCTGAGATCCGCTCTCCGCTGCGCGGCCCGCCCGTCAGGTCGTCGGGGATGCAGGTCGGACCTCGACGGGAGCGGAGCGCCGGACTCGCACCACGGCGACCCCTCCCCCGGCGAGCACGAGCCCGTCCGCTGCATCGCCGGTGAGGAGCTCGACGCCATCGGCGGACACCCGCACGTCGTGAGCGCCGTGATGGAGGAGGAAGAGGTAGTCGTCTTCGGCGCCGCGTCGCCGCACCGCCTCGACCCCGAGCTCCTGGGCGCCCGCGACGGTCGGCGTCGCCCCGACCGCCTGCGCCTGCCGCGCGAGGAAGGCGTCTCGAGACTCCTGCTGCAGACGTGCTCCGACGTAGGTCACGACGCCGGCACCGCGGCTGGCCTCGGTGATGGCGGGGGCGCCCGCGAGCGGTCCGTCCGCGAAGGAGGCGACGGGCCGGGCGTCGAGCAGCGTCAGACGCTCCATCCACTCCTCTGCCGCGGCGCCGTCGTCGAGCATCGACCGCTCCCCGGGAGCCACCGGGAGGACGTCGTCCACGACAGCACCCAGCAGCGCGTGCACGGCCTCGCGGTGCGCCGGGGTGCCGACGCGCTGGTTCTCGTCGGCGAGCACGGCGGGCGCGGAGATCACCACGCGCCCGCCCGCCTCCGCGTATTCCCGGAGCCAGTTCACTGTCTCCACGGCAGCGGTGTACAGCGCGGGCACGAGCAGCAGGCGGTATCGGGAGACGTCGGAACCGGGCGCGACGAAGTCGGTCGCAAGACCGGCGCGCCACAGCGAGCGATGCGCGGCTCGCACCTCGTCCGAGTAGGTCACCGCGTCGTTCGGCAGGTGAGGGGTCTCGAGCCCCCACCAGGAGTCCGCGTGCCACACGATGGCGATGTCGGATTCGATGCACCGCCCGTCCTCCGGCGGCGCCGTGATCTCGCCGAGTCGCTCCAGCATGCCGCCGAGTTCGACCACCGGCGCGAACAGCGGCGAGTCCCCGCCGCCGTGCGGGACGAGCGCGCCATGCCACTGCTCGGACCCGCCGGCACCGGCACGCCATTGGAAGAACAGCGCGCTCTGCGATCCGCGCGCGATGTAGCCCAGCGCATTGCGGATCATCCGGTCGTCGGACTTCGCGAAGGTGCGATCTCCCACCCGGATTCCGCGGGCGTTCTGCTCCATGAGCACCCAGGGCCCGTCCGCCCATGATCGCGTGAGGTCCGAGCAGTAGGCGACGTGCGTCTCGCCGTCGGGTCCTGTCGTGTCGAGGTAGTGATCGATGGACACGATGTCCTGCGCGGCGGACCACGACCACTGCTCGAGGTGGTTCCAGGTCGGCAGCATGAAGTTCGTCGTGACCGGCGCCGTCGACCCCGCAGCGCGCAGCTCCGCCTTCTGCTCCTCGAACGCCGCCAGCATCTCGTCGGAGGAGAAGCGGCGGAAGTCCACGGCGAGAGCCGGGTTGTGCAGGTACTGCGTCGCGCGCGGGGGCAGGATCTCGGCCCACTCGCCATACCGTTGCGCCCAGAACGCGGTGCACCACGCCTCGTTGAGGGCATCGAGCGACCCGTAGCGCTGCTGGAGCCATAGGCGGAAGGCACGGGCCGCGTGCGGGCCGTAGTCGAGCGTCCCGTACTCGTTGTGGATGTGCCAGCCGCGCAGGCCCGGGTGGGCGCCATAGCGCTCGCCCAGCAGGCGGGCGACGGCGCGGGAGGCCGAGCGGTAGGCCGGCGCGCTCACCGCGTAGGTGTCGCGGGAGCCATGCGACAGCACGACGCCGTCGGCGCGCACGGGCATGGCGTCGGGATGCGCGAGCGAGAACCACGGGGGCGGCGAAGCGGTCGGCGTCGCGAGGAAGAACCCGATGCCGGCCTCGTCGAGCAGTCCGATGATCTCATCGAGCCAGGCGGTGTCGTACTGCCCTTCCCGGGGTTCCAGGAGCGCCCAGGAGAACACCCCGAGCGTCACCGTGTTCACCTTCGCGCGCCGCATGAGCGCGATGTCGTCTCGCCACACCTCCCGCGACCATTGCTCGGGGTTGTAGTCGCCTCCGAAGAGGATCGCATCCGGTGTGAAGGTCATCGGAGCCATTATGTATTGGCGCGAAACAAACTGTCAATGCACGCACCCCAGACTCCCCCACCGCCGCGGGAAGCGTGATATGTTCAGCCTCACAACATTTCACCGACGATGCTGAAGGACGTACCCCCATGTCGCTCACTCCCACCCGGGACGACAAGTTCTCATTCGGTCTGTGGACCGTCGGATACAACGGCACCGACCCGTTCGGCGGCCCGACCCGGCCCGCCCTCGACGTCGTGCACGCCGTCGAGAAGCTCTCCGAGCTCGGCGCATACGGCCTCACCTTCCACGACGACGACCTGTTCGCCTTCGGCTCGACCGACGCCGAGCGTCAGAAGCAGATCGACCGTCTGAAGGGCGCGCTGGCCGACACCGGTCTCATCGTGCCGATGGTCACGACCAACCTCTTCAGCGCCCCCGTGTTCAAGGACGGCGGCTTCACCTCCAACGACCGTCAGGTGCGCCGCTACGCGCTGCGCAAGGTCTTCCGCCAGCTCGACCTCGGCGCCGAGCTGGGCGCCAAGACCTTCGTCATGTGGGGCGGCCGCGAGGGCGCCGAGTACGACTCGGCGAAGGACATCCGCGCGGCGCTCGAGCGCTACCGCGAGGCCGTGAACCTCCTCGGCGACTACGTCGTCGACAAGGGGTACGACATCCGCTTCGCGATCGAGCCGAAGCCGAACGAGCCGCGCGGCGACATCCTGCTGCCCACGCTGGGCCACGCGATCGCCTTCATCGACTCGCTCGAGCGTCCCGAGCTCGTCGGCCTCAACCCCGAGGTCGGACACGAGCAGATGGCGGGTCTGAACTTCGCCGCCGGCATCGCGCAGGCGCTGTACCACGGCAAGCTCTTCCACATCGACCTCAACGGCCAGCGCGGCATCAAGTACGACCAGGACCTCGTGTTCGGGCACGGCGACCTGCACAACGCCTTCGCACTCGTCGACCTCCTCGAGAACGGCGGCCCCGGCGGCGTCCCCGCCTACGAGGGCCCGCGTCACTTCGACTACAAGCCCAGCCGCACCGAGGACGAGCGCGGCGTGTGGGACTCGGTCTCCGCGAACATGCGCACGTACCTCCTGCTGAAGGAGCGCGCCGCCGCGTTCCGCGCGGACCCCGAGGTGCAGGAGGCCCTCGCCGCCGCCAAGGTCGACGAGCTCGCGCGGCCCACGCTGAACGAGGGCGAGTCGTACGATGACTTCCTGAGCGACCGCTCGGCCTACGAGGACTTCGACGCCGACGCCTACCTCGGCGGCCACGGATTCGGGTTCGTCCGACTGCAGCAGCTCGCGACCGAGCACCTGCTCGGCGCCCGGTGAGGAGGCGCGGATGACACTCGTCGCCGGCATCGACTCGTCCACGCAGAGCTGCAAGGTCGTCGTGCGCGACGTCGCCACCGGCGACGTCGCGCGCACCGGCCGCGCCTCCCACCCGGACGGCTCGGAGATCGACCCCGGTCACTGGTGGGACGCGCTGCAGACCGCGATCGCGGACGCCGGCGGTCTCGACGACGTCGCCGCGGTCTCCATCGCGGGCCAGCAGCACGGCATGGTGGCACTCGATGCCGACGGCGAGGTCATCCGCCCCGCTCTCCTCTGGAACGACACCCGATCGGCGGACGCGGCGGCGGCGCTGACCGCGGAGATCGGCGCTGACGCCTTCGCCGCGCGCGCGGGACTCGTCCCGGTCGCGTCGTTCACCGCGACGAAGCTGCGGTGGCTGGCAGACCACGAGCCGGAGAACGCCGCGCGCGTGGCGGCGGTGGCCCTGCCCCACGACTGGCTGACCTGGCGCCTGCGCGGCTTCGGGCCGGATGGCGAGCGCGGGCCGGTTCTCGAGGAGCTGGCCACCGACCGATCGGACGCGAGCGGAACGGCCTACTTCGACCCGTCGCGGAACGCCTACGACCGCGAGCTGCTCGCGTCCGCGCTGCGGCGCTCGGCGGACGCCATCGTGCTGCCGCGCGTCCTCGCGCCGTCGGAGCACGTCGACGGCCCGGGCTTCGTCGTCGCGCCCGGCGCGGGCGACAACGCCGGCGCCGCGCTCGGCCTCGGCGCCCGCCCCGGCGACATCGGCATCTCGATCGGGACGAGCGGCACGGTCTTCGCCGTCACCGATGTGGCGGTGCGGGACGCGTCGGGGACGGTGGCGGGCTTCGCCGACGCCGCCGGTGAGTTCCTCCCGATCGTCACGACCCTCAACGCCGCGCGCGTGCTCGACGCGACCGCGCGCCTCCTCGGGGTCGACCACGCCGAGCTCGCGCGGCTGGCCCTCGCCGCGGAACCGGGTGCGGGCGGCCTCGTGCTGCAGCCCTGGTTCGAGGGCGAGCGCACGCCGAACCTGCCCGACGCGACCGCGACCCTGTTCGGGATGACGCTCGGATCGACGACCCGGGAGAACCTGGCCCGCGCCGCGATCGAGGGCGTGCTGTGCGGGCTCGCCGAGGGGCTCGACGCCATCCGCTCGCACGGCGTCGCCGCCGAGCGGGTGCTGCTCGTGGGCGGCGCCGCGCAGAGTCCTGCGGTGCAGGCCATCGCGGCGCAGGTGCTGGACGCACCGGTCGTCGTCCCGGAGCCCGGCGAGTACGTGGCGCTCGGCGCCGCGGTCCAGGCGGCTTGGGCGCTGACCGGCGAGCGGCCGGAGTGGCCGCTGCGCACCTCCGCGACCCTCCCCGTCGACACGCGTCCGGCCATCCGCGCGCAGTACGCCGCCCGCCTGCCCTGACCCGAGCGAAGAGGCGGGGCCGCGAATCCGCGGCCCCGCCTCTTCGTCGCGTTCTCAGCGACCCGCGCGGAAGGAGTACTCCCAGGTCGACGGCACATCCGTCGCGAGGGAGAACCACGCGTCGGGCACGGCAGAGATCGCCACGGCGCGCTTCTCGCGGTGGAAGCCGGGCTCGACCCGCTCGCCGTCGACGTAGTAGCTCACCCCCTCGACCTCGGGGACGCGATAGCCGTCCTGGCCGCGGCCGGGCCGCTCCACGAACGTCGGCGCGGGCGCGACGACCTCGGTCGTGTAGACGGGCACGTCCTGCCAGTCGATGTCCGACGCGAGCATGTACTCGGTGTAGCTGGGCTGGTTGTAGGCGGTGTTCTGCCGCGCGACCTCCGGCCGGTACTGCGCGTCGTGCATGAGGGTCGTCAGCATGCGGTCCGTCACCTCGGTCGAGAGGTGGATCTGGATCTCGCTGCTGTCGGCCGAGCGCACGAGGAGCTCCTCGCGCCAGTCGCCGAGCACGTCGGCGACGAGCGACGGGTTGCCCTTGGTGGTGTTGTTCGAGCGGGTGCCCTCGGCTTCGAGGAGCACCTCTCCCGAGCCGTCGACGATGCGGACGTCCTCGTCGTTGTAGCCCTCGACGATCTGCGTCGTCATGTCGGCGGACCAGCGGATCGACTGGTTCGTGCCCAGCCCCTCCCGGTACCCGTCCGACCCGGGAGGCATCGCGGCCCAGTACTCGAGACCCGCGCGCTCGGGGTCGACGTCGCCGATCATGCCGCGCCCGGTGTCCTTGCCGGAGTACTCCCCGTCGAGCACCTCGCCGGTCGCCGCGTCGCGCAGCGCCCAGCCGTACGGCGCCGACGTGCCGCCCTCGTGCACGGAGAAGATCTCGAGCCCCTCGCGGTCGGGCACGATGTCGGTGACGTGCATGGCGTCGCCGTGCCCGAGTCGCGCCTGCTCCCCGGGAGCCGCGCTGCCGGCGGGCAGCTCGTCGAACGAGCTGTAGAGCAGCGATCCGTCGTCGTCGATCGTGGCCGATCCGTAGACGATCTCCTGCCGGCCATCGCCGTCGACGTCCGCCGCCGACAGGGAGTGGAAGCCCTGCGTGGTGAGCGTCCCGAACTCCGGGTCCGTGCCATCCACCCCGTGCGGGCTGTCGTGGAACGGATTGCTCATCGGCGCGTGCCCGCTGTCGACGTACCAGCGCTCTGCGAGGTGCTCGCCGTCCCAGTCGTAGGCGACGAGCGTGGAGCGCGTGTAGTAGCCGCGCGCGAAGACCGCCGACGGGCGGCTGCCGTCGAGGTACGCGACCCCGGCGAGGAAGCGGTCGACGCGGTTGCCCGGCTCGATGCGCGACATCGCGTAATCGCCCCACAGCAGGCCGTCGTCGCCGCGTCCGGGCTTGTAGTCGACCGTCTCGAGCTCTCGGCCGGTCTCGCCCTCGAAGACCGTGAGGTACTCGGGCCCGCTGATCACGAAGCCCTCGAAGTTCCGCAGCTGGTTTCGGCTCGAGCGCGAGGGCGCGTAGACGTCGATGAAGTAGTCCGCGAGCGCCGACGCGTCGGCCTCCGAGAGGGGATAGTCGTAGCGCGGCTCGGTGCCGAAGGCTTCCTCGAGCGTGGCGGGCCACTGGCCCGAGACGACCTCCTCCCGATCGCTCCAGCCGCGGAACATGTCCACGAGGTGCGCGCGGTAGTCCTCCGCCGACATGCGGTAGTCGTCCTGATCCGTGACACCGGCGGCGGCGTCGTCGGCGGCGATCGTGACGAACGAGGTCTCGCCGTCGGCGGTGACGCTCGTCCCCGGCGCCGTCTTCATCATGATCTCCGAGCGGCCGTCGCCATCGAAGTCGTAGACCATGAACTGCGTGTAGTGCGCGCCCGAGCGGATGTTGACGCCGAGGTCGATGCGATGCAGCAGCGTGCCGTCGGCCTCGTACGTGTCGATGTAGGTGTTGCCGGTGTACCCGACCTGCGAGACGTCCTTCGCGTTCGACGGGTACCACTTGACGACGTACTCGTAGTCGCCGTCGCCGTCCATGTCGCCCACCGACATGTCGTTGGCGGAGTAGGTGTACGCCTCCCCCGCCGGCGTCACGCCGTCGGCGGGCTTCTGCAGCGGCAGCGACGCGTAGGCGCCGTTCCACGGCGAGACCGCCGCGCTCGCCTCGAGCTCGACGGCGTTCACCACGGGCGCCACCCGGTACGAGGCATCCGCCGTGCCGTCCTCGTCCAGGAAGTTCGTGCTGTCCGAGACCGTCGCGATGCGCTCGCCGTCGCGGTACACCGCGAAGTCGGGGCCGAGCATGCCGTCCTCGCCGGCGCCGGTCGTCTCCTCGGCGAGGAGGCGCCAGCTGAGGAAGACGCCCTCGTCGGTCGTCGCGGCGACGAGACCGCGGTCGAGCCGCTCGAGCTGCGGATGGCCGGAGCCGGCATCCGCGGACGGCTGCGCCGCGTGCGCGGCGACTCCCGGGAGTCCCACGACGAGCACGGCGGCAAGCGCCCCGCTCGCCGCGCGGGCGACGGCTCTCTTCTTCGAATGGTTCACGCGGGCCTCTCATCGTCGTCGATGGCGCTCACACTCAGTAAGCGCTTTCCTTGTGCACCGCCACGGTAGCCGCATCGGCCCGTCCAGGCAACGGCACTACCCTCGAAGAGTCCCATCCGATTCTCCCGAGGAGCGCCCGTGCCCGAGAGCCATGACGACGGCCGCGTGGCCGTCTACCTCGACTTCGACAACATCGTGATGTCCTGGTACGACCGCGTGCACGGGCGGAACTCGTACAGCCGCGACCGCTCGCGCATCGCCGAGAGCCCGCACGACCCGGAGATCGCCGACCGCCTCGCTCGGGCGACCGTCGACGTCGGCGCCATCATCGACTACGCCGCGTCGTACGGCACCCTCGTGCTCACGCGCGCCTACGCCGACTGGTCCGCGCCCGTCAACGCGATCTACCGGCAGCAGCTGGTGGCGCGCGCGGTCGACCTCGTGCAGCTCTTCCCCGCGGCCGCCTACGCGAAGAACGGCGCGGACATCCGCCTGGCCGTCGACGCGGTCGAGGACATGTTCCGCCTCCCCGACCTCACCCACGTCGTCATCGTCGCCGGCGACTCCGACTACGTCCCGCTCGCGCAGCGCTGCCGCCGGCTCGGCCGGTACTTCGTCGGCGTGGGCGTCGCGGGCTCGACCGCGAAGTCGCTCGCCGCGGCCTGCGACGAGTTCGAGCCGTACGACTCGCTCCCCGGCGTGCAGCTGCCCGCGCGGCCCGCGCAGAAGGCGAAGTCCGACGAGAAGGCGGCGCCGGAGAAGGCGGATGGCCAGAAGGACGCCCCGAAGTCGGCCGGCGACGCGCCCGCGACGAAGGACGAGGGCAAGGACGCCGCACCGGAGGTCGCCGCGGCGACGAAGGACGAGACCGAGCCGAAGGCGAAGCCGCGGACGCGCCGCGGCTCCAAGCCCAAGCTCATCGAGGAGGCGAAGGCCCCCGAGGAGGCGAAGGCCCCCGAGGAGGCGAAGGCCCCCGAGGAGGCGAAGGCTCCCGAGGAGCCGGAGACGTTCCTCGCGTTCGACGAGACCCCGCCTGAGGACCTGCACGCGGCGGCGTCCCGCCTCCTCGAGCGCGCGCTGCGGGTCGGCCAGGGCAAGGGCGACGACGCGGGATGGCTGCACAGCTCCGCGGTCAAGCAGCACATCCGCCGCATGGACCCGTCCTTCAGCGAGAAGGCGCTCGGCTACCGCTCGTTCTCGGACTTCCTGAAGTCCCGCGATCACCTCGCGGAGCTCGAGGAGACGGGGCACGAGCGCCTCGTGCGACTGAAGGCGTGATCGCCGAGCTCTCGCCGCTCGTCTGGACGGCCCTCGCGCTCGGCGCCATCGTCGTCGGGCTCTCGAAGACGGCGGTCCCCGGCGGCGGCACGCTCGCCGTCGCGCTCTTCGCCGCGGTGCTCCCGGCGAAGGACTCGACGGGCGCGCTGCTCGTCCTCCTCATCCTCGGCGACATGTTCGCGCTGCTCGCCTACCGGCGCCACGCCGACTGGCGCGTGATCGCGCGGATGGCCCCTGCCGTGGTGCTCGGGCTCGTCGCGGGCTGGGGCTTCCTCGCGGTCGCCGACGACGGGTGGGTGCGCCGGACCATCGCGGTCCTGCTGCTCGCGGTCGTGGCCGTCACGCTGTGGCGTCGCGCGGTGCAGAACCGGTCGCAGACGGAGGCCGCCTTCGGCTCGGGCACCGTCGCGGCGTGGACCTATGGCGGACTCGGCGGCTTCGCCACCATGGTCGCCAACGCGGCAGGGCCCGTCATGTCGATGTACTTCCTCGCGGTGAAGTTCCCGGTGAAGGCGTTCCTGGGAACCTCGGCGTGGTTCTTCGCGATCATCAACATCGCCAAGCTGCCGTTCTCCATCGGGCTCGGCATCATCACGCCCTCGTCGCTGCTGATGGACCTCATCCTCGCGCCCGGCGTGGTGCTCGGCGCGTTCGCCGGCCGCCGCCTCGTGGCGCGGATGGATCAGCGCGTGTTCGACCGCGTCGTCATCGTGCTGACGGTGGTCGGGGCGCTCTACCTGCTCGTCTGACACGACGAGGGGCGAGCCGTCGAGCCCGCCCCTCGTCGTCGTCACGCGATCTCAGATCGCGGCCACCGCCATCCGCTCGGCGCGCACGATCAGCGCGTCGTCGCCCGCGTCCACCGTCACCGCCCCGCCGTCGGCGAGCTCGCCGGCGACGAAGAGGTCGGCGATGCGGTCGTCCACCTCGCGCTGGATGAGCCGGCGCAGCGGCCGGGCGCCGAACTCCGGCTCGTGGCCGTTGCGGGCGAGCCACGCCACCGCAGCGTCGGTCACCTCGAGCGTCACCTCGCGGCGCGCGAGCCGCTCGCGCGTCGCGCCCAGCAGCAGGCCCACGATCTGCGCGAGCTGGCTCTCGTCGAGCTTGCGGAACAGGACGATCTCGTCGATGCGGTTGAGGAACTCGGGCCGCATCGACTCGCGCAGCCGCCCCATCACGCGGTCGCGCAGGTCCTTCTCGTCGTACTCGCGACCCGATGCCGAGAAGCCGATGGCTCCCGAGCGGGAGGTGAGGAACTCCGAGCCCAGGTTCGACGTCATCACGACGACCGTGTTGCGGAAGTCGACCGTCCGCCCCTGTCCGTCCGTGAGGCGCCCGTCGTCGAGCACCTGCAGCAGCAGGTTGAACACGTCCGGGTGCGCCTTCTCGATCTCGTCGAAGAGGACGATCGAGTACGGGTTGCGGCGCACGCGCTCGGTGAGCTGCCCGGCCTCGTCGTAGCCGACGTATCCCGGAGGGGCGCCGACCAGCCGCGAGACGGTGTGCCGCTCGCCGAACTCGCTCATGTCGAAGCGGATGACCGCGGTCTCGTCGTCGAAGAGGCTCGCGGCGAGCGCCTTCGCGAGCTCGGTCTTGCCCACGCCGGTGGGGCCGAGGAACAGGAACGAGCCGACGGGGCGATGCGCGTCGCCCATGCCGGTGCGGCTGCGGCGGACGGCCTTCGCCACGGCGGTCACCGCGTCGTCCTGGCCGACGACCCGCGCGTGCAGCTCGCTCTCGAGCCCGGCCAGCCGCTCGCGCTCGCTCTCGGTGAGCCGGTTGACGGGGATGCCGGTGGCGCGACTGATCACGGCCGCGATCTCGGGCTCGTCCACGAGGGCGCGCCCGCCGCCTGACGAGGTCGCCTCGGCGAGGCGCTCCTGGACCGAGGCGATCTCGTCGCGGATGCGGGAGGCCTCCTCGTAGTGCTCTGCGGACACCGCCGCGTTCTTCTCGGCCTCGAGCTCGGCGAGCTTCGCGACGAGCTCCTGCGTGTCGACCGGCGCGCCCAGACGCAGCCGCACGCGAGCGCCGGCCTGGTCGATGAGGTCGATGGCCTTGTCCGGCAGCACGCGATCGGGCAGGTAGCGGTCGCTCAGCTCGACGGCCGCGCGCAGGGCGTCGTCCGTGTAGGAGACGCGGTGATGCTCCTCGTACGCGGACCGGAGCCCCTCGAGGATGGCGATGGCGTCGGGCACCGAGGGCTCGCCGACGCGCACCGGCTGGAAGCGCCGCTCGAGGGCGGCGTCCTTCTCGATCGCACGGTACTCCGCGAGGGTCGTCGCGCCGACGAGGTGCAGGTCTCCGCGGGCGAGACGGGGCTTCAGGATGTTGCCGGCGTCCATGGCGCCATCGCCGCTGCCGCCCGCCCCGACGAGGGTGTGGATCTCGTCGATGAAGAGGATGAGACGGCCCTTCTCCTCGGCGACCTCCTCCATCGTCTTGGTGAGCCGCTCCTCGAAGTCTCCGCGGTAGCGGGTGCCGGCGAGCATCGCCGGCAGGTCGAGGGCGATGACGCGCCGGTCGCGCAGCTGCTCGGGAACGGTGCCGGCCACGATGGCGGACGCGAGCCCCTCCACGATGGCGGTCTTGCCGACGCCCGCCTCGCCGACGAGCACGGGGTTGTTCTTCGTGCGGCGCGAGAGGATCTCGATGGTCTGCTCGATCTCCTCGGCGCGCCCGATGACGGGGTCGAGCTCTCCCCCGCGTGCGAGCGCCGTGAGGTCGGTGCCGTACTTCTCCAGCATCGAGGCGCCGCCCTGGGGCCGCGCCTCGGGCGCAGCCGCAGGCTGCGGCGCGACGCCCTCGCGCGCGCCCTGCGTGAGCGCCTCGGCGGTGACGCCCGACCGGGCGAGGATCTGACCCGCGGGGGTGTCCTGCGCGAGCACGAGCGCGAAGAAGAGGTGCTCGGGATCGACGTAGGTGGATCCCGACGAGCGCGCGACCTGGAAGGCGTGGAAGAGCGCGCGCTGCACGGCCTGCGTGACGGCGGCGCCGTCGACGTCGGCCGCGGCGCCCGCGCTCGGCAGCCGCTCCTCCGCCGCCTGGCCGATGGCGGCGGGATCGCCGCCGATGCGCGTGATGGCGTCGGCGACCGCCGCGTCGTCGACGAGCACACGCAGCACGTGGAGCGCGTCGAGTTCGAGCTGGCCGCGGCCGAGGGCGTAGCGGCCGGCGCGCTGGAGGAGCTCCTGCGTGCGCGCGCTGAGGAAGCGGCTGAGGTCGATCGAGCGGCTGGCGCGAGCACGCTCGCCCTGCAGATAGCGCGCGAGGAACTCGTCGAACGAGCTCGGCCCGTCCTGGGGGAAGTGGTTCTCGGGCATGTCCCGACATCTCCTTGAAGTTGCGTGACTGTGTATCAAGTCTGGAAGTTGAGCCAACCTCTGTCAAGTTGAACGCCCACCGTCCTCGGGTATTCCCGACCGCTTCACCGCGCGCACGCGTCTTGCCCGATCGAACGTTTATCGATAGATTTCTCTCGTCACTCAACGAAGGGGGACGCCGTGAGCAGAGCCACGATCCTCATCCTGCGCGTCGTGATCGCGCTGGCCCTGGCGGGTTCGCTCGTCGTGCAGATCGTCATCGTGCCGCTGCTGTGGGCGGACCTCGAGAGCGAGGCTCTCTGGGGCCGCATCACGCTGGTCGTGATCGCCGTGCTCTGGATCGCCACCCTGCAGGTGTCCGCCGTCTGCATCTGGCAGCTGCTGACCCGCGTGCGGCGCGGCTCGATCTTCTCCCGATCCTCGTTCCGCTACGTCGACGTGATCATCGGCGCGGTGACGGCGTCGGCGGTGCTCGCCTTCGCCCTCGCCGTCGTCCTCGCGCCGGGCGAGACGGCACCCGGCATCGTCGGCCTCATCTGCGGCGCGGCCCTCGTGCTCGGCGGCGTCGCGCTCATCGTCGTGGTCATGCGCGCGCTGCTGAAGCAGGCCATCGACCGGGAGAACGAGGCGCGAACGCTCCGCGACGAGCTCGGCGAGGTGATCTGAGTGCCGATCATCGTGGACATCGACGTGATGCTCGCGCGACGCAAGATGTCGGTCGGCACGCTCGCGGAGCGCATCGGGATCACGCCCACCAACCTCGCGGTGCTCAAGAACGGGCGAGCGAAGGCCGTCCGGTTCACGACCCTCGACGCCCTGTGCGAGGCGCTGGAATGCCAGCCCGGCGACCTGCTGCGCTGGGAGGCGGAGGCATGAGCGACCTCGACGCGCTCGTCGGGCGCTGGCGATCGCAGTCCGCGGGCGCCGCTGGAGCAGACGCGGACGCCGCCGAAGCCGCTCGCGAGGAGCGCCTTCGCGCGGAGACGGCGGACCTCCGGCAGCGCGGTCTCGCCCTCGACGAGGCGTTCCTCGTCGCCCTCCGCCGCGTGAGAGATCTCGACGCGCTGCAGGCCGAGATCGCGCGCGAGCGCTCGCCGCGGAGGGCCGCCGCCGGCGCGGGGCTCGGCCTCATCCTCGCCCTCGCCGCACTGGCGGGCCTCGCGACCAGGGGCGCGGTGTGGCTCCTCGCACCCGGCGGACCGCTCGCGCCCGTCGCCGACGACGGCGCGCTGCTCCTGCGCACGTTCCCCCTCGTCGTCGCGCCGTTCCTCCTCGCCTACCTCCTCTGGACGCGCCGCCCCGGCCGCGACGCGGTCGTGGTCATCGCGGCGGGCTACCTGCTCGTCGCCCTCTGCGCCGCGCTCTTCCCGTTCGCGCCCTTCGGCGACACCGCGGTGCTCGCGGCCATCCATGCGCCCGTCGCCCTCTGGGCGCTCGTCGGCGTCGCGTACGTCGCCACCCGCCGGCGCCCGAGCGACCGGATCGCGTTCGCGCGCTTCTCCGGTGAGGTGGCCGTCCTCCTCGCGCTCATCGCGCTCGGCGGCGGCGCGCTCCTCGCCCTCATGATCGGCTCCTTCGCCGTTGTCGGCGTCGAGGTCTCGGATGGCGTCCTCGGGTGGATCCTCGCCCTGTGCGTCCCCGGGGCGCTGCTCGTCGCGACATGGCTCGTCGACCGGCGCCAGAGCGTCGCGGAGAACATCGCGCCCGTGCTCGCCCGCGTCTTCACGCCGCTGACGGCGCTCATGCTGCTCGCCCTCCTCGTCGTCGTCGTGACGGCGGGCGATCTCGCCCGCGCCGACCGCGAGCTCCTCATCGTCATGGACCTCGTGCTGGTGCTCGTGCTGGCCCTGTCGCTGTACGCGGTCTCCGCGCGCCCGCCGCGCTCGCGGGTCGGACTCCTCGACGCCGCGCAACTGGTGATGCTCATCGCGGCCGTCGCCGTCGACGTCGTGGTGCTCGCGGCCATGCTCACCCGGATCGCGGAGTTCGGGTTCAGCGCGAACAAGACCGCCGCCCTCGGGCTGAACATCCTCCTGCTCGTGCACCTCGCGGGGCACGCCGCGCTGATCGCACGCCTGCTCCTCGGCCGCGCCGCGCCGGGCGCCCTCGAGCGCTGGCCGTCGCGCTGGCTGCCCGTGTACGGGGTGTGGGCGGTGATCGTCGTCGCCGTCTTCCCGCCGCTGTTTGGTTTCATGTAGGGATGAGGGAGTTCTGGGCGGGCGTGCGCACTGTCGGGAGCGGCTTCGGATGGTGGCGGCGGCGTCCGCGCGTCATGGCCGCGGCCCTCCTGCCGGCCGCCCTCGTCGGTGCGGTGCTCACGACGGGGCTCATCGTCCTCGGGGCGTTCCTCCCCGAGATCGCGTCGGCGCTCACCCCGTGGGCCGACGGCTGGGCGTCCGGCTGGGCCGCCGCCATCCGCCTGCTCGTCGGCGCGGCGCTGCTGGCCGGGGCCGTCGTCCTCGCGGTGGCCACCTTCACGGCGCTCTCCCTCCTCGTCGGCGAGCCGTTCTACGACCGGGTGTGGCGGTCGGTGGAGAGCGCGCGTGCGGAGGCCGTGCCCGACGCGGGATACGGGATGTGGCGTGCCGCGGGCGACGCGATCTCGCTCGTGCTGCGCGGTCTCGGCATCGCCGTGCTCACGCTCGCGGTCGGATTCGTCCCCGTCGCGGGGGCGGTGCTGGCCGCCGTCCTCGGCGCGGTGCTCAGCGGCTGGATGCTCGCCGACGAGCTCACCTCGCGCGCGCTCACCGCGCGCGGCTTCGGCCCGGCGGAGCGACGCGCGCTGCGCCGCGCCTCACGCGCGCGGGTGCTCGGCTTCGGCGTCGCCACGCACCTCTGCCTGATCGTGCCGCTCGGCGCGGTGATCGCGATGCCCGCGGCCGTCGCCGGCAGCACGCTGCTCGCGCACGCGCTGCTCGATCGGGCTCAGGACTCGGGCGTCCGCGGCTGATCCCGGCCGGCGTCGCGCGCCGCGAGGATCACGGCGACGAAGACGATCGCCGCGGGCACCGTCAGCGCGAGGGCCATCCCCGGGTGCGCGTACTCCCCCGTCGCCGCGCCGATCGCGACGGCGATGACGAGCAGCTGGACGACCACGGCGCCGGAGCGGCCCCACGACTGTGCGCGCGCGATCGCGCGCGCGAAGGCCGCGACGGCGAGCGCGCCCGCGATGGTCAGCACGAGGAGCGCGATGGCGCTGGGGAGCGACGCGACGCCGGAGCCGAGCGAGACCACCTGCAGGGCCGCGAGAGCCAGGACGCCGACCGCCTCGATGCCGACGAGGATGGCCGCGGTGCGCGTGGCTCGGCTCACCGGCATCCGCTCTCCCTGCTTCGAGCGCCGGGCGGCGCGCACACGCAGTCAGGGAACGGACAGAAAAAACCCTTGCCCGAAAACGACGCGTGTATGACAATTGTTAACGGTGTGTTTCCCACAGCGTGGTGGGACGAGTCGTCACGACTCGTCGCACATACAGCGTAATCCACCCGTAATCCCACGCTGTGCTTTCCCTGAGAAACCTCACCCGCAAGGAGCATTCCTATGGACTGGCGCGACAAGGCCGCCTGCCTCACCGTCGACCCCGAGCTGTTCTTCCCCGTCGGGAACACCGGCCCCGCGATCGACCAGATCGAGAAGGCGAAGTCCGTCTGCGCTCGCTGCACGGTCACCGAGGTCTGCCTCCAGTACGCCCTCGAGTCCGGACAGGACTCGGGCGTGTGGGGCGGCCTGAGCGAGGACGAGCGCCGCGCGCTCAAGCGCCGCGCGGCCCGCGCTCGCCGCGCGTCCTGACACCGCCCCCGAATACGACGAAAGCCCCGCCTCGGCGGGGCTTTCGTCGTATCCGGGGGCTCAGCTGCGGACGATCCAGCGCAGCGGGACCGTGATGACGACCTCGGTGCCGCCGTGGAAAGGCGTGTCGGGGGCGTCGATCGTCTTCCAGTCGATCGTGCCGGAGAGCTCGCCCTGGATGAGGGTGCGCACGATCTGCGTGCCGAGGCCGCGACCGACCTGTCCGTCGGGAAGGCCGCTTCCGGTGTCGCGCACCCGCACCTCGAGCCGGGACTCGTCGCGGTCGGCGACGATCTGCACGTCGCCCTCGCGGCCGGCGAGCCCGTGCTCGACGGCGTTCGTGACGATCTCGGTCAGCGCGAGCGCGAGCGGCGTCGCGTACTGGCTGGGGAGCGTCCCGAAGCGGCCCTCCGTGCGCGTGTGGGCGACGGTGTTCTGCGCTGCGGCGACCTCGGCCACCAGACGCAGCACGCGGGCGAACACCTCGTCGAAGTCGACGTTCTGCGCGAGTCCCTCGGAGAGGGTGTCGTGCACGACGGCGATCGCGGCGACGCGCTGCATCGCCTGCAGGAGCGACTCGCGCGCCTCGTCGGAGGAGGTGCGCCGCGACTGGATGCGCAGCAGCGACGCGACGGTCTGCAGGTTGTTCTTCACGCGATGGTGGATCTCGCGGATGGTCGCGTCCTTGGTGATGAGCTCCTGCTCCTGGCTGCGCAGCTCGCTCACGTCGCGGCACAGCACGATGGCGCCGGTGCGGTGCCCGTGCTCCTTCAGCGGGATGGCCCGCAGCGACACTGTGACGCCGCGCGCCTCGACGTCGCTGCGCCACGGGGCGCGGCCGGAGACGAGGATCGGCAGGCGCTCGTCGGTGTCGTGGGAGGCGGGAAGGATCTGGCTGGTGACGTCGGCGAGCGCCTCCCCCTCGAGCTCCTCCGCGAACCCGATCCGGTTGAAGGCGGAGAGCGCGTTGGGGCTGGCGAAGGTCACCACGCCGTCGACGTCGAGGCGGATGAGGCCGTCCGCAGCACGCGGGGCCCCGCGCCGGGGGCCGGTGGGGGCCGACAGATCGGGGAAGTCGCCCGTCGCGATCATGCGGAACAGGTCGTCCGCGCACTCGTTGAACGTGATCTGCTGACGAGACGGCGTGCGCACATCGCCGAGGTTGGTGTGGCGGGTGAGGACGGCGATCGCCCGCAGACCCTCTCCCTCTCGGATGGCGATGGGCACCGCGCGCACGCGCGTGGGCGTCTCCTCGAACCACTCCGGCGACGACGAGTCGACAATGCGCACGCTCTGGAACGCCTCGCGCACCTGCGCCTGCCACTGCGGGCGCACCCGGCCGCCGACGATGTCGCGGTAGAAGAGGGTCGCGGCGCCGCCCGGACGCGTGTGCGCGACGGCCACGTAGGAGTCGTCGGCCGTCGGCGCCCAGACGACGATGTCCGCCGATGCGAGGTCGGCGAGCAGCTGCCCGTCGCCGGCGAGACGGTGCAGCCATTCGATGTCGGATTCGCTCGAACGGCCCTGGGCGGAGACGAGATCGCTGAGGGTCGACACGGGACGAGTCTATGCCGACCGCGCGTCCCCGCTCCTGCCGCGCCGCGCTCGCCGGGCGACGAGCGGCAGCCGGCGGGTGCGCTCCTCGCCCAGCGGGATGACCTCGGCCTGCGCCCGCGGATGCTCGGCCTCCACGCGTGCCGCCAGCCGACGCAGCGCCTGCGCGAGCGGCGAGCGCGGCGCGACCTCGCCGATCGGCCGCGCTGCCAGCAGCGCCGCGTCGGCCGCGCGCGGGTCGAACGGCAGGAACACGACCTCGTCCATCCCTCCGAACCGCTCGAGGGTGCGGCGCACCTGACCGCGGGCGTCGATCCCGAGCGGGCCGGCGCGCAGGCGGTTGGCGACCACGACCACGGGGGTCGTGCCGACGACCGCACGCAGCTCGGCGCAGCCGCGCAGCAGCCGAGCGATCCCGACCGGGTCGGCGCCGGCGACCGCGACGACGAGGTCGGCCTCGCGCAGCGCGGCGAGCGTCGCGGCGTTCCGGCGCGGTCCCTCGAGATCGCTCACGATCTCCTCATCCGATTCCAGGGATGCCGCGACGTCGACGACCGCGACGTCGGCCCAGCCGCGGCACGCCTCCAGCGCGGCGGCGACGCGGCGCTCGGAGAGCTCGGGCCAGCGCGCCGCGCGGTTGAGGCCGGGAAGCACGTCGACGATGCCGTCCGCGCCGCCGACGGGCACGCTCAGCCGGGTGAGCTCGGCGGCGTCGAGCGCGCCGCGTTCGGCCTGCCGGCAGGCGGCGGCGAACCCCGGCCCCTCGTCGGCGAGCCCCAGCGCGATCGCGGCCGACGGCGCATGCGTGTCGGCGTCGACGAGCGCCACGTGCCCGCGCAGGCGCGCGGTCTCGACGGCGAGCTCGATCGCGACGGTCGTGCGCCCAGGTGCGCCGTGAGCGCCCCAGACGACCACGACGCGGCCGCGCTCGGCGGCGGCGCGCACCGCGCCGACGGACGTGCTGCGCACGGCCTCGGCCACCCGCCATCCCTCGGCCGCCGCCGGGATCGGGTCGGCGAGGCCGAACGACCGGGCCAGGCGCACCTCGGCTGCCCGCTCCCCGAGCGGCACGATGCGCACGCCGTTGCGGTCGCAGGCGGCCACGACGCCGACGGTGAGGGCCGACCGCGAGGCGGGGAGCACGAGCGCATCGGCGGCCGCGAGGCTCTCCCACACCTCCGAGGCCGGGTCCGCGAGGGACCGGGCGATGGCCTCCGCGGCGACCGTGGCGACGACTTCGATCCCCTCGTCCTCCAGCGACTCGGCGAGCGCATACGCGCGCGACTCGTCGAGCGCGACGACGACCCTCATGATCCCCCTCCCGCCTGCGGCACGGCGGAGAGAGCGGCCCCGGAGGCGACCGCGGCGAGCACGTCGGCCACGCTCGACTCGTCGATCACGAGCTCGATCGACGTCGCGCCGGCGCCCATCACGGCGTCCTCGCGCAGCACGGCGGCGACGGTGGCGTCGGCGACGAGGATCCGCGGCTCGTCGAAGACCCCCGGTTCGACCAGCGGCGCCTCCCACAGCTCGACGGGCGTGCCGGCGTCGACCGCCCGCGGCACGTCGACGGCGCTGCGCACCACCACCGTCGTGACCGCCGCCTGGGCGGCGGGGGCCACGGCCGATGCCGGCACCAGCTCCCCCGCGCGGATGGTCCGGGTCGCGACGTACCCCTCGCTCAGCTCGTGCGGGGCGAGGTACGCGGTCTCGGCGCCGCCCAGCGTGACCTCCACCACGGTGAGGTCGCTCGCGCTGACGGCCTGCCCCGGCACGATCGTCGCGCCGGCCGACAGCACCGGCACCGTCTGCCGGGCGGCCGACACGACCCACCACACGCCGGCCACGGAGGCGAGGATGAGGGCGATGCCGATGAAGAAGCGGGCGTCGCCCCAGAACACGCGCCGACGACGGCGTGCGGGGGCGAGGGTCGCGATGTCGCCGGCGGTCGTGGTCATGAGGACATGCTGACGCAATCGCGCGATCGGTCGAGAAAGTTCTCCACAGCCCGGCGCGCTCCGCCGCGCCCGGAGCGTCCCCGCCCATAATGGGGGCCATGCCCGACACGTCCGAGACGCGCTACCTCGCGCCCGCTCAGGTCGCCGAGCTCCTGGGCGTCGAGACCGACGAGGTCATCGAGCTCATCCACGCCGGCCGGCTGCGCGGCGCCCGACTCGGCTCGCCGGCCCGCTGGCGGGTCGAGCACGAGAGTGTCGGCGAGTACCTCGAGGATCAGCACGAGGAGACGCGCCGCATCGCCCTGTGGCGGCAGTCGAACGAGGCGAGCTTCCCCGAGCTGTGGGGCCCCCGCACCTCCTGACGGTCAGGGGGTGATCACCCCGGTCGTCGCCGAGACCCGCACCCACGCCACCGCCGAGAACGGCAGGATGCGGAACGCCGTCACCGCGGCGGCCCGTCGCGGGGAATCCGCGTCGTGCAGCGCGAGGTCGAGGTGGTCGGCGCCCACGCGATCGATCGTGCCGCTGAGGGCGCGACCCGCCGCCGTGCCGATGGTCACCCCCGCACGACGACGCGCCAGGTCGCGGAGGGCGAAGCCGAACGTCACCCGCTCCGCGAGACGGCTCTCCGCCGCCGGTGCGCGCGCGCTCCGCAGCAGCTCCCCGTGAGCGGCGCCGACCGCGCGGATGGCGGCGAGCGGGATCAGGACGATGCTCGGCTCCGCGAGTGCGGCGGGCGCGCTGGCCGGTCGCGCCGCGACCCAGTCCGCCCCGACCGAGGTCACGGCCGCCTCGAGCAGCGACCCGTCGACGAGGTCGATGGCCAGCGCCGCCGCCGCAGCCTGCGCGAAGCCGACCATGCGGGTCCGCAGCTGCAGACGCGATACACGCAGGCGCTCGGCCTCCGAATCCAGCGCCGCCCGCTCGGCCTCCCACTCGGCCGCGAGCTGGTCCTCCAGGTCCTCGAAGAAGCGATCCCAGCGCATCTGCGTGAGCGTAGGCGAACCGCGCGAGCTCCGCCATCCGCTCTCCACAGGCATGTATGCGGAGTTCCCGCGAGACCCCGTCGGCTGGTTCACTCGGGGTCCCTCCGACCTCCCCCCACGGAAAGGGGCCGCCATGCCAGCGCATGCCGCGGCTGCGAGCTCCCGCAGACGCCCTCACCACACCGACGACGACATGGCGGAGCTGTTCGCGCCGCAGCGCACCTCGTCCGCCGACCTCCCCGATCCCGCTCCCCTCGTCGTCGCCCTCACCCGGGGCATCCTCGAGGTGCTCGCCGGCACGCGGGAGGCCGATCAGCTCGCGCGATGGCTCGCCGAGGAGACCTACCTCAAGCTCGTCACGCGCGCGAACCTCTCCCGTCGCGCGCGCAGCGCCCGGCGAGCCCCGGTGCAGCGCCCCGTGTTCACGGTGCGCACCGTGCGGCAGATGTCGCCGGCGGACGGGGTGGTCGAGGTGACGGTCATCGTGACGATGCCCGACCGCACGCGCGCCATCGCCATGCGCCTGGAGGGGCTGGATCGCCGGTGGCGTGCCACCGACATCCGCATCCTGTGATCAGCGCTGGCGATACGACGACAGGAAGTTGCCCAGCCGCTCGATCGCCTCGGCGAGCACGCGCGCCTCGGGCAGCGTGACGACCCGCAGGTGGTCGGGGGTGGGCCAGTTGAACCCCGTCCCCTCCACCAGCAGGATGTGCTCGGAGACGAGCAGGTCGTAGACGAGCTGCTTGTCGTCACGGATCTCGTGCACCTCGGGATCCAGACGCGGGAAGGCGTAGAGCGCCCCGGTCGGGCGCACGCACGAGACGCCGGGGATGGCCGACAGCTGCTCCCAGGCAACGTCGCGCTGCTCGTGCAGGCGGCCCGTGGGCGCGATGAGCGCGTCGATGGACTGCACGCCGGTGAGCGCCGCGAGCACGGCGTGCTGTGCGGGGACGTTCGCGCACAGCCGGGTCGACGCCAGCAGCTGGATGCCCTCGAGGAACCCCTTCGCGTGCGTCTTCGGGCCCGTGATCACCATCCACCCGGAGCGGTACCCGGCGACGCGGTACGTCTTGGAGAGTCCGTTGAAGGTGAGGACGAGGAGGTCGGGGGCGACCGTCGCGGTCGGCACGTGCACGGCGTCGTCGAACAGGATGCGGTCGTAGATCTCATCGGAGAGGATGAGGAGCGAGTTCTCCCGCGCGATCTGCGCGATGCCCTCGATGAGCTCGCGGCTGTAGACCGCGCCGGTGGGGTTGTTGGGGTTGATGATGACGATCGCCTTGGTCTTCGGCGTGACCTTCGACCGGATGTCCTCCAGGTCGGGCTGCCAGCCGTTCTCCTCGTCGCAGAGGTAGTGCACCGGCGTGCCGCCGGAGAGGCTCGTCATCGCCGTCCACAGCGGGTAGTCCGGCGCGGGGATCAGCACCTCGTCGCCCTCGTCCAGGAGGGCCTGCATGGTCATCGTGATGAGCTCGGAGACGCCGTTGCCGAGGTACACGTCGTCGGGATCGACCCGCGGGAAGCCGGGCGTCTCCTCGTAGCGGCTGACGATCGCACGGCGGGCGGGCAGGATCCCCCGGCTGTCGCTGTACCCGTGCGCGTAGGGCACGGCCTCGATCATGTCGCGCACGATCTGGTAGGGGGCCTCGAAGCCGAAGATCGCGGGGTTGCCGGTGTTGAGCTTGAGAACCGAGTGCCCGTCGGCCTCCAGCCGTGTCGCCTCTGCCAGTGCTGCCCCGCGGATCTCGTACAGGACGTTCTGGAGTTTCGCGGACTGGCCGAGCGGGCGGAGGGAGTTCATCGCAACAGGATATGCCCGAGCGCGCCGGCTCCCCGTCCGGGGAGGCCGACGCGCTCGTGGTCGTGCGGCCGCTACTTCTTCTTCGCGGCCCGGCGCTGCTCGCGGTTCATCGGCGAGGCGTCCGCCGGATCCCGGTCGTCGCCGTCCGCCTGGCCCGCCCGCTCCGCCGACGTCTTCTGCACCTGCCCGCGCTCGTTGCGCACCTCGATGTCGCCGTCCTCGCTGGGCGCGGAGTACTCCAGCCGCTGCTCGGCCCGCACTTCGCCGAGGCCCTTGGCCTCCACCTGGGGCTCGGCCTGCTCGGCGCCCTCGGGCTTGCGCACCTCGACCTCGAGGTTGAAGAGGTAGCCGACGGCCTCCTCCTTGATCTGGCCCATCATGGCCTGGAACATCGAGTAGCCCTCCCGCTGGTACTCGATGAGCGGGTCGCGCTGCGCCATGGCGCGCAGGCCGATGCCGTCCTTCAGGTAGTCCATCTCGTAGAGGTGGTCGCGCCAGCGGCGGTCGAGCACCTGCAGCACCACGCGGCGCTCGAGCTCGCGCACCGCCTTCTCGCCCAGCTGCTCCTCGCGCTGCGCATAGGCGATCTTCGCGTCGCTCAGCAGCTCGCGCTTGAGCCCCTCGGCGGTGATGCCGCCCTTGCGTGCGGCCGCCTCGGCCACGACCTCGTCGATCGTCACACCGACCGGGTAGAGCGTCTTCAGCTCCGTCCAGAGCGCGTCGAAGTCCCAGCTCTCGTTGTGCCCGCCCGAGGTGTGGTCGTCCACGATCGCCGTGATCGCGTCCTCGATGAAGTGCTCGACGCGGTCCTTGATGTCGTCGCCGTGCAGGATGGTGCGACGGTCGGCGTAGATCGCCTCGCGCTGGCGATTGAGGACGTCGTCGTACTTCAGGACGTTCTTGCGCGCCTCCGCGTTGCGCGACTCGACGGCGGCCTGCGCGTTCTTGATGAGACGGGAGACGAGCTTCGACTCGATCGCCACGTCATCCGGGAAGTCGGTGCGCGACAGCAGCGCGTCGGCGGGACCGGACTGGAAGCGCCGCATGAGGTCGTCGGTGAGGCTGAGGTAGAAGCGGCTCTCGCCGGGGTCGCCCTGACGGCCTGCGCGGCCGCGGAGCTGGTTGTCGATGCGGCGCGACTCGTGCCGCTCGGTGCCGAGGACGTACAGACCGCCCGCGTCGCGGACCTTCGCCGCCTGCTCCTCGACGCGCGCCTTGACCGCGTCGAAGACCGCGGGCCACTCCGCCTCGTACTCGTCCGGCGTCTCCTCGGGTGAGAGGCCCTTCGCCTTCATCTCCTGCACGGCGATGAACTCCGCGTTGCCGCCGAGCATGATGTCGGTGCCTCGACCGGCCATGTTCGTGGCGACGGTGACGGCGCCGAGCTCGCCGGCGCGCGCGACGACCTCCGCCTCGCGGGCGTGGTTCTTCGCGTTGAGGACCTCGTGCTTGATGCCCTTCTTCGACAGCAGGCGCGACAGGTACTCGCTCTTCTCCACGCTCACCGTGCCGACGAGAACCGGCTGCCCGCCGGCGTGCCGCTCGGCGATGTCCTCGACGACCTGGGCGAACTTGCCCTGCTCGTTCTTGTAGACGAGATCGGTCTCGTCCTTGCGGACCATCGGCCGGTTGGTCGGGATGGGGATGACGCCGAGGTCGTAGGTCGACATGAACTCGGCCGCCTCGGTCTCGGCGGTTCCCGTCATGCCGGCGAGCTTGCCGTAGAGGCGGAAGTAGTTCTGCAGCGTGACCGTGGCGAGGGTCTGGTTCTCCGCCTTGACGGGCACGCCCTCCTTGGCCTCGATCGCCTGGTGCATGCCCTCGTTGTACCGGCGTCCGACGAGGATGCGGCCGGTGTGCTCGTCGACGATCATGACCTCGTCGTTCATGACGACGTAGTCCGTGTCGCGCTTGAACAGGGCGTTCGCCTTGATCGAGTTGTTGAGGAACGAGATGAGCGGGGTGTTCGCGGACTCGTAGAGGTTGTCGATGCCGAGGTAGTCCTCGACCTTCTCGATGCCGGCCTCGAGCACGCCGACCGTGCGCTTCTTGATGTCGACCTCGTAGTCGACGCCCTCCTCCAGGGTGCGCGCGATCTTCGCGAACTCGGCGAACCAGCGGTTCGCCTCACCGGAGGACGGGCCGGAGATGATGAGCGGCGTGCGGGCCTCGTCGATGAGGATGGAGTCGACCTCGTCGACGACGGCGAAGAAGTGGCCCCGCTGCACGAGGTCCTCCTTGCGCCAGGCCATGTTGTCGCGCAGGTAGTCGAACCCGAACTCGTTGTTGGTGCCGTACGTGATGTCCGCCGCGTACTGCTCGCGGCGCACCGCCGGGGTCTGGCCGGACACGATGATGCCGGTGGTCATGCCGAGCGCGCGGAAGACGCGGCCCATGAGCTCCGCCTGGTACGACGCGAGGTAGTCGTTGACCGTGACGACGTGGACGCCCTTGCCCGCGATCGCGTTCAGGTACGAGGGGAACGTCGCCACCAGGGTCTTGCCCTCACCGGTGCGCATCTCGGCGATGTTGCCGAGGTGGAGCGCGGTCCCGCCCATCAGCTGCACGTCGTACGCGCGCATGCCGAGCGTCCGCTTGGCGGCCTCGCGCACCGCGGCGAACGCCTCGGGCAGCAGCTGATCGAGCGTCTCGCCCTTCTCGTGCCGCGCGCGCAGCTCCGCGGTCTCGCTGCGCAGCTCCTCGTCGGTCAGCTTCGCGTAGTCCTCCTCGAGGGCGTTGACGGCCGTGACCGCCCGCTGCAGCTGCCGTCGGACGCGTCCTTCACCGGCACGGAGCAGCTTCTCGAACGGATTTGCCACGTAACACTCCTCGATCGTGTGCCGCATCCCGGACGGATGGGCGAGTCGCCGTCGGACGGCGACGGGCATACCTGCCCATGTTATCCGCCCGTGACAATGCCCGGCCAGCGCACTCTCAGCCGGCGGCGCCCGGGCGCGTCCACACGGAGACGGCTCCGCCCTCGAGGACGAATCGGACGGCGGTGCCCTCGGGGATGCCGCCCAGCTGCTGCGAGGAGAAGCCCCAGCCGCGGCCGCCCTCGCTCTCGCTCACGACGACGAGGTCGGTGGTGGGAGGGAAGCCGTCGACGTAGCCGCAGAACGAGGGACCTCCGCTCTCCGCCTGGTCGTCCAGGGTCAGCATGAGGCAGCTCACCTCGCCCCCTCGCAGCCCGAACGCCGCACCGTCGGGCAGGACGACCGACCACGGGCGCACCTCGCCGATCAGCTCGTACGCGATCGTCTCGCCCTCGCTCACCCCCCAGGTGTCGAGCGGCAGCTCGACCTCGGGAGGCGTCGGGTCGGGCCGCAGCACGAGCGACGGGCGCTCCCCCGGGAGGGCGGCGATGCCGAGCCCGACGACGACGCCCAGCACGAGACCGGCCGCCGCCGACGCCGCAGCCATCCGGACGACCGGGCGGGTCCACCACGGCGCTGCCGCCGGCGCGGCCGACGCGGCGTCGCCGCCGTCCTGCCCCGCGCCGCCCTGCCCCGCGTCGCCCTGCCCGGCGTCGTCCTGAGCTGCATCGTCCTCCGCCGGCGACGCGATCGGCTCCCCCTCACGCTCCGATCCGGCGTGGCCGCGCGCATGCGCCTCGAGCTCACGGAGCCGGATCGCGAGTGCGGGATCGAGGTCCGCGTCGGGTCCGTACGCACGGCGCCGCAGCTCATCCAGCTCGCTCGCGCCGTCGCCCATGCTGAGACTCTACGGCGCAGTCGCCCCTTCTCCGGCTGCCGGGGCGCCGACGCACATCGCCCGGCGTTACACTCTGCACAGGAGTCGCCCGCCCGATGACGCAGTCCCTCCGGACAGACCGTCGGTCGGCGAAGCCGCTTCTTCCGTTCCGACGGCTTCGCCGTATGCAGATCCGAGGTGATTGATGACGCTTCTGGGCACCCCCTCCGGTGGCTCCGCCGACTCCGCTGGCCCCGACGGCCCCGGCGTCCCGACCCGCATCCACGACGGGATCCCGCATCTCGTCGAGGACGCGACCCCGGATGAGGCCCAGACGGCCGATCTCCTCGCCCTCGCCGACATCCTCGAGGGCGCCGGCCTCCAGCCGATCCTCGTGCGTCGCACCAGCGGCCGTCCCGCCCTCGCGGTCGACGCGGCCGAGAAGCCGCGCGCCCTCGCGGCGCTGGCCGCCGACTCCGGGCCGTGGGCGGCGGCGCAGAAGAGCGGCGGTGTGGCCGTCCCGCTCGCGTCGGGAGTCGACAGCGCGTTCCGGAAGGGCGTCGCGGTGCTGTTCCGGCCGCGCGTCGTGCGCTCCGGCACCCTGAGCTACGGCGCCGAGCACGGCGTGCGCGTGGAGTTCTGGCGGTGGGAGGACAGCACCGTTCACGCACCGCGACCGAACGCCCTCACCCGGCACCGGATGGCCGTCGACGATCTCGTCGCCACGAGCGTCGAGCGCCATGGGCGCACGTGGCGCACCTTCGAGGGCATGTTCGATGCCGGTCCGCAGGACATCGACTTCGAGATCGACATGGTCTTCTCGTGGGTGGACGGATCCTCCAACGAGTTCCAGCGCGAGCGCGCGAAGCGCATGAACGCGTACGTCGTCGGCGAGGGCGACGCGCACGCCGCGCGCTACCGCCAGCTCGACGAGCTGCGGTACGCGCTGCGGAGCGTGCACATGTTCGCGCCCTGGGTGCGGCGCATCTTCATCGCCACCGACAGCCCCGCCCCGCAGTGGCTGGCCGAGCACCCGCGCGTGACGGTGGTGCGCAGCGAGGAGTTCTTCGCCGACCCTGCCGTGCTGCCGACGCACAATTCGCACGCCGTCGAGGCGCAGCTCCACCGCATCCCCGGCATCGCCGAGCACTTCCTCTACTCCAACGACGACATGTTCTTCGGCCGTCCGGTCTCCCCCGGCATGTTCTTCACACCCGGCGGCGTGACGAAGTTCGTCGAGAGCGGCGTGCGCATCGGCGTCGGGCCGGCGCGGCCCAGCCGCTCCGGGCACGACAACGCCGCGCGCGTCAACCGCGACCTGCTGCGCGAGCGCTTCGGCCGCGTCATCCTGCGCGACCTCCAGCACTGCGCGACCCCGCACAGCCGCGACGTGATGTTCGAGCTGGAGCGCGAGTTCCCCGAGGAGTTCGCGCGGACGGCGGCCGCCCGGTTCCGCAGCGCGAGCGACATCTCGGTCACGAACTCGCTCTACCACTACTACGCAGCCTTCACGGGGCGCGCCCTGGCGACGACCGAGCCGCGCACCGCGTACATCCAGACCACCCAGCGCGACGCGCCGGCGCGGATGGGCCGGCTCCTCGCGGGGCGCGACGTCGACATGTTCTGCCTCAACGACGGCAGCGAGCCGCAGATCCCCGAGGATCTGCGCGAGCAGGTCGTGCGCGAGACGCTGGATGCCTACTTCCCGGTCGCGGCTCCCTGGGAGCGCGACTGACGGCGCCCCTCGGGGATGACGACGCCGGCCTCCGCGAGCCGACGGGCCGTCTCCTCCGCTGAGATCGCCTCGAGCGCCGGCGCGTCGGAGAACGGCACCACGGAGTGCACGATCGTCTCCTCGTGCACGTGCACGAGGCTGTACGCCTGCGCGCCCTCGCGCGGGCGCATGCCCCCGTCGACCACGCGCGGGTCCTGGGTGTAGCAGGACGACGACGCGACCGAGACCGGGATCCCGGCGAACGTCGCGGACGTGGACAGGTGCAGGTGTCCGGCGAGGATGGCCCGCACGTCCGTTCCCCGCAGCACGTCGGCGAGCGCGCGCTGATCGCGCAGCTCGACGATGGCCGCGAGATCGAAGACGCAGGGGATGGGCGGATGGTGCATGGCGAGGATGGTCCCGCGCGGAGCGGGGATGGACAGCTCCAGCGACAGCCACTCGCGCTGGGCGGCCGAGACCTCGCCGTGGTGGGCTCCGGGGACGGTGGTGTCGAGCACGATCAGCCGCAGGCCGTCGAGGTCGTGCACGGCGTCCACCGGGCCCTCCCCCGGCTCCCCCAGCAGCTCGCGGCGGAACGGCGCGCGCTGGTCGTGGTTGCCCATCACCCAGACGACACGCGCGCCCATCCGCTCGGCGACCGGCTCCACCTCCTCGCGCAGCCGCGCGTACACCTGCGACTCGCCCCGGTCCGCGAGGTCGCCCGTGAACACCAGCGCATCGGGGCGCGCGCCCGAGCCCTCCAGCTCCGCGAGGATGCGGCGGAGGTGGCGCGCGGCGTCCAGACCGTAGCTCCCGCCATCCGAGCGCAGATGCAGATCGCTCGCATGCACGAGCAGATGGCTCGATCGCGCGTACTCGGACTCCCGCGACGTCATCGGCGTTCCGGCCATGGAGGCGATGCTACCCACGCTCCGGAGAGGCAGGGGTCGGATCCGGCAGCGGAGCGACGATTGCCCGGCGACCGCCCCGCCTGCCGCCCGCGGGCCCGAGGTGTCGGTACGCTCGGCGAGGAGACACAGAGACGGCAGATGCGGCGATCCGGCGCCGTGACGAGGAGGTGCGGATGTCGGTGCGGCACGGTCTGCTCGCGATCCTCGACCAGGGTCCGTGCTACGGCTATCAGCTGCGCACCGAGTTCGCCCGCCGCACCGGAGGCATCCGCCGCCTGAACGTCGGCCAGATCTACAACACCCTCGAGCGCCTCGAGCGCGACGGGCTCGTCGTGCGCGGGGCGGCCGACGAGGCCGGGCACGTCTACTGGGAGATCACGGAGGCCGGGCGCGCGGAGATGCGCGGGTGGCTCCTGGCGCCCACCGATCCCTCGGAGCGCGACGCGCTCGCCGTGAAGCTGGCCCTGGCCGCCACGCTGCCCGGGCTCGACGCCGCCGCCGTGGTGCGCGTGGAGCAGGATGCCGTCGCGTCGCGGCTGGCGGCGCTGCGGGAGGCCGCGTACCCGGGCGAGGACGGCCCGGAGGAGATCGTCTGGTCCCTCATCGCCGACGCCGAGCGCTTCGCCGCGGAGGCCGACGCGCGCTGGCTCGCACACGCCGGGCAGCGTCTCGCCGCGCACCCCGAGGAGGCGCTCGCGATCGAGCTCTCCTCCGACCATCCCAAACGGGGGCGCCCCGCCCGCGCCGCCGCCGCCGGCTGAGACCGACCGGACCGCATGCCGTGCACCTAGGATCGGAGGCATGGCAGGTTTGTGGGGACGACGCCGGCGGGAAGAGCGCGAGCAGCAGGAGGCCGCGGACGCGGATCTCGCCCGACGCGCGCGCACGGCGCTGGTGACCGCGGACGAGCGCATCCGCGCGACCGGCGACGAGCTCGCCTTCGCCGCCGCCGAGCTCGGCGAGGCTCCGACGGAGGACCTCCGCGTCGGGCTGGCCGCGGTCAAGGAGCACATGTCGGAGGCGTTCCACCTCCACCAGCTCAACCACGACGAGATCCCCGATACGGCGGAGGAGCTGCGCACGCGCAACGCGCGCATCATCCAGCTCTGCGACTGGGCGGAGGACGTGCTCGACGAGCGCACCGACGCGCTGCAGGCGCGCATCGCCCGGGTGCGCCAGGCGCCGCAGATCCTCGAGCAGGTGCGCGCCGAGTCCGAGCGCCTCCGCGAGCGGCTGCCGCAGGCCCGCGCCACGGTCGAGCGGCTCGCGCGGCTCTACAGCGCCGAGGCGCTCCAGCGCGTGCGCGTGACGGCCGATCAGGCCGAGCAGCTGCTGGACTTCGCCCTGCACTCCGCCGATGTCTCCCAGCGCCGCCGCGAGGCGCGGCGCAGCGAGGAGGCGAACCTCGCCCTCGAGACCGCGACCGAGGCCGTCCGGCGCGCCGCGTCCATCCTCGACGGCGTCGACGACTTCGAGATCGAGGCGATGCGCGCGCAGTCGACGCTGGCCGAGGTCGTCGCCGACTCGCGCGGCGATCTCGTCGTCGCCCGGCAGGGGCCGCAGAATCCGGAGGTCGCCCGCGCGATCGCCGACCTCGAGGCGGCCCTCGCCGCGCTCCCCGGCCCCGGGACGCCGTCCGACCCGTTCGCCGACCTCGCCTCGCTCTCCGCGGCCAACGCCGCGCTCGACGAGGCCGTCGCGAAGGCGCGCGAGCGCGCCGCCCACCCGGTGCCATCCGTCGCCCACGTCCGACACGACATGGACGCGGCGGACCACGCGATCGCCGTCGCGGGCAGCCTCATCAACGGGCACCGCGGCTGGATCGGCGCCGACGCGCGCACCCGGTACGCGGAGGCGCAGCGGGTGCGGCTCGACGCGGAGCCCCTCGTGACCGCGGAGGACACCCGAGAGCGCGCGCAGCAGCTCGCGCGCCGCGCGGCTCAGCTCGCGCAGGAGGCGCTGCAGCTCGCGCAGCGCGACATCGACTCCTCCCGCCCCGACGACGACGACTGGGGCTCATGGGGCGGCGGGCCGCGCGGCCGGTCGGTCTCGATCGGCGGCGGCGGATTCGGCGGCGGCCTCCTGGGCCCGGTTCTCGGCGGCGTGCTCCTCGGCGGCCTCGTCGGCGACATCTTCGAGTGAGCGCAGCCTCTCGCTGACAGACGGATGGCCCGGGTCCTCGAGGACCCGGGCCATCCGTCTGTCAGTCCGTCAGGACGCCATGGCGTCCTCGACGGGCGGAGCCTGCGTGGTGAGCGCGATCACGCCGTAGTCCCAGCCGCGGCGCCGGTAGACGACGCTCGGGTGATCGGTGCGCGCGTTGATGAAGAGGAAGAAGTCGTGCCCGACCAGCTCCATCCGATCCACGGCCTCCTCGACGGTCATCCACTCCGGGTCGAACGTCTTGCTCCGGATGACCACCGGCGAGTAGACGTCCTCCTCCTCATCCTCCGTCGCGACGGGGATGGTGCCGGTCGCGACCGCCTGGAGGGTCTCGACGGCGGCGGGCTCGACATCGAGGCCCTCGAGCGCGCCGGTCTCCTTCGCGAAGCGCGCGTTCCGCGGGTGCATGCGCCCGCTGACCTTCTTGTCCTTCGCGCGACGCAGCTGCTCGGCGAGCCGCTCGAGCGCGATGTCGAGCGCGGCGAACTTGTCCGCGTCATGGGCCTCGGCCCGCACGATGGGGCCGTTGCAGAACATGGTCAGCTCGACGCTGTCCTCCTCGATCCGCCCCCCGCGGTGCGCTTCATGCGTGACCTTCACCTCGAGACGCTGAGCACGGGGCGCGAACGTGGCTATCCGCTCGATCTTCTCCTCGACCACGGTGCGGAATCGATCCGAGACGCTGACCCCCACGCCGACGATGTTCGTGTCCATCTCTGCCTCCCTATCCGGTCCGGCCGGTGCGAGCGGCGGACCCTCGGTCGCCTTGGTGTCCCCCACCGTAGCCGCGCCCGCGCCGAGTGTCACGAACTATCTCCCGGCGATTCGGATGGCGGCGTCCGCGCGGGGAGAGCCCGCGGCGTGGCGGCCAGCGTGACCGCGCCGACCACCTGGGCGCCGGCGGCAGCCAGCGCCCGGCGGGCCTCACGCAGGGTCGCGCCGGTCGTCACGATGTCGTCCACGACGATCACCGCGCGCCCCGCCGGGTCGCCCCTCACCGTCATCGCACCCCGCAGATTGCGCTCGCGATCGGCGATCCCGAGCGCGCGCTGGTCGTCGGTCGCCCGCGCCCACCGCAGGGCGCGCAGCGGTGCGACTCCGGCGTGATGCAGCAGCAGCTCGATCGGGCGGTAGCCGCGACGTCGTGAGCCGGCGGCCGACGGCGGGATCGGCACCGCCTCGAGGAGCAGCCCGCGCTCCAGGGCGCTCGCCACGAGCGCCGCGCGCATCGCCGGTGCGAAGGCGCGGGCGAGGTCGGTGCGGCCGCGCTGCTTGAAGGCGCGGAGCGCCGCCGCTACGGGCCCCTCGAACGCCAGAGCGCTGACGACCTCGAGCCCGTCGTCCAGGCGCCGTCGGCGGAGGTCCGGATGCAGGACCGCCCGGCAGGCGCCGCACAGTGTCTCCCCCGGCCGCCCGCACGCCGCGCAGGCGACGGGAAGGAGCAGCGCCGCCGCCTCGCGGAGTGCGGCGGACACGGCAGGTGCTGTCATGCCGACCACTCTGGCGCGCCCGCCTCCCCGGAGACGGCCTGTGGAGGCGCGAGGACGCGCCACGCCGCGCGTCAGCGCCCTGTGCAGGCGGCGATCGGAGCGCGCCTACTCCGGCTGCCCCAGCTGGGTGGCGAGCACCCGCACGTCGCTCGCGGACTGCGTGGGGATGGTCCCGCGCAGGGTGAGCAGGGCGCCGTCGTCGGTCAGCAGCCGCACCGGCGATTCCTGGTCGCCGGCGCCGATCGTCACCACGGCGAGCGGCGCCGCGACGCTGCGCGCGGGCGCGCCGATGGGCTGCTGGATGACCTGCGCGCTGTCGCTTCCGCCGGCGGCGATGCCCACCGTGATGTCGTCGATCCAGGCGAGGTCGATCCCGGCCATCCGCAGCTGCGCGATGCGCCGCGGCGGGCCGACCGACAGCGGCGTGCCATCCGGGTCGCGCTCGATGGCCGCGACGACGACCCACTGCTGCTCGCCGATCGTGACGATCGCCGCGATCCGCGATCCGTCGCGCGAGACCTCGGCCGCTTTCACCCGCGACACGTCCGCCCACTCGCCGGCCATGCGGCGCGCGGTGAGGTCCGGGCTCCACGCGGTCAGCGTGCGCGGATCGTCCGGCCGCACCGTCCAGATGAACCCGTAGGCGTCGAGCGACGGCGCCGCCACCCGACCGCCGGTGTCGATCGCGGACGGCCGATCGTCGGCCGTGACGCGCATCGCTCCCCCGTCGGCGAGGCCGATCGCGGCCACCTGCCGGTCCGCCGACACCGCGATGGAGGCGATGTCCTCGGGGAAGTCCGCGAGGACATCCGACATGCCGCCGACCGAGGTGATCTCCCCGCCGGCGAGATACCCGAAGCCGTCGTCGGTGAGCACCAGCGGGCGCGGATCCACGCGGGTGGAGGCCACCGACACACCCGCCGACGTCGCGTCGCTCGCCTCCCCGTCGACGGTGAGGGCGATGCGGCGCACGTCGGTCGAGGCGAGGCTCTGCTCCAGCTGCGCGGTCATGCGGCCGAGCGTCTCGACGTCCGCCCCGGCCCCGCCGGTCAGCTCGATCTGCGCGACGTTGTCGGCGTCCACCGGCACCGTGCCGCGCGAGAGCTGCAGGCTCCCGCCGAACGCGGTCTGCACGCCGCGCGCGAGCCACTCGCTGGGCGCGCCGTCCACGAGCTCCTGCACGATGCGCGTGCGCGCGTTCTGGCGGGTGAGAAACCAGCGGCGGTCGGGCACGAGGTGCGTCCACGTCGCGTCGAAGTAGTACAGGTCGTGTGCGCTGTAGAGCTCCGAGAAGAACTGCCCGTCCAGCACGATCCCATCCGGTGCCGTGACGATGCGCCACTCGCCCTCGTCGTCCTTCGCGAGCTCGAACGCCAGCGAGGTCGTGCCGTCGCTCGCGACGCGGTAGCGGCCGTCGCCATCGAGGACCGCCTCCCCCTGCACGTCGGCGGTGACCGTCGCGACCCCGCCGGATGCGGCGATCTCGGTGATCTCGCGGTCGTCGGTCGCGTCGATCGTCACGCTCTCCGCCGGCTGCCAGGTCTCGGCGATCTCATCGGCGAGGTAGTGGCGCGCGGTCTCCCAGTTCTGCTCCGGCGAGATCGAGGCGCGGAGGAACCCGTCGACGATGTCCTCCGGGGAGTCGCCGGGGCGCGGCTCCTCGGCGTCGTAGCTGCCGCCGGTCACCTCGTCGACGACGTCGCCCGGCGCGTTGCCGACCGACACCGGACCGCTCTGCGGCAGCCCTGAGCAGCCGGCGAGGACGAGCCCCAGGGCGAGGACGGCTGCGGCGAGCGCGCGGCGCGAGACGGTCATGCGAGGTCCTCTCCGGTGCGGATGGGCTCGGTCACGCCGAGCTCCTCCACGGCGCCGCCGTTCGGCTCGACCGGGATCGGCGAGCGGGTGACGCTCTGACCCGGCACGCGGGGAACGGTGAGCACGAAGTGCGATCCGCGCCCGGGCTCCGACCACAGCTCGAGCGCGCCGCCGTGAAGCTTGGCGTCGCCGAGCGCGATGGCGAGACCGAGGCCCGTCCCGCCCAGGGTGCGCTTGCGCGAGGGGTCGGCGCGCCAGAACCGGTCGAACACCCGCGCGGCCTGCTCGGGCGACATGCCCAGGCCGTAGTCGCGCACGCCGACGGCGACGGCGTGCGCGTCGCTGTCGATCGTGATGACGATGGGGCGCCCCTCGCCGTGCTCGATCGCGTTGCCGATGAGGTTCCGCAGCACGCGCCGCACGCGGCGCGGGTCGACGTCGACGGGCGAGTACCCGCCCGGCGCCACCACGCGCAGCTCGCTCCCGTGCCGGCCGGCGACGTCGCGCATGGAGTCCGCCACATCCTCCGCGAGCTGTGCGAGGTTGGTGGGCTCGAGCTCGAGCTGCACGGATCCGGCGTCGTAGCGGCTGATCTCGAGCAGGTCGGTCAGCAGCTGCTCGAAGCGGGCGACCTGGGTGTGCAGCAGCTCGGCCGCACGCGCGGTGGACTCGTCGAACTCCGATCGGCGGTCGTTCAGCATCTCGGAGGCGAGGCGGATCGTCGTGAGCGGCGTGCGGAGCTCGTGCGAGACATCCGAGACGAACCGCTGCTGCACCTGCGACAGCTCGGCGAGCTCGGTGATCTGGGCCTCGATGCTGTCGGCCATGGCGTTGAACGAGCGGCCCAGCGCCGCCAGCTCGTCCTTCCCCCGCACGGGCAGCCGCACCTCGAAGTCGCCCGCGGCGAATCGCTCGCTCGTCCGGCTCGCCTCGAGAATGGGCTGCGCGACCGTGCGCAGCACGAACCACGAGATGGCGGCGACGAGCACGACGAGCACGATCCCGGTGACCCAGAGGATCCCCTGCACGAAGCGCAGCGTGCGGTCGGCCTCCTCCAGGCTGTAGGCGAGGTAGACCTCGTATGCCCCGGCGTTCTGCACCTCCAGCTGCTGGCCGACGACGATGCCCGGCACCGCATCGCCGGAGTCGTCGATCTGCAGCCCCACCGACTGCCACCACTGGCTGCCGTCGTCCGACGACCGCACGCGCTCGCGGAGCCCCTCGCTGAGGATGGCGTCATCGCCCTCTTCGAGCAGGAAGCTGAAGTCCGGCGGCGCGATCGCGGATGCCTCGTCGTCCACGCGGAAGTACGCGTAGTACGAGGTGGCCGCCTGCGTGGTGAGCTCCCGCCGCGCGTCGAAGAGCACCTGCTGCAGGGCGGCGCCGTCGGTGGCGACCTCGGCGGTGTCGATGACGTCCTGAGCGGCGATCACGGCGCGCTGCGCCTGGCCGAGCACCTCGTCGCGACTCGTCGAGAAGAGGTTGTTGTGGATGGCCAGGGCCGTGAACACGCAGGTCACGGCGATCGCGAGGGCGGTCGCCGCGACGGTGATGAAGGTGGTGCGGAAGCGCAGCGAGGTGATCCACTGCGCCCGGATGGCCGGGAGCCAGGTGGCGGGCCGCCTCAGTGTGATCCGCGCGGGCCGTGCGGCCTGGGACATGGGCGGATCAGACCGCCGCACCGGCGCGGTAGCCGACGCCCCGCACCGTCATGACGATCTTCGGATTGTCGGGATCGATCTCGATCTTGGCGCGCAGCCGCTGCACGTGGACGTTCACCAGGCGCGTGTCGGCCTTGTAGTGGTAGCCCCACACCTGCTCGAGGAGCGCCTCGCGGGAGAAGACCTGCTGGGGCTTGGATGCGAGGGCGACGAGGAGCTCGAACTCGAGCGGCGTGAGCGAGATCGGCGTCTGCCCGCGACGCACCTCGTGCGCGGCGACGTCGATGGTGAGATCGCCCACCCGGAGCACGTCGTCCGATGCCTCGAGCGCCGGGCGCAGCCGCGTCCGGATGCGCGCGACGAGCTCCTTGGGGTTGAAGGGCTTGACGATGTAGTCGTCGGCGCCGGCCTCCAGCCCCGCGACCACGTCCGACGTGTCCGAGCGCGCGGTGAGCATGATGATCGGCACCCCCGACTCGGCGCGGATGTCGGAGCAGATCTCGATGCCGTCCTTGCCCGGCAGCATGAGGTCGAGCAGGACGAGGTCGGGGCGCTCCTGACGCCAGCTGTCGAGGGCCAGGGCTCCGTCCGCGCAGAAGGCGGTCTCGAAACCCTCCGTGCGCAGCACGATGCCGATCATCTCGGCGAGGGCCGTGTCGTCGTCGACCACGAGGATGCGGGCGCTCATGAGGGGTGGGTCCTTTGCTCCGGGTGCGCGCCGGCGCGCGTCGGGCGCGCGGGCGAGGCGTGGGAATCAGCCTAGACGACCCCTGTCGGAGAATGGCCGCGACACGGGGCGAGCGGGGCAGGTATGACACGATGTGGGGAGACGGCGGCATCCGTCCGCTCGCCGGTCGGGAGGGAATCGACGTGACCGCAGAACCGTCGTGGACGCCAGCGCCGCGCGGCGGCCTCATCCCCCTGCAGCCGCTGGGATTCGGCACCGTGCTCGGGCGCTCGTTCGCCGCCCTGCGCGGCAACCCGCGCGTGCTCCTCGGCTTCGCCATGGTCGTGCAGATGGTGTCGTCGATCATCGGCGTGGTCGTCATCGGCGCGGTGGCCTTCGCCGCGATGTCTCGGCTCGACACCGTCGCGGAGATGTCGGAGGACTTCGACCTCATCGCGGCGGGCGCGACCCTCGTCACCGTGCTCGCCACCATCGCCGTCGCGCTCGTGCTCGGCGTGCTCGGCGTGATCGTGCAGGCCGTCGTCGTGGGCGAGGTGGCGCACGCGTCCCTCGGCGAGCGCGCGACGCTCGGCACGCTCTGGCGCCGTGTGCGCCCCGTCCTCTGGCGCCTCGTCGGGTACTACCTGCTCATCACCGCTGCCGTCGCCGTCGTGGTCGCCGCCCTCGTGGGGCTCGTCGTCGCGCTCGCCGCGCTCGAGACCTGGCTGGCCGTGGTCTTCGGCATCGTCGCGTTCCTCGGCGGCCTCGTGCTGTACGCCTGGCTCGCCACCAAGCTCTTCGTCGTGCCGAGCGCGATCATCCTCGAGCGGATCGGGATCGGCCGCGGCATCCAGCGCTCCTGGCAGCTCACCCGCGGCCGGTTCTGGCCCACGTTCGGCATCATCGTCCTCATCGCGACGATCATGAACGTCGCCTCCTCGGTGGTGGGCCTGCCCTTCTCCTTCCTCGGCACCGCGGTCTCCAGCGTCTTCGTCCCCACCGGAGCGCCGGAGGCGTCGGCCGTCATCGCGTTCGCCCTGACGATCGCGGCCAGTCAGATCGTCACGCTCGTCGTCGCCTCCGTCACCGTCGTCGTCCAGGCCACCTCCTCCGCGCTCGTCTACATCGACGCGCGCATGCGCCAGGAGGGTCTCGATCTGCGCATGCAGGCGTATGTGGAGCGACGCGACAGCGGCCAGGCGCCGCTTCCCGATCCGTACGCCTACGACCCCGACGCCGTCGCTCCCCTGCGGGACCCCGCGCCCTGGGCTCCCCCGGCGTACGGGCAGCCCCCGGCATACGGGCAGCAGATCCCGCCGTACGGCCAGCCCCCCGCCTACGGGCAGCAGATCCCGCCGTACGGCCAGCCCCCCGCCTACGGGCAGCAGGTCCCGCCCTACGGCCAGCCCCCGGCATACGGGCAGCGGATCCCGCCGCACGGCGAACCCGGCGAGAGCGCGCCCGACGCGGGCGCGTCCCCGTCGTGATCGTCGCCGTGAGCGCGGCGCTCGCGCTGCTGCCCGACGGCGACGAGGCGCGTGACTGGGCGGAGGAGGAGCTCTCCGACCCGGTCTACCGCGTGGCCGAGCCCACGCTGCTCGACCGCATCGCCGGCGCCATCGGCGACCTCATCGCGCGCATCCTCGACCCGCAGGCCGGCAGCGAGTGGAGCCCGCTCCTCGCGATCATCGTGACGACGGTCGTCGCCGCCCTCGTCGTCTGCGCGTTCTTCATCTGGGGCCGTCCGCGCTCCGCGCATCGGATCGCCGAGCGCTCGGCACCGCTGTTCGGGGAGTCCGACGCGCGCTCGGCGGCGGCCCTGCGGGCATCGGCGGCGCAGCTCGCCGCGGCGGGCGATTGGGGCGGGGCCGCCATCGACCGATTCCGCGCCCTGGCCAGGAGCCTCGACGAGCGCGGCCTGGTCGCCCTCTCCCCCGGCACGACCGCGCGGGGCGTGGCGACCATGGCCGCGCGGCCCTTCCCCGCGCACGCCGACGAGCTCGCCGTCGCCGCCGACGCGTTCGACGATGTGCGCTATCTGCACCGCGCGGCCTCATCGGCGGCATACGAGCGGATGGCGCGGCTGGACGATGCGCTCGCCGCCGCCCGCCCCCTGGCCCTCGCGGCTGCCGCCGCGGCGATGCCGTGAGCGGCACCGTGAGCGGCACCGTGAGCGGGCAGCAGAGCGCGACGGCCGCTCCGACCGCGCGTCGTCGACGGCTCGCGGCATGGTCCGCCCTGGTCGTCGCGTTCATCGTGGGCGGCCTCGTGCTGGTCCTGGTGAGCCCCGACGAGTGGTCGGAGCGCCCGCTCCTCGATGCCGCCTCCCCCGCTCCCGACGGCGCCCGAGCGATCGTGCGGCTGCTGGAGGATCGCGCGGGCGTCGAGGTCGTCGTCGCGACGGGCATCGACGAGGCCATCGCCGACGTCGACGCCGGCGGCACCCTGGCGCTCGGGGCGACCGCTCCGCTCGCCGACGCGGATCTCCGTCGTCTCGTCGACGCCGCGGACGGCGTCCTGCTGCTGTCCCCTGCCGCTCGCGACCTGCGCCTCCTCTTCGACGACGCGGCGTTCCGCGGGCGCGGCGACGGCGGCGAGGTCGCCCCCTCCTGCTCCCTTCCGGTCGCGAGCCGCGCGGGGGCGATCGTGCCCGGCGCCGCGTACGCGCCCGGCGACGCGACCGGCTGCTATCCCGTGGCGGAGGGCGCATGGGCGCTCCTCACCTCGCCCGCCGGCGACCGCGTCGCCGTCGACGGCACGGCTCTCCTCGCCAACGAGCACCTCGACCGCGCGGGGAACGCCGCGCTCGCTCTGGCGCTCCTCGGCGGCGGGGAGCGCGTCGTCTGGTACCTGCCGACGGACGCCGACGCCGCCACTGAGCCGAAGACCCTCGGCGAGCTCACGCCGGCCTGGGTGACGCCCGCCATCGTGCTCGCCGCTCTCGGCGTCGTGGCCGCTGGCCTCTGGCGCGGCCGTCGGTTCGGCCCGCTCGTCGCGGAGGACCTGCCCGTCACCGTCCGCGCGGGCGAGACGATGGAGGGACGCGCACGGCTCTACGCCCGCGCGGCCGACTCCCGCCACGCCGCGCACCTCCTCCGCCGGGGCGCGGAGCGTCGGATGGCGCGCCGTCTGGGCCTGCCGCGCACGGCCGCGAGCGAGCAGATCGCCGACGCCGCGGCGGCCCGGCTGGGCGCCGAGCCGACGGCCATCCGCGCCCTTCTCCTCGCCGAGCCGCAGCGCGACCGCGAGCTCGTCGCGTGGGGCGAGCGCCTCCGCCATCTCGAGGCGGCCGTCGACGCGGCCGTCCGCACCGAAAGGACGCCATCGTGACCGACACGCCCTCCCTCGACATGCCCGCTCCCGAGAGCGCCGCCCTGCGGGAGGCCGTCGAACGCGTCCGCACGGAGGTCGCGAAGGCCGTCGTGGGGCAGGACGGAGCGGTCAGCGGGCTGCTCGTGGCCCTGCTGGCGCGCGGTCACGTGCTCCTCGAGGGGGTCCCCGGCGTCGCGAAGACCCTCCTCGTGCGCTCCTTCAGCCGCGCTCTCGGCCTCGACACCAAGCGCGTGCAGTTCACTCCCGATCTGATGCCCGGTGACGTCTCCGGCTCGCTCGTCTACGATGCGCGGTCGGGCGAGTTCGAGTTCCGCGAGGGCCCGGTCTTCACGCACGTGCTGCTCGCCGACGAGATCAACCGCACCCCGCCGAAGACGCAGGCCGCGCTGCTCGAGGCGATGGAGGAGCGGCAGGTGTCGGCCGACGGCGTGACGCGCCCGCTGCCCTCGCCCTTCCTCGTGGCCGCCACGCAGAATCCGATCGAGCACGAGGGCACGTACACGCTCCCCGAGGCGCAGCTCGACCGCTTCCTCATGAAGCTCGTCGTCGAGGTGCCGCCGCGCGAGGCGGAGGTGGCGGTGCTGCGGCGTCACGCGGACGGGTTCTCGCCGCGCGCGCTGGAGGGCGTCGCCGCGGCCCTCACCGCCGCCCACATCGAGGCCGCGCAGCGCGCGGCCGACGCGGTCGCCGTGGACGACGATGTGCTCGCGTACATCGTCGACCTGGCCCGCGCCACGCGTCAGAGCCCCTCCGTGCAGCTGGGTGCGAGCCCGCGCGCGGCCACCGCGCTGCTGGCGGCGGCGAAGGCGTGGGCGTGGCTCGGCGGCTACCCGGCCGTCACGCCCGACCACGTCCAGGCCATGATCGTCCCCGTCTGGCGGCACCGGATCCGGCTCGCCGCCGACGCCGAGATCGAGGGCGTCTCCGCGCAGGCCGTGCTCACGGCGGTGCTGCAGCAGACGCCCGTGCCCCTCTGATCGGCCGGCGGATGCACGTCACCGGCCGGCTCGCGGCTCTGGCCGCCTTCGGGATCGTCCCCGTGGTGCTCCTCGGCGCCGCGGGCGCCGATCCGTGGCTCGTGCTGGCCGCCTGGGTGGCGGTGTGCGCGGCGGCGGTCGCCCTCGACGTCGCGGCGGCAGCCGACCCCCGCGCGCTGCATGTGGAGCGGGACATCCCGCCGCGGGTGCGCCTGGGCGAGCCGGCGGTCGCGGTCGTGCGTCTCGTCAACACCGGCGGCCGACGCCTGCGCGGAGCGGTGCGAGACGGATGGCAGCCGACCGCCGGCGCCGAGCCCGTCCGTGTGCCGGTGGATGTGCCGCCGGGCGAGGCGCGCTCGCTGCGCGTCCGCCTCGCCCCGCGGCGGCGCGGCGAGCTCCGCACCGCGTTCGTGGCGGTGCGGAGCACGGGCCCCCTCGGGCTCGCGGGGCGCCAGCGCGTGCTCGACGCGCCGGGGGCTATCCGCGTGCTTCCGCCGTTCCGCAGCCGGCGCCACCTCCCCAGTCGCGTCGCACGGCTGCGGGAGCTCGATGGGAGCACGAGCGTGCAGGTGCGGGGGCAGGGCACGGAGTTCGATTCCCTCCGCCCCTATGTCCGCGGCGACGACGTGCGCTCGATCGACTGGCGAGCCACCGCGCGGGCGGGCTCGACGATGCTGCGCACGTGGCGCCCCGAGCGCGATCGCCACATCGTCGTCGTCGTCGACACCGGGCGGACGGCCGCCGCACGCGTGGGCGACGGCACCCGCCTCGACGCCGCCGTCGAGGCGGCGCTCCTCCTCGCAGCGCTCGCGCAGCGCGCAGGCGATCACGTGCACCTCGTGGCGTTCGACCGGCGCGTGCGCGCGCGGGTGAGCGGCGCGGAGGGGCCGGCGATGCTCCCCGCTCTCGTCGATGCGCTCGCGCCGGTGGATGCGCAGCTCATCGACACCGACTGGGATGCCGCGCTCGCGCAGGCGCGGCGGCTCGCTCCGCACCCGTCGCTCCTCGTGCTGCTCACCGCCCAGGAGTCGCCGGACGCCGCGCGCGGGTTCCTCGGCGCACTGCCCGGCGCCGCGCACCGCGGGACGACCGTCCTCGTCGCGTCGGCGACCGACGCCACGCCGACCGAGGCGGCCCGCGGCCACGGCACATCGGATGCGCTGTACCGCGCGGCGGCGGCGGAGGCCGCGCTGGCCGCCGCGGACCAGGTCGCGAGGGCCGTCGAGCGGGCAGGCGCCCAGGCGGTGACCGCGCCGCCCGACGACCTGCCGCCGCGCCTGGCCGACCGGTACCTCGAGCTCAAGCGCACGGGCCGCCTGTGAGACGAGAGCCGGCCCCGGGGATCCCCCGGGGCCGGCTCTCGTGCGGGCGGGTCAGCCCTTGAGGTCGAAGCGGTCGAGCTCCGTGACCTTCGTCCACGCCTTCACGAAGTCGTGCACGAACTTGGTCGTCGCATCGTCGGAGGCGTAGACCTCGGCGACCGCGCGCAGCTCCGAGTTCGAGCCGAACACGAGGTCGACGCGGGTGCCGCGGCCGAAGACCTCGCCGGTCTCGTCGTCGGTGCCCTCGAAGGCGTGCTTGCCCGGGTCCAGCGGGCGCCACGTCTTGCCGAGATCGAGCAGGTTCACGAAGAAGTCGTTGGTGAGCACGCCGGGGCGGTCGGTGAACACGCCGTATGACGAGCCGTCCCAGTTCGCGCCCAGCACGCGCAGGCCGCCGACGAGCACCGTCATCTCCGGGGCGCTCAGCGTGAGCAGGTGCGCCTTGTCGATGAGGAGGTACTCGGCGGGGAGCGTCGCGTCGGGGCCCGCGTAGTTGCGGAAGCCGTCGGCGATGGGCTCCAGGTAGCCGAACGAGTCGGCGTCGGTCTGCTCCTGCGTGGCGTCGGTGCGCCCCGGACGGAACGGCACGCGCACCTCGACGCCGGCGTCGGCCGCCGCCTTCTCGACCGCCGCGTTGCCC
This sequence comes from Microbacterium oryzae, assembly GCF_009735645.1. Classification (NCBI taxonomy): domain Bacteria; kingdom Bacillati; phylum Actinomycetota; class Actinomycetes; order Micrococcales; family Microbacteriaceae; genus Microbacterium; species Microbacterium oryzae. The sequence continues at coordinate 107,327 of NZ_CP032550.1, read as the reverse complement.
GCGAGCACGAGCAGATCGGCGAGCGACACGCGCTTGGCGCCCTGCTGCTCGGCGTCGAACGCGGCCTTGATCTCCTCGAGCGCGGTCAGCACGGTGGCGAGCTGAGCGGGGTTGTTGACCGCCCAGTCCTTCTGCGGAGCGAGGCGGATGCGTGCGCCGTTCACGCCGCCGCGCTTGTCGCCGCCGCGGAAGGTCGACGCCGCCGCCCACGTGGTCGAGACGAGCTGCGACACGGTGAGCCCGGAGGCGAGGATCCGCTCCTTCAGCGTCACGGCGTCGGCCGCGTCGATGAGCTCGTGGTCCACGGCGGGCAGCGGGTCCTGCCAGATGAGGTCCTCAGCGGGCACCTCGGGGCCGAGGTACCGGGCCTTGGGTCCCATGTCGCGGTGCGTGAGCTTGAACCAGGCCCGGGCGAAGGCATCCGCGAACGCGTCCTGGTCCTCGGCGAAGCGGCGGGCGTGCTTGGCGAAGCCCGGGTCCTCGCGCAGCGCGATGTCGGTGGTGAGCATGCGCGGCTCGCGACGGCCATCCGAGTGCGCGAGCGGCACGAGATCGCTGCCGCCGCCGTTCTTCGGGCGCCACTGCTTCGCGCCGGCGGGGCTCTCCATGAGCTCCCACTCGTAGCCGAACAGGATGTGGAAGAACTCGTTGTCCCACCGGGTCGGGTGGTAGGTCCACGTCACCTCGAGGCCGGACGTGATGGTGTCATCGCCCTTGCCCGAGCCATGCGCGCTCTTCCAGCCCAGCCCCTGCTCCTCGATCGAGGCGCCCTCGGGGTCGGCGCCGACATGGGTGTCGGAAGCCGCGCCGTGCGTCTTGCCGAAGGTGTGCCCGCCCGCGATGAGGGCGACCGTCTCGTCGTCCTCCATGCCCATCCGGCGGAAGGTGGTGCGGATGTCCGCGGCCGAGCCGAGCGGGTCCGGCACGCCCTCGGGACCCTCGGGGTTCACGTAGATGAGGCCCATGTGCGTGGCCGCGAGCGGCTTGTCGAGCTCGCGCTGGCCGCTGAAGCGCTTGTCGCTCCCCAGCCAGATCTTCTCGCCGCCCCAGTACACGTCGTCCTCCGGCTCCCACACGTCGGCGCGGCCGCCGCCGAAGCCGAAGGTCTTGAAGCCCATCGTCTCGAGCGCGACATTGCCGGCGAGGATCATGAGGTCGGCCCACGAGAGGCTGCGGCCGTACTTCTTCTTGACGGGCCAGAGCAGGCGGCGCGCCTTGTCGAGGTTGGCGTTGTCGGGCCAGCTGTTGAGGGGCGCGAAGCGCTGCTGCCCCGCCCCGCTGCCGCCGCGGCCGTCGAGGGCGCGGTAGGTGCCGGCGCTGTGCCAGGCCATGCGCACGACGAGCGGGCCGTAGTGCCCGAAGTCGGCGGGCCACCACGACTGGGACGTCGTGAGCGTCTCGGCGATGTCGGCCTTCACGGCCGCGAGGTCGAGGGTCTCGAACGCCGCGGCGTAGTCGAAGTCCTCGTCGGCGTACGGGTCGGCGACGGCGGGGTTCTTCGCGAGGAGCTTGAGGTTCAGGCGCTCCGGCCACCACTCGCGGTTCGGGTCGCCCTGCGTGGGGTGGACGAGGTCGCCGCGGGGCTCGCCCGCGGGGAGGTCGGCGGCGGGCAGGCGCGTGGTGTCGTCCGCGGCGCCGTCGTGGATGACGGGGCAGCCGGTGAGGGTGTCGCTGCTCATGGAGTCCTTTCGATCGGGTGGGGGGAGGTCGCGGAGGCGCAGTCGGGGCACAGGCCCCAGAACGTCACCTCGGCGGAGTGGATGACGAAGCCGGTGTCGTGCCCGGGGTGCAGGCACGGGGCCGCCCCCTGCACGCAGTCCACGTCGTCGACGCGGCCGCATGACGTGCACACGGCGTGGTGGTGGTTGTCCCCCACGCGCAGCTCGAAGCGCCCGGGCTGGCCGCTCGGCTCGATGCGCCGGGCGAGCCCCGCGTCGACGAAGTCGCCGAGCACGTTGTAGACCGCCTGCAGGCTGGTGCCCGGCACGGTGTCGCGCACGCGCTCGAACACCTCGTCGGCGCGCGCGTGCGGGGCACCGGAGAGGGCGCCGTACACCGCGCGTCGCGGCGCGGTCACGCGCAGGCCGGCGCCGCGGAGGGCCGACTCGGCGTCGGGGCGAGGGGGGATCATGGCATCATCCTAGGGCTGTTTTTGAATGGTTCAAAACAAGACGCGCGCCCGGCGTGTCCGCCGGAAGCACCCCTCCGCTCTCCCGGCCGGAGCGTCGACTGTGCCACGATCGGGGCGAGATGCGGTCGCCGCCCGTCGAGAGGAACGCCATGTCCGATTCCGCTGCCGCCCTCGCTCCGCGCCTCGTGGCCGAGGGCGTGGGAACGTTCTTCCTCGTCTTCCTCGGCATCGGGACCGCCCTGTTCGCCTCGCACCTGGCCGACCCCGCCGGCGCGTACGCGCCCGGGATCGTGCACCTCGCCGTCGCGGCGGCCTTCGGCCTCGCCTACCTCGCGTCGGCGGCCGCGTTCGGCCGTGTCTCGGGTGCGCACCTCAATCCCGCCGTGACGCTGGCCGTCGCCGCCGCCGGGCGGCTGCGGTGGTCCGACGCCGGCCGCTACGCGCTCGTCCAGACGATCGGCGGGCTGGTGGCCACGACCCTCCTCGTCCTCGTGGGCCTCTTCGGCGCGGTCGGATGGCTGGAGACCGCTCAGAACGGCGGCTTCGCGAGCGCGGGGTGGGGCGCGCGCTCCGCCGCGGGGTTCGATCTGCCGGCGGCCGTCATCGTGGAGCTCGTGCTGGCCGCGCTGCTTGCGCTCGTCTTCCTCGGCGACGGCGCGCGGCACGCGAGCGCCGTCGGAGCCGCGCTCACGGCCATCCATCTCGTCGCCGCCCCCGTCGACGGGGGCCTCGTCAACCCGGCGACGGCCATCGCGACGGCCGTGTACGGCGGCGCCGACGCGCTGGCGCAGGTCTGGGTGTTCGCGGTGCTCCCGCTCGTCGGCGCTCTCGCCGCCGGGCTCGCGCGACGCGGCGCTGCCGCAACCTGACCGTCAGCGCAGCAGGCGGGCGACCCGCTCGTCGCGGAGCCGCAGAGCGCGCAGCTCCCGTGCGCGGCGAACGGCGACCACCGCTCGGACGGCGATCTCCGGCGGCGCCGCGGGGAGCGGCGCGACGTACGGCGCGAGCTCGCCGAGGAGCTCCGCGGCCAGGGCCTCTCGCGACCCGGGATGCATCCGCGCCGCCCCCGTGACGAAGCGCGAGAGCCGTCGCGCGAGGCGGTCGGGCATCCGGGCCACATCCGCCACCGCCGCCCACGGCTCCATGCCGGGCGGCAGCGCGAAGTCCACCGGCGGCAGCGGCGGCGTGCGGGTCCGCTCGCTGTACGTGCCGGCGACGAGGTCGCCCAGGCGCTGCCCGCGCGGGGTGAAGATGCCGACGAGCAGGGCCGTGCCCCCGACGGTGAGGTACGTCTCGAAGACGCCGAGGAGCGCGCGGATCAGCGCGTGCCGGAAGCCGATGGCGCCGCCGTCGGCACGGACGATGCGGCCGCCGACGGCGAGCTTGCCGAGACTGCGGCCGCGCGTGAGCGTCTCCACCGTGGTGGGGAGGACGACCAGCAGGAGGACGATCATCACCACGAGCGCGATCTGCAGCGCGGTCTCCTCCAGCGCGCCCGCGTCGACGAGGCTCGTCATGGCGAGGGCGAACAGCAGGAACAGGGCGGCGGACACGGCGATGTCGATGAGGGCGCCGGCCGCCCGCAGCAGCACCCCGACGGGCTGAACGTCGAGCGCCACGGCCTCGCCGGTGAGCACCTCGTCGTCGCGGATCGCCGCGGCGGATGGCGTCGACATGCGTACAGTTAACCAGGTGGACCTCGACGCCCTCACGGCCGCTCGCTCCCCGGAGTGGGCGCGCCTGGACGAGCTCTCCCGCCGCCGCCGGCTCACCGGGCCGGAGGTCGACGAGTTCGTCGCGCGCTATCAGGCCGCGTCGGCCGATCTCGCGGACATCAAGACCACCGCGGGGCGCACGCCGCAGGGCGACCACGTCTCGGCCATCCTCTCGCGGGCGCGCCTGCGCCTGACGGGGACGCCCGACGGCGCCCTGCGCGCGCTGGGGCGGTTCCTGGTCTGGCAGCTGCCGGCCGCCCTGCATCGGGTGCGCTGGACGACGCTCGGCATCGCCGCGGTGTTCGTCGGCGTGGTGGCGCTCGTGGCGTCGTGGGTGTCGCGCGATCCCGCCCTCGTCGCGTCGCTCGGCCCCGCCGCGCAGCTGGAGCACTACGCCGACGAGCAGTTCGCGGGCTATTACACCGAGAACCCCGCGGCGGTCTTCGCGGGGACCGTCTGGACCAACAACGCCTGGATCGCCGCCCAGTGCGTCCTGTTCGGCGTCACCGGCGTCTTCCCCGCGTACGTTCTCGTGCAGAACGCGGTGAGCCTCGGGATCGCAGCGGCCGTCATGTTCGCCTTCGACCGCGGCGAGGTCTTCGTGCTGTACATCCTTCCGCACGGGCTGCTCGAGATGACGTGCATCTTCGTGGCGGGCGCCGCCGGATTCCACATCTTCTGGGCGCTCGTCGCGCCCGGTCCGCGCACGCGGTCGGCGGCCCTCGCCGACGCCGGTCTCTCGCTTGCGACGATCGCGGTCGGTCTCGTGCTCGCGCTCGCGCTGGCGGGCGCCGTGGAGGGGTTCGTGACCGGTCAGCCCTGGCCGTGGTGGGTGAAGATCGGCATCGGTGCCGCGGCGCTGGCGGTCTTCCTGACCTACATGCTCGTCCAGGGGCGGCGCGCGGTGCGCGCGGGCGAGACCGGCGGGCTCACCGAGTACGAGGCGGGCACGGCGAGACTCGTCGCCGGCTGAGCGTCAGGCGCGGAGCGTCTCGTGCCGGACGACGACCCATCCCTGCGGCACCGACAGGCGCTCGGTGTGCAGCGCGCACAGGTCGTGGGCGTGGGGGTCGTCCCCCGCGCCGAGCGGGCCCACCGCGGCCATCTGGTCCGCGTAGTCGTAGGTCATGGTCGTCACGGCCTCGCGGGCGCAGCCCACCTTGGAGCACAGTCTCTCGCGCATCCGGATCAGCCTACCGACGAGCGGCTCGCGCACCGCGACGACGCGCAGCAGCGCCGTAAGCTGGAGCCATGAAGTGGTGGAACCGCCCGCCGCGCCCGGCGCCGCCTCGCGCGACCGCACGGCACGGCCGGCACGGACGCGCGGGCCGCAGCTCGATCGTGCGCCCGCCGCTGCCGCCCGTCGACACCCGCTACGAGCGGTTCGACGTGGCCGTCGGCTCCGCGGCGGAGTACCTCCGCAGCGCCTGGCCGGAGCTGCGCGACGTGAGCTTCGAGATCGCGGGGCTCCCGGTCGAGCCGTCGGAGGACGGCATCCCCCGCTGGCGCATCGACCGCACCGCGCGGCGGATCATCCTGTTCCGGATCCCGGTGGAGCGGCTCAGCCGCGTCCACGGCGCGATCGGACTCGCCCGGGCCGACGACTACCACCGGCGCATCGTCGTGGAGGGCGCCGTGTTCCGCGCGGCCGCCGACTACCTCGACCGCGACCCGTGGGACCTCGCCCCCGACCGCTACCGCTGGTACTGACCGCGAGACCTCGACCCCGTCGCGAGACCTCGGCGGGCGCATGCGGTCTCGCGCGCGCGGTGAGGTCTCGCGGACGGGGCGAACCGGTCAGGGGTAGACGGTGAGCGGCTGCGGCGTCGACGCGTCCTGCGTGATGGGCAGCGCCGCGAGCACGCTGCCGCCCTCGAAGCCGAGCAGCGCATGGACCGCGGAGCCGCCCGGGTCGAGCGTGTAGAGCCCGCTGCCGGGAAGCGCCACCGAGGCGAAGGCGTGGGCGCCCACCTCCAGCGACTGCTCTCCGTCGTCGCCGGAGACGGCGACCGTGGCCGCCTCGTCGCCCGGGTTGTAGACGCTCACGCGCGGGTTGGGGCCGTCGGGCGCCGCGAACAGCGTGGCGCGCTCGACCGGCGGCGCCGCGGCGTACCAGGCGTAGTCGGAACCGGGTCCGAAGCCCGTCGCCTGCCACGCGGCGGCGACGACGGGCTGGTCGGCGTCGACGAGCACGGTGTACCGGCCGGCGGGGAGGCCGCCGAGGTCGGCGGACTTCGGCTGATCGGCGGTCAGGGCGACCTGCTCGGGGGCGCGGACCGGCACCCCGCCGCCCTCCGGCAGCACGGTGACCGTCGCCGTGGCATCCGACGTGGACAGCAGCCGGATGAGCCCGGAGGAGTTCTCCCCCTCGCTCGCCTCGGGCGTGACGTTCACACCCGGGACGACCTGCGTCGCCGCCGGCGCGACCGCGGGCTGCAGGTCGATGCCTCCGGGCTCGAGCGTGCGCACGATGCTGGACTGGAGAGTGACGCGCACGGGCGAGCCGACCGCGGTGACCCGCACGGCGGGCGCCTCCTCCCCGCCGGCGATGCCGGCCAGCGGGATGGGCACCTGGGCGCCGGCGGGGATGGCGATGGCATCGGCGCCCGCGGGGGTGGTGACCCCCTCGACGCCGAACACGTCGAGGGACACGACCGCATTGGCGTCGGTCGGGTTCGCCACGAGCAGGATGCCCGTGGTCCCGGTCGCGACGTCGCCGCCGACGATCCAGGACTCCATCTGCGGGGCCCGGCACTCCGACGCCGCGAATCCGCCCAGGTCCATGTCGCGCGCGGTGACGGACGAGGCGGCGGCCGCGGGGACGGACTCGCGCCCCTCCGGGGAGCGGCGGAACAGCGGCGCCGTCGCGTCGGCGACGCCGGAGAGCGTCAGCTCTCCCTGCTCGAGAGGCTCGCCGGCGGCGTCGCCGGAGACCACGGCGGCGTCCGCGGCCGCGCTCACCCCCGCGGCGTCCTCCGCGGAGCGCGCGAGCGCCAGCAGCGGTCCGTCGCACGCGAGCAGCACCTCGGCCGGTGCCGGAAGCACGTCGGTCGAGGGCGCAGCGGTGCCGACAGCGGGCCACGGCGCCGCGCCCGCGCCGACGACCGCGGCCACGGCGGCCGCCGAGACGACCGCTCCGATGACGATGCGCGCCGATGCCGTCGCCCTGCTCATCTCGCCTCCTCGAATCCCGCGCCGATGACCCGGGGCTTGCGCCGTGCCGCACGATGCGAGATCGGCGTCGGCACCGCGAGCAGCAGCGCGACCGCCACGGCGATGAGCTGCGCCAGTGCGATGGCACGGGCGGTGGCCTGGTCGTCTGCCGACAGCGGCGCGCGCGGCGAGCGCTCGGCGTCGACGCTCCACAGCACGCCGCGCGGCGTCTCCCCCACCCGCACCAGACCGCCGCGCTGGTCGATCGCGGTGGTCGCCGCGAGCCGCAGGGCACGTGCGGGATGGGCGTCCTCGCCGTCGGCGGCGAGGAGGACGAACGCGATGCCCTCGTCGGCGAGCCGTCCGGCGATGTCGCCGGCCGCTCCGGAGACGAGGTCGGTGGACATCTCCGCGACCCGCACGTCGTCGTCGGAGACCGCGGGCTGCGTGGACTGCAGCGTGGACTGCCCGCCGAGCGTCTCGCTCGGACCCCACACCAGCGACGCCGCGAGTCCGCCGTCGGCCTGCGGGCTGAGGACGAGGGTGGCGAGGTCGTCCACGATCGCCGCCTGAGCGGAGACGTAGGCGGGCAGGGTGGTGTCACCGCCGCTTCGCAGCTCCGACTGCCCGCGATGCACGGCGGTGAGCGCCGGCACGGCGGCCGCGCAGACGCCGACGAGGGCGACGACGGCGACCGCCGCGCGCAGTCCGCGCCGGGCGAGGCCGACGTCGAGGGCGATCGCCGCCGCGGCGACGAGCCCCAGCCACCCGAGGCTGAGAGCGGACCCCGGCCACACCGCCACGGGGGTCGACTGCACCCAGGCGGGCTGCAGCGAGACGACCGCCACGGCCGACACGAGTCCGAGAGCCGCGAGCACGACCATCGCCGTGCCCATCCGCCACCGCCGCGTCAGCGGCGCGATGAGCGCCGCGAGCACGACCGGCGCGAGCAGCAGCGGGACCCACCAGGTCGATGCCGGGAGTCCGAAGCCGGTGAGGAACGCGCCCCAGCCGCCCGGGTCGGGGGTCGGGAAGCCGAGCGCGACCCGCCACCGCTCCTCCGCGGCGATCGCGGGAGCAGCCCAGGGCCGGCCCGGGTCGGCGAGCAGCGCCCACGGCGTGCCGCGGCCGACCTGCGCGAGGACGACGGGGAGCGACAGCACGACGGCGGGCACGACCGTCCACACCACGCGGGCGATGGCGCGCGGGCGGCGCACAAAGGTCAGCACGAGCGCGATCGCCCACACCACGACGAGCGCGGGGGCGAGCGACGGGGCGCACGCGAGGACGGCGGCGAGCAGCAGCGAGGCGCTGCCTGCTGCTCCCCACGAGCGGTGGGCGGCGGCGCCGGCGAACAGCAGCCAGGGCAGCAGGAGGTGCGCGATGACCGAGGCGGGGCGGGGATCGACGAGGGCCGAGAGGAAGCTCGGCGCGAACGCCCACAGGAGGGCCATGACGACGCGGACGCCCGCGCGCGGCGTGACCCGCGTGGCGGCGAACCACGCGCCCAGCACGGCCAGCGGCAGGGCCAGCAGCCACAGCACGAGGAGCGCGAAGGACGGGCTCCCCGGCCAGAGCGACCCGAGGAGCGCCGTGACGCCGGCGAACGGGTCGGCCGCCGACACGACGTGCAGCCCGACCTCGCGGCGGCCGTACGCGGCCTCCGACCAGAGCCCCGAGACCGTGCGCTGCAGCGGCAGGAGCGCGCCGCCCGCGACCCCCGGCCACGACAGCAGCGCGAGGAACGCCACGACGCTCACGAGGCCGGCGGCGAGCACGGCCCACGCCCCGCCGCCCGAGAAGAACCGCAGCTCGCTGCGCACGCGGGGCGCGTGGTGCGGGTCGTGGCGCTCGCGCAGGTCCGCGCGCGTCACGCGGAGCGCCTCGACGCTCGCCCAGGAGCGGCTGCGGATGCGACGGATGCGACGACGCGAGCGCGCGACCGCCCCCACGCGCACCATCGCGACGACGGCGGCCGCCCACTCCGCGGGCACGAACGCCGGCGCCTTGGCGATGAGCTGGACGACGGTCTTCCACAGCGCCAGCGGCAGGAACGAGAGCCAGTGCAGCACGACGGCCCATGCCGGCGCGTAGGCGAGCCGGCGGTGCAGCTGCGCGAGGCGCTCGCGGTAGTCATCGGCCATTCGCGTCCGATGCGGGGGCGGAACCGCGATGCGCGCACGCGGCACGAGCGCCACGCGACGGCCGGCGAGATGTGCGCGCACGCCCATGTCGAGGCCCTCGTCGGCGCCGAGGAGCGCGGGATCCGGCGCGAGGTCGGCGGCGATGTCGCCGCGGACGAGGACGCCGCGGACGTCCGCGCCCAGCACGTCGTCGAGTCCGTCGTACTGGCCCTGGTCGAACTCGCCGTCGGCGAGCTCGACGGAGCGCCCGAACCGGGTCATGCTCTGCCCGAGCGAGACGATGCGCTCGGCATCGCGCTCGTCGACGAGCTTCGGCGCGGCGATCGCGATCGAGGGACCGCGCTCGAGGGCGGCCGTCAGGGCGGCGAGTGCGCCGGCGTCGGGCGTCGAGTCGTGTGCGAGCAGCCACACCGCGGCGCCGGGCGTCACCCGCCGCAGCGCGTAGCCGACCGCTGCCGCGAAGGTCGTGGCGGCCGATGCCTCGACGATGCCCTCGGCACCCGAGGACGACACGAGGTCGCGGAGCGGCTCGAGCGGGCCGCACACGACCACCGTGAGCGCGTCGACGGGCCGGCGCTGCGAGCGGATGGCCGCGAGGGTGCGTTCGAGAGCGGGTGCGGCATCCGGTGAGGAGCGCGCGACGAGGACGGCGTGGACTGCGGCGGGCATGACCGGGCAAGCCTAAGCCGCGCGGCGTGCGGGGCCGGAGATCGGCGCGCCGAGGCGGCGCATTCCCAGGCTGCGGGCGGTCAGCTCGCCTGACGCTTGAGCTTGCGGCGCTCGCGCTCGCTCAGACCGCCCCAGATCCCGAAGCGCTCGTCGTTCTGCAGGGCGTACTCGAGGCACTCCGCCCGCACATCGCACGTCGCGCAGATGCGCTTGGCGTCGCGCGTGGATCCGCCCTTCTCCGGGAAGAAGGCCTCGGGATCGGTCTGCGCGCACAGCGCGTCGCTCTGCCATGCGAGCGCGGTCTCCTCCGCCGTCGGCGGCCGGACTCCCGGCACGCCGAGCTCGACCGGATCGACGAACCAGTCGTCGGGTGCTCCCGATCGATACTGCGAAGGCGCCATCGTCGCTCTCCAACCCTTGTGTCTCCCCCACGCGGGCAGCGTGTGCACTTAATTACAACGGTGTGATTCGCAGAGGTCAAGTCGCGGATCGTAAACCCTGAAGGGGAGATCGAAGGTTCACCTGGTCCACCGGCGTGTCGCGGCGGCGGATCCGAGTGCGGGATCCGAGTGCGCTCAGGCGACGCCCGGCTCCGCCACGAAGACCTCGCCGTCGCCCGCGAAGCGCAGCTCGGCGGTGTCGGGGGTCGCGAACACCGCGCGCCCCGGCCGCAGCGAGACCGTGTCGCCCCCGTCTGACACCGTCACCTCGCCGGCCGTCGCGAGCACGATCGCCGCGCCGGTCGGGTGGAGGACGGCGGGCTCCTCGCCCGCCACCGCCACGCGCAGGAGGCGGAAGTCCGACACCGGCACGGCGAACGACTCCACGGCGCGGGAGCCGCGGTCGCCGGCCACCGGCAGCACGACGGGCACCGGCCCCGGCTCGGGGTCCACAATCGCGAGCAGCTCGTCGACGTCGATCCGCTTGGGCGTGAGCCCGCCGCGCAGCACGTTGTCGCTCGCGGCCATGAGCTCGACGCCGAGCCCTGCGACGTAGGCGTGCAGCATCCCCGCCCCGAGGAAGAGGCCCTCGCCGCGACGCAGGACGACGTAGTTCATCAGCAGCGCCACGACCACGCCGGGGTCCTGCGGGTGGATGCTGGCGATGTAGCGGGCGTTGGCGAGCTCGGCGGCGAACTCCGTCGACTGCGCCTCCTCGAGCGCGGCGATGATCGCCGCGACCGTGTCGTCGGCGTCTCCGCTGAGCAGCCAGCCGAGCGCGTCGCGCAGCCCCTCGGGGTCGCCGAGCCGCTCCCGCAGCGGCGCGGCCGCCGCCCCGATCGCATCCAGCAGGCGACGCGTGGCCTCGAGTTCGCGCAGCCCCGACAGCGCCTCGAACCGGTCGCTCAGCGCGACGATGATCTCCGGCTTGTGGTTGTCGTCGACGTAGTTGCGCGGAGCGTCGGCATCGAGCGACGCTTCCCGCGCGAACCCCTCCTCCGCCTGCCGCTTCGTCGGGTGCACCTGGATGGACAGGGGCGCGCCGGCCGCGAGCAGCTTCAGGAGGTAGGGCAGGCGACCGCTCGGCGAGACCCGCACGCCGTTGTCGGCGATCCAGGCGTCCAGCGTGCGGCCGCTGCCGTCCTCGACGTCGGCGGGATCGGACGGATGGTCGCCGAACCACACCTCCGCCTCCGGGCCGGCGGCGGGGTCGCGACCCTCCAGCGCGGCGATGAGCGAGCGGGAACCCCAGGCGTAATCCCTGGGAGCGTTGGCGAGCGGAACGAGCACGCTCCCAGCCTAGGGTGCGGGCTTCGCGGTGGCGGTAGCCTGGTGCGCGATGACGCAGCTGAGCCGGTACCCGGTCGCCGACCCGCCCACCGCGCCCGAGCGCGAGACCACGGGCCACCTCCTGCTGCGCGCCTACGCCGTGCTCGTCGTCTTCTCCGCCTTCGCGCACTCCTTCTGGTGGAACCTCCTGGGCTTCGCCGGCGGCGCGGCGTTCCTCGGCGCCCTCACGCTCGGCACCGTCGCGATCTGGGTCCCCCGGCTGGCACGGCGCCGCGCGCCGTTCCCGTGGCGCCGGCTTCCGTGGCTCGCGCTCGGCTATGTGGGCCTCGCGCTGATGTCGCTGGCGTGGTCGTCGTGGGCGGCCACCACCGCCGTCACGTGGCTGCTGCTCGCCGCCGCGACGCTGCAGGGCGTGTTCCTGGCCGACGTGCTCACGTGGCGCGAGCTGCTGCGCTGCCTCGAGATCGCGCTGCGCTGGGTGATGGGGCTGTCCGTCCTCCTCGAGCTGTGGGTGGCGGCGGTGCGGCACCGCCCGCTGCTGCCGAACTTCACCGACGTGCCGCCCCACCCCGATCCGCACTGGTACTGGGTGCGGGGCAACCTCCTCGACTCCGTGCTCGATCCGGGGCGGCTGCAGGGCGTCGTCGGCAACGCCAACCTCCTGGGCATCCTCTGCCTGCTCGCGCTCATCGTCTTCGGCGTGCGCCTGGCCGACCGCGCCCCCTCGCCCGTCGTGCGCGGCGTGTGGATGGCCGTGGCCGCGTTCCTCCTGCTGCGCTCGGGCTCCGTGACCACCCTCGTGGCGCTCGTCGTCGTCGCCGTCGTGCTCGGCGCCATCCTGCTCATGCGCCGCGCGCGCAGCCCGCGAGAGCGCACCCGCCGCTACGCGCTGTTCGCCGCGGTCGTCGTCGTGGGCGCGGCGCTCGCCCTGCTCCTCCGCGACCGGCTCCTCGCGCTGGTCGGCCGCGGCGGCGACCTCACCGGCCGCGGCGCCATCTGGAGCGCCGTCCTCGATCGCGCCGCCGAGCGTCCCGTCGTCGGCCACGGGTTCGCGAGCCCCTGGCTCCCCTGGGATCCCGCCTTCGACGGCTGGATCGTCGACCACGGCATCACCGTGTTCCACGCGCATGACATGTGGCTCGACGTCTTCCTCCAGCTCGGAGCGCTGGGCGTCCTCGTCGTGCTCGGCGTGTTCGCCGCGCTCGTGTGGCGCGCGTGGTTCTTCGCCGTCGACCGCCCCCGCTGGGACATCCGCGCCGACCGCCCGTACCAGGCCGTCGCGCTCCTCCCCCCGCTCGTCGTCGCGATGCTGCTCGTGCAGGGCCTGACGGAGTCGGGCCCTATCATGCTGTGGGGCTGGATGCTCGTGGTCGCGCTCTCGTTCAAGATCAAGGCGGCCCCGCTCGTCGACGTCGGGGCGGGCGAGGCGTCGGCGCCCGAGCGACGGCCGCTGCGGACCCGACGCCGATGACCTCATCCGCGCCGCTGGGCGCGGCCGTGCGCCTCCTGCGCTCGGCCGACGCCGCCCGCGCGTACACCCTGACCACGCTGCTGGCGGTGCTCGGCGCGCACGCGATCGAGAGCACCGCGGGCTCGGTCACGCTCGGCACCATCATCGTGTCGCTCGATCTCCTCGGGGTCGCGATCGTCGTCGCCCGGCGCCGCGAGCTGCGCCCCCTCGGCTTCGCGCCGACGAGCTTCGTCGCGTTCCTCGCGTGGGCGCTGGTGTCGACCATCTGGTCGTACGACGACGACGCGACCCTGGGCGGATGGCTGTCCCTGGTCGGCTACGGATTCCTCGCGCTGGTCATCGCGCACATCCGCGACACGCTGCAGACCGTGCGCGCGCTCGGCGACGTGCTTCGGTGGCTGCTGTCGCTGTCGCTGGGGCTGGAGATCCTCGCCGGCGTCCTCCTCGACATGCCGTTCCCCTTCCTCGGGATCGCGGGGCAGATCGCGAACGGCGGGCCCATCCAGGGCGTGTTCGGCACCCGCAACCTGCTGGGCTTCGTCGCCGTCGTCGCGCTCGTGACGTTCCTCGTCGAGCGGCGCACCCGGTCGGTGCCGCAGGCCACGGCGGTGTTCTCGATCACGCTCGCCGCCCTGCTCGCCATTCTGTCCGCGTCGCCCACGGCGGTCGTCCTCGCCGGCTCGGTGGCGGTCGCGCTCCTGGCGCTGGCCCTGGTGCGCAGCACCCCTCCGCAGCGCCGCCGATCGCTGCAGTGGACCCTGGCGGTCGCGGTCGTGCTGGGGCTCGCGCTGGCCTACGCGCTGCGGCACCCGATCCTGCGCTGGCTGGACGCGACGGCCGGCTTCTCGCTGCGCGCCGATCTCTGGAACGAGATCCTCACCTGGGTGCAGAACCGGCCCATCCAGGGATTCGGATGGCACGGCGAATGGGAGGGCGACGCCTACCCGCTCAACGTCATCAACGTGCTTCTCGGCCAGTCCCACGCGTCGGCGCTGAACGCGTTCTTCGACGTGCTGCTGCAGCTCGGCTGGGTCGGGCTGCTGCTGTTCACGGCGCTGTGCGGCGTCGCCTTCGTGCGGTCGTGGCTCGTCGCGAGCGAGCGGAAGTCCACCGTGTACGCGTGGACGCCGGCCGTGCTCACGGCGCTCATCGTCGACTCGATGTTCGAGAGCTTCACCCTTCACGGCGCGGGATGGCTCCTCCTCGTGCTCTGCGCGGTGCGCGCCGGCCAGTCCCGCTCCTGGCGGGAGAGCCTCGATCTCGTGGCGAGCGGCGGCGAATCCCAGGATCCGCTGGGACCGGCGCGATAGGCTCGACGGCGGCCCGATCCCGGTGCCGATCCCGTCTCGCATCCGGAGCTCCGCCGTGGCACACGTCCTTCAGAGCGTGGTCTTCCCGCTCGACCGCGATCCCGACCTCCTGCCGCTGTACGTCGATCCCGAGGTCTGGTCGACGATCGACGAGGAGCCGGTGCGCGTGTCGGACGTCGCGCATCTCGCCGACGTCCTCGGACGCACCAGGGCGCGGGTCCCCGCCGGCACGCGCGTGTCGTTCGCGACGTACTTCAACGCCTTCCCCGCGTCGTACTGGCAGCACTGGACGAACGTCCGGTCGGTGCGCCTGACCGTCCGCACTGAGGGCACCGCGACCGTCCTCGTCTACCGCTCCACGGGCGGCGCCGCCCAGCAGCGGATCGAGACGCAGGACGCGTCCGGCGACGCGGAGACCGTCTTCGACATCCCGCTCACGCAGTTCAGCGACGGCGGATGGCTGTGGTTCGACATCGTCGCCGGTGCGGAGGACGTCGTCCTCGCGGGCGGCGAATGGACCACCGAGCAGGAGCCGGCGCGCACCGGCAAGGCCTCCCTCGGGATCACGACGTTCAACAAGCCCGACTACTGCGTGGCCACCCTCGGCGCGCTCGCCGATGCCCCCGAGGTGCTCGAGCTCGTCGACCGCATCTTCATCGTCGACCAGGGCACGCAGCAGGTCGCCGCGCAGGAGGGCTACGCCGACGTCGCCGGCCGCCTCGGCGAGCAGTTGCAGATCGTCGAGCAGCCGAACCTCGGCGGCTCCGGTGGCTTCGCCCGCGCCATGCACGAGACGCTGCAGCGGCCAGAGAGCGACTTCATCCAGCTGCTCGACGACGACGTGCGCATCGAGCCGGAGTCCATCCGCCGCTCCATCACGTTCGGGCGGTTCGCGACGCAGCCCGTCCTCGTGGGCGCGCACATGTTCGACCTCCTCAACCGGCCGCGGCTGCACGCCTGGGCCGAGGTCGTCGACGAGCGCCCGTTCATGTGGCGGAACCTCTTCCAGGAGGAGATGCCGCACGACTTCCGCCGCGCGAACATCCGCCAGACTCCGCTGCTGCACATGCGCATGGATGCCGACTACAACGGCTGGTGGATGTGCCTCATCCCGACCGAGGTGATCCGCGAGGTCGGGCTGGCGCTGCCGGCGTTCATCAAGTGGGACGACGCCGAGTTCTGCCTGCGTGCGGGCGAGGCCGGCTACCCCACGGTGTCGCTGCCGGGCGCCGCCCTCTGGCACGTGTCGTGGATCGGCAAGGACGACTCCATCGACTGGCAGGCGTACTTCCACGCGCGCAACCGCATCGTCGCGGGGCTGCTGCACTCGAACGCGCCGCGCGGCGGCACGCTCATCCGGCACTCGCGCCGCGTCGACCTCAAGCACCTGATGATGATGCAGTACTACCCCGTGGCGCTGCGGAACCGCGCACTGCGCGACGTGCTGCGCGGGCCGGGCCACCTGGCCGAGAACATCGCCACCGCGATGCCCGAGGCGCGCTCGCTCGCCGCCCGCTTCCCGGAGACCGTCGTCCACCGCGACCCGACCGTCGTCATGCGCTCGCGCCGCGGCCGCCAGGTGTTCCAGCGGCTCAAGCAGCACGTCTTCGACAGCCCGACCGGTTGGCGGCTGCGGCTCTTCACCGCGCAGACGCTCCTGTCGCACTGGTTCCACGAGCCCGACCCGGCCAACGTCGCGCAGCCCGAGGTGGAGTTCGGCAAGGCCGACGCCCACTGGTGGCGCGTGCCGCTGTTCGACTCCGCGCTCGTGAGCGCAGCCGACGGATCGGGCAAGAACATCTACACGCGCGACCGCCTGCTGTACCGGCGCATGCTGCGGGACTCGGTCTGGCTGCACGCCCGACTGCGGCGCGAGTGGCCGCGGCTGCAGCGCGAGTACCGCACGGCGCTGCCGGACCTCGTGTCCGAGGAGTCGTGGCGCACCATCTTCGGGAGGCAGTCATGAGCGAGAAGCCGTCGGTCGTCGAGCAGACGTACGACCCGCGGGCGTTCGACCCCGCATCGGCGACGATCGTCGTCGTCACCTACAACCGCTCGCACCTCCTGTCGAAGCTGCTGGTGTCGATCGGCGAGATGGACCCCAAGCCGGGCCACGTCGTGATCATCGACAACGCGTCGGCCGACGACACCGGCGAGGTCGTGGCGTCGTTCCGCGAGCGCGTCGGCACCGAGATCGTGTACCGGCGCCTCGACGAGAACACCGGCGGCTCCGGCGGGTTCAGCGAGGGCATGCGCGTCGCCTATGAGCTCGGCTCCACGTGGATCTGGCTCATGGACGACGACGTCGAGGTCCTCCCCGACGGGCTCGCCCGGATGGGCGTGTGGGCGCCTCGGTTCAAGAGCATCCAGGGCCGCCGCTACGACTACGACGGCAGCGAGTTCTACTGGCAGTACCGCCTCTCGATCCCGCTGGGCATCCCGATCCCGTTCGCGCCGGCGGGCTTCGACGCCACCGGCTACCGCGAGATGAACTCCGGGTGCTTCGAGGGGATGTTCATCCACCGCGACATCGTGCAGAAGGTCGGGCTCCCCGACCCGCGCTTCTTCATCTACTGGGACGACTCCGTCTACGGATGGCTCGCCTCGCTGCACACGACGAGCGCGATCGTCGACGAGTTCGTGCTGCGGCGCACCCGCGAGATCAAGCAGTGGGACATGGGCGTGCGGCACCTCAACGCGTCGAGCAACGCCTACCGGTACTACATCATGCGGAACCGCGGCATCATGCGGCACTACTTCGCCGAGCACGGCGCGTACCGCCCCGTGCGCTTTACCCTCGGGACCGCGCTCACATTCGCCAAGGAGCTCGTCCGCCTCATCGCGGTCGAGCGCACCGTGCGGGGCACCAGCAATCTCTTCCGCGGCATGCGCGACGGCCGGCGGATCGCGAAGGACGCCTCGTGGCGCCCGATGCCTCCCCTCGCCGCCGACGAGGCGCGCTGACGCCATGCTCGACATCGCCGATGACGCGCGGATCGATCCCTCGGTCCAGCTGCTGCACCGCGACGGCGATCGTGACATCTCGGTGGGCGCCCGCACGAAGATCTACCGCGGCGCGGAGATCCTCGGCCCCGTCGAGATCGGCGCGGACGTGTTCATCAACCGCGACGCGTACATCCGCCCGGGCACCCGCCTCGGCGACCGCGTGAATCTCGGGCCGTTCGTGAAGCTCATCACCGACACGCACGACATCGGCGGCCACGACAAGCGCGCGGGCGACGTGCGCCACGACCCGATCGTCGTGGGCGACGGCACGTGGATCGGCGCGTCGGTCACGGTCGTCGGCGGCGTGACGATCGGCGCCGGCTGCGTCATCGCGGCGGGAGCCGTCGTGACCGAGGACGTGCCGGACGACACCCTCGTCGGCGGTGTCCCGGCCACGGTCATCCGCCGCCTGCGCCGCTGACCACCACGCTCTCTCCGCTCCGGCCTCGCGTTCGGAGCACCGGGACTAGCGCTCCCAGGGCTAGGGCTAGCGTTCGTCGCCGAAGCTAGCGTTCCGAGCACCGGTCTCGACGACGAGCGCTAGTCTCGGGGAGGAATGGACCCCCGCGGTCAGAGCTCGCCGGGCGACATCGCCTGCTCGTCGAGCTCCTCGAGGATGTGCTGCGCGCGCGGCGAGCGCCGCGGCGCGTACACGACGAGGGCGTGGAACGCGTACCTGGCCACGAACGCCACCGCCAGCGTGATCGCGGCCGCGACGATGCTGGAGATGTGCCACGTCTCCACCAGCAGCGCCAGCACGGGGATGCGCACGAGAGCCTCGGCGTTGTTGAAGGCGAACGACTTGCCGAAGCGCGAGCGCCGACGCGACGCCTCCCCCAGCAGCTCGCGGAAGACGAACCGCTCCTGCAGCAGGAAGTTGCCGATGATCGTCGTCTCGGCCGCGATGATCGCCGCCCACACGTACGGCAGGCCCGCATGGGTCAGCGCCCACATGATCGCGAGGTTCACGACAGCGCCGAAGCCGCCGATGACCGCGAACGCCGACATCTTGCCGAACCGGAGCGCGGCGAGCTGCGCGAGGAACCGGGCGCCCTGGCGCACCGAGGCCTTGGACGACCCGGCCGTGCGCTCGGCGAAGTCGAACGGGATCTCCGCCGCCCGCAGCTGCTGGCGCGCGAGGATCTCGAGGAGGATCTTGAACCCGCGCGGCCGCAGCGGCGCGAGGTCGATCCGCGTCCGGTCGACGAGGAAGAACCCGGTCATCGGGTCGGAGCAGTCGCGCAGCCGGAGCGGGAACATCGCCTTCGTCAGCGCCGTGGTCGTGCGCGAGACGAGGTTCCGGGTGAGATCCGCGAGACCCGCGGCCGAGCCATCCGCGACGTATCGCGAAGCCACCACGACGTCGACATCGCCCTCGCGGAAGCGCGCGATGAGGTCGGCGATCTTCTCCGGCGGGTGCTGCAGGTCGCCGTCGATCACCACGCACACGTCGTACGCCGCGCGCTCGAGCCCCACGATGACCGCGCCGCTCAGGCCGCCCTCGCGGTTCTCGCGATGGATGGCCCGGACCGGCAGATCGACGAGACTCGCGACCCTCTGCACCTCGTCCACGGTGCCGTCGTCGGAGTCGTCGACGAACAGCACCTCGCCCGCGATGCCCGCGAGCGCGGACTCGATGCGCCGCACCAGCGGCTCGACGTTCGGCGCCTCGTTGTAGGTCGGCACGATGATCGTCGCGCCGGCGAAGTGGTCGGTCGTCATCGCGTTCAGACGTCGCTCTCGGTCGATCGCACCGGGACTGCCGGCGCAGGTGCGTGATGTCGATTCTGCCAGCGGACGGGGGTCAGCATCATCCCGGCGGCGAGGACGCTGGCGTAGACGAGCGGCAGCACGTAGCGCGGCAGCGCCACGGGGCTCGCCACGAGGAAGGCGAGATTCGCCAGCAGCGGCACGAGGGCCAGGATGTGCAGCGCGCGCCGGCGCCGGATGGCGTAGGCGAGCGCGATGAGGGGGATCCACGACGCGTAGAAGGCCTTGGACGACAGCGGATCGCGCTCGGCGATGGCGTCGGTGGCGTGGTTGACCGCCGTCCTCGCGTGGTCGAGCTCGGCGGGCGCGTGGAGTCCGTCCACGACGGCGACGATCTCACCGCGGGTGGTCGCGGGAACCGCGCGCTCCTCCCAGTAGTCGATGTAGCGCTCCAGCGTCAGCGAGTTCTGGAAGGCCATCGGCGACACCGGGGCGAAGTACTCGAAGGTGTTGGCGGCGGTGGCGGAGAGCGCCGTCATCGGATAGCGCAGCAGCTGCGCGAACCAGACCTCGAGGTAGGCGCGCATCTCCTCCGACGTCGCATCCTGATCCCAGCGACCCTTCACCGAGTCGGAGCGACGGGGGACGTAGGCGTCCGCCAGGCCGTCGTACCGGAGTACGTCGTCGATCGCCTCCCGCTCGTGGGCAGGGATCTCGTCGCCATGGGCGGCCACGATGCGCGCGGTCTGCTGGACGGGGATCGTGAGCATGTCCGTGGCGGTGCTGGGCGCGACGCCCAGGGCTGGAAGGAGGAGGAGCGGCCAGACGACGTTCGTCACGACGAGGGCCGCGCCGGTGCCGAGCGCGATCCGGAGGCGGGTTCCGCGGGCCGCGATGACGAGGAGCACGACCGCGCAGATGACGACGAGGTACACGTTGGTCCGCTTGGCCAGGATGAGCGGAACGATGAGCACGAGGGCCGCCGCGGCCATCCGGGGGTCGCGCAGCACGCGCCCGCGGGTGCGCACCGCCTCGACGAAGAGCACGAGGAAAGGCAGCCAGAACACTGCGGCGAAGGCGTCCTTGCTCATCACCGACGGAGCGGCCATGAACACCGGCAGCAGGGCGGCCGCGGCCGTGAGCGTCCACCGGGCGGCCCGCGCCATCCCCAGCCAGCCGAGGTACGTGAGCACGAGCGCGAGCCCGGCGGCCGTCGCAGCCTCCTGCAGGAGGAGGTAGACGAACAGGCCCACGCCGTCGTCGCCGACGGCCGACCCGAGATCCCAGAACCAGCCGAACACCATGGTGTCGAACCAGGGGTGATGGTCGGTCTGGGCGAGCAGACCGACCCACTGCATTCGCTGCGTGATGGTGTCGCCGTCGACATTGCCGGGGAAGTGCAGGATGAGCCAGGGCAGCCATCCCGCCAGCAGGAGCGCCGCGGTCGACACGAACCGTCGACGAACGGCCTCGCGGAACGACTCGGGAGACGAGCGGACCGCGCCGAATCGGTCGAGCCAGCGGAACAGCAGGATGAGCGGCACGGAGAGGAAGAAGGCCAGTCCGACGGCGACGACGGCGCTGCCGAGCGCCGCTCCGGGTGACGAGGCGAACCACCGCGCGCTGTCGGTGGCCTCGTACGAGGCGCCCACGACGATGAAGGCCGACAGCACGCCCGCCGTCGTCGCGGCCGGCGCATCGAGCACCTGCCGCAGCCGCGCCCCGCCGCTCACGCGCCGACTCGAGGTCGTGCCAGGGGCCCCTGTCGGCGCGCGACCGCGGCGACCGCCACGACGATCGGGACCGTCGCGTAGAAGCCGAGGGCGTAGCGCATCCCGCCGGAGACCGGTCCGGCGAGGAAGGTCGCCATGAGCGCCGCCGCGGGGAGCGCGAAGGCCGCGTCGAGCCCCGCGCGGCGCCGCCACAGCACGACCAGCGCGACGATCCAGATCCACGTCACGACGCCGGGAGACAGCGTCAGACCGACGACGGGGATGGCCCGGTACCCCTCATCGAGGAGACCGTGCCGTTCCGCGAACGCCGGCACCCCGCCTGCGGGCGCGACGTCGCCGTCCGCACCCGAGTGCGAGAAGGGGATGTCGAGGTGGATGCCGCGGACGTCGTTCCAGGACGCGGTCACGACACCGTCGTACGAGGGCGCGCCCGGCGCCCAGTAGCCGACGGTGTTGGCGAGGGTGGCGGTGACGGCCGACCCCGGGTACTCCGTCACCAGCCGCGCCCATCCCGCGAGGAACTCCCCCGTCGTGCGCTCCTCCCACGCGGTTCGCGCGTCGAGCTTGATCGGATCCGCGAAGCCGGGGATGTAGTGCTCGCCCACGTCGTCGACGCTCCACGCCGTGAAGACGGAGTCGACGAACGCGCGGTCCTCGTCGGACAGCTCGGCGTGGTGGTCGTCGGCGATGCGAGCGATCTGCTGCAGGGGCACCGACCACGCCTCGGTCTTCGGACCGGGCTGCACGCCGAGCGCGGCCGCGAGCGGGAAGGCGTACAGGGCGTAGGCGACGACGCATCCGGCGAACAGGGCGAGCGCCCGCTTCCACTGCCGTCGGAAGGGGATGACGAGGAGCGCGACGCCGAGCAGCACGACGTGCACGCCGTTGTTGCGCAGCACCATCGTGGCGATCCCGGAGGCCAGCACGAGCACCCAGGGCCACCAGGCGCGGTCGCCGCGCGCGATCGCGCGCGACACCTCCACGATCCCGACGAGGAAGACGATGAACGCCGACATGAAGGGGATGTCCTTCACGACGGTGATGGACGACATCGACAGCACGGGCAGCAGCGCGATCCACGCCCACAGCGCCCACCACGTGCGCGGCCCGACGCCCCACGCCGCGACACGCCAGAGCATGAAGGCGAACGCGGCGCTGCTCGTGAGCACCTGCACGGATGCGGCCATCGCGAGGGCGGCCGCATCGCCCAGACCGAGCAGTTGCCACACGCCGTTCCATGCCGTGATGAGGAGCGAGTGCCCCACCGGCTCGTACGACTCCCACGGGCCGAGCCCTCGCGCATACGACAGGCTGCGGTACGTGTCGAAGAAGATGAGGCCCGGCCACCAGGCGAGGAGGTACGGCAGTCGGCAGAGGACGATGACCCCCCACAGGATGCCGAGCGAGCGCCAGGGGCGCGGGCGCGCGAGCGACGCCGCGAAGCGAGCGAGCGCTCCCCCGGACGACGCGGGGTGGCCCTGGTGGAGGTCCGCGAGGTGGAGGACGAGCGCGAGACCGACCGCGGAGACGTACGCCGTGCCGAGCACGTGGACGACGCTCCAGCCGGAGGGCCGCAGCAGCCAGAGGTCCGCCTCCTCGCGGAGGAGGGACAGCCCCGCGAGCTCGGCGAGCGCGACGACCGCACCGAGCGGAACGGCCCATCTCCAGATCGCGGTCGGCAGCCATCCGATCGCCCACCATCCGCCGACGGCGAGCGCGGCGAACGCCGCGAGTGCGACGAGCCCGCCGCCGTCGAGCACCTCCGAGAGGCTCCCCGGCGTCGTACCCGCGCACAGGGCCAGCGTCGCGACGAAGGCGCCCGCCGCGGCGATGAGGACCCGCACGCGTCAGACCTCCGGCTCGCGCCAGCCGCGCCACTGCTCGAAGGATCCGTTGAGGAGCTGCGAATCGCTGCGCTCCCAGGTGTGCTTCGAGGAGTGGCGGATGTACATGTAGCCGAGGGAGTGCGTGCGGTAGCCGATGCCGCCCTGGCTCTCCACGCGGATGAGCACCGAGCGGTCGGTCGAGTTCGGCGTCGGACGCCACCCGCCGAGCGCGTCGAAGGCCGCGCGCGAGAGCAGCATGGCTCCGCCCGCGACCTGGTCGTGGTACCGCTCGGTGGCGAACGTGCGGTGCACGGTCTGCTCGACCTCCTCGAAGAAGAGGTACTCGGTCGTCTTCCCCACGACGTCGGCGCGCGAGTAGATGTGTGCGAGCACGAGGTCCCAGACGTGGTGCTCGCTGTACCAGTCGTCGTCGTCGAGCTTCGTGATGAGGTCGCCCGACGAGCGCCGCACGCCCTCCGCGAGGGCGCCGCCGAAGAGCACCGTGCGAGGGATCTCGACCACGGTAACGTCGAGCCCCCCGAGATCCAGCGCGGACAGATCCGGCGCGGCGATGCCGTGCGCGACGACGACGACCTCCAGGTGCGGGTACGTCTGCCGCGCCATCATCTGCAGCACGCCGGGGATGAGCTCGGCGCGCATCGTGGAGAGCACCACGCTCACCGACGGGAGGTAGCGCGAGCCCGTCCGGTGCTCGATCGCCGACGCGAGGCGCAGGAACCCGCCGTGGTCGTGCATGGCCGCTCGGCGCAGCTCGACCGAGCGCCGCTCGCGCTCGAGTCCCATCGCCGGGCGGTAGGGGCGTCGGATGGCCGTGGCGATCCGCGGGGACAGCTGCTCGGGGGCGATCTCCACGTTCTCGGGAAGGGAGTGGAGGATGACGCCGGCGGCCGCGAGCTCGGCGAAGCGCGAGAACAGGCCCTCGGGCACCGGCTTCGCCAGTCCGCGCAGCGGCGACAGGTCGACGGCCTCGACGTTCCGCACGGCGGCGACGTCGTGCGCGCGCATCGGCTCGGCGATCGGGAAGACGATGGGCGCGACGCCGGCGTCCGGGGCGACGAGTCGGATCAGGCCGTGCTCGCGGTCGATGAGGAGGCGGCGGGCGGGCGGCGACGGCTTGAAGCCGAGCACCCGGCCGATGGGGTTGTGCACGTTGAGGTCGATGACCGGCCGGTGCACGCGCGGGGATCCCAGCAGCGCCTCGCTCACAGTGAGCTGATGCACGGCGTCCTCGGCCTCGCGGGCCGGATCGGTCTCGGCCGTGAGCAGGACGTCGGCCTTCCGGAGGTGCACGCCGGCGAGCGCGGGGGCGATCGGCTCGAGCTGGGGAACGCGACGGCTCGGCAGCAGCGGCAGGGCGTCGATGCCGGCGCTCGGGTCCACGGCGAGCAGCGGGAAGCCGGCGCCGGGATAGGCGGGAGCGGGCGCGAACGCCGGGATGAGCGCGTCGAGCACGCGCGCGACGGGGAGCGGACGCCGCAGGGTCACGTGCGCGGATGCCCGCCGTCGCTCCGGGTCGCAGGTGACGGACACGGTGCGCGAGTCGTGGAGGGGCGCCGCCTGGCCACGCCAGCGCGGCGACGGCGCCTCCCAGCGGTCGATCTGCACGCGCAGGTCGTCCGTCATCGCCTCACCTGCGGCCGCGATCAGGCGACGCAGACCGTCCACGTCTGCCACCCGCACGCGCACGGGCTCCGGGGTCGATGCGAAGACCGGGGCGGCATCCGTCACGACGCGGCCGCCGTCTCGGTCCGGGGCTTCCTGCGGGAGGGGGCGGCGGAACCAGCGGCGGGCGGGCATGTGCGGATCGGCTCCCGGGTTCTGCGGTCGGATGGCCGCGGGCGCGGCCCGAGGAGTCTACCGTGCGCCCCTCTCCCGCCCGTGTGAGCGCGGACGGGAGCGCGCCCACCGGTCTCGGAGACTGCTCCCCATAGAATGGCGCGGTGACCAGGCCCGCCGCATCCCCCGAGCCCGCCCCCATCGTCTTCCAGAACCAGTGGCGCGACGTCTTCGACGGCACGCTGCCGGACGACTGGGAGCCGACGAAGTCCGTCTCCGTGGTGATCGCGTCGTACAACAGCGCGACGCTCCCGCTGACGCTGGCGTCGCTCGCCGCCCAGGACTACCCCGAGGACCTCCTCGACGTGGTGGTCGTGGACGACGGCAGCGAGCCGCCCGTCGAGCTCGGCGACATCGTGCCGAAGAACATCCGGCTCATCCGCGTCGAGGAGGGCTGGGGCCGCTCGAACGCGACCGACATCGGCATCAAGGCCACCTCGGGCGACATCATCTACTGGGTCGACTCCGACATGATCCTGTTCCGCGACAACGTGCGCCAGCACGCCAAGTGGGCGCACTTCATCCCCGAGGCCGCGACGATCGGCAACAAGGGCTTCATCGAGGCGTGGGACTACACGCCGGAGTCGGTCTTCGAGAAGGTCGCAGACGGCACCATCGGCGACGACTACGACCGATCGCAGCTGCACGAGCACTGGTCCATCCAGATCTTCCGCGACACCGACGACCTCAACACCTCGCACGGGCGCAACTACTCCACGCACATGGGCGCGTGCGCGTCCGTCACGCGCGAGGTGTACGACCGCACGTTCGGCCAGGACACCCGCCTGCATCTCGGCGAGGACACCGAGATCGCCTACCAGCTGTGGCAGGCCGGCGCGGTGTTCATTCCCGTCGAGGAGGCGCTCACCTGGCACCTCGGGCGCGGCACCGTGCAGGACCATGCGGTCAAGGTGGCCTGGCACAACGACGTCCACTTCGCGCAGCGCATGCCGATCCCCCGGTACCGCCGAAAGGCGGACAACCGCATCTGGGAGGTGCCGCTGGTCAAGGTCGTCGTCGAGGTGACGCCGGAGACCGCGTACCTCGCCCGCAACTGCGTGGACCGCGTGCTCAACAGCACGCTCACCGACGTGCACGTGGTGCTCGTCGGCCCGTGGTCGCAGCTTCACGAGGGGCGCCGCCGCATGCTGGCCGACCCGATGAACGAGCTGTATCTCGTACGGGAGTGGCTGCGCACCGACAACCGCGTCATCTTCGCGGAGGAGGTGCCGGAGACCGTCTTCCCCGCCCCGTATCGCGTCGACCTGCCGATCACGGCGGGAGTGACGAGCGACAGCCTCATGCAGATGTACCGCCAGATCGACGGCAACCGACTCGGCGCGGTCCGCTACTTCACACCCGGGCACACGAAGGACGACTCGGTCACGATCTGGGACAGCGCCGCTCTCGCCCGCGCTCGTCGCTACCAGGGCGAGGGCGACGCCATCGAGGACCTCGTCGACCGGGTCTGGGGCTTCCAGTGGGGCTCCAACGACACCGCGCAGCTCATCGACCTGCGCGAGGCGGACCTGTCCGCACGGGTCACGCGCGTGGAGCCGCGCATCGCCGAGCTCGAGGCGGAGGTCGCGGCGCTGCGGGCGCGCGAGGCCGCCCCGGCGGCGTCGCTGGCACGCCAGCTCGCACAGCGTGCGAATGCCGCGTCGGGCGGGCGCCTCGCCCCCGCCGTGCGCGGCGTGAACGCCCGCCTCGGCGGCGCGCCCGCCGCCCTCGTCCGGCGCCTGCGCCACAGGGGCTGACCGGCGTTGCGGGGGCGGAGCCGCCCGGATCTGACACGCGCGTCCGGGTTCCGCCCGGACATCCAGGCGCTGCGCGCGATCGCCGTGCTCAGCGTGCTGCTCTATCACCTGTGGCCGAACCGGCTGCCCGGGGGCTTCGCGGGCGTCGACGTCTTCTTCGTCATCAGCGGATACCTCATCACCTCTCACCTGGTGCGCGAGCGCGAGAAGACCGGGCGCATCGGGGTGGCCCGCTTCTGGGCGCGGCGCGCGACCCGACTGCTGCCGGCGTCGCTCCTCGTCCTCATCGCGACGGCGATCGGCACCCTCGTGTGGGTGCCGCGGTCGCTGTGGGAGCAGTTCTTCGCCGAGATCGGCGCATCGGTCCTCTATGTGCAGAACTGGCGGCTGCTCTTCGACAGCGTCGACTACCTGGCCGCCGACAATCAGCCTTCCCCCGTGCAGCACTTCTGGACGCTGTCGGTGGAGGAGCAGTTCTACATCGCCCTGCCGCTGCTCCTCATCGTCGCGATGTGGGCGCTGCGCCGCCTGCCGTGGCGTCGGGTGGTCGTCGGCGTGCTCGTCGTGGCGACGGCCGCGTCGTTCGCCTACGGGGTCTGGTTGACCGGCTGGGCGGCCAGCCAGGCGTACTTCTCCACGCTGACGCGCGCGTGGGAGTTCGGGCTGGGTGCGCTGCTGTCGTTCCTCCCCGCTCTGTCCCGGCGCGCGGTTGCGCAGGTCGTCGCCCTCCTCGGCGTCGCGCTCATCGCTCTGAGCACGGTCGTCCTCTCCGGCGAGGTGCCGTTCCCCGGCGTCGCGGCGCTCCTGCCGGTGCTCGGCACGGCGCTGGCACTGTGGGGAGGCGCGCGCTCGGTGCTCGCGCCCGTCGGGGCGCTGGCTCCCGTTGCCTTCCTCGGCGGGGTGTCGTACGCCGTGTATCTCTGGCACTGGCCCCTCGTGGTCCTCGTGCCCTTCGTCACCGGGACGCCCCTCACCACCGTCGAGAAGGTCGGCATCGCCGCGGTCTCGCTGGTGCTGGCATGGCTGTCGACCCGCTTCATCGAGAACCCCGTGCGTCTGTCGGAGCGTCTCCTCGCCCGGCGCCGCCCGCGGACCGTGGCACTGTGGGCCGCGGCGGGCATGGCGTGCGTCCTCATCGTTCCGGTGACCGGCGCCGCGGTGCTGCGCGTCGACGAGGAGCGCGCGGTGACCGCGACGCAGACTCTTCTCGAAACCCGGCCCGACTGCTTCGGCGCCGAGGCGATCGATCCCGCTCTCGTGCCCTGCGAGAACCCGGAGCTCGACGACTACCCGCTGGTGCCGTCGCCGCAGGATGCGCGCAGCGACGATGCGAACCGCGACGCCTGCTGGTCGGGGCCCGATGAGACGGTGCTCCGCGTCTGCTCGCTCGGCCCGAAGACCGGCTACGACCGGCACCTTCTCGTGATCGGCGACTCGCACAGCAACGTCTTCGTCGGCGTCTACGCGCAGATCGCCGAGGAGCGCAACTGGCGCATCGACGTGGCGGGGCACGGTGGCTGCTACTGGACCGACGCGCTCATCGTGCGCTCGACGCAGGCTTCGACCGACGCGTGCACCGCATGGCGCGGCGAGGTCGCCGACTACGTCGCGGAGGCCGACGACGTCGACGCGTTCGTCGTCACGCACTCGTCGGACGGCCGTGATGCGGATGCCGACGTGGTGTCGGGCATGGTGAGCGCCTGGAGCGCGCGGCCCGACCTCGACGTGCCGGTGATCGCCATCCTGGACAACCCCCGCCTCCCGGCCGACACCATCCAGTGCATCGAGGACGATCCCGACACCGCGGCCGGGCGATGCGGGCATCCCGCCGACGTCGTCATGCACGACGACGGGCAGGTCGCCGCGGCCGAGCGCGATCCGAACGCGACGACCATCGACATGTCGGAGTTCTACTGCGCCGACGGGACGTGCCCGGCTGTCATCGGCGGCGTGGTGGTGTACCGCGACGGCCACCACCTGACGGCGACGTATGCCGCGACTCTCGCGCCGTACCTGTCCGACCGGCTGGCCGCCGCTCTGGGCTGAGCGGGAGCGCAGCGCCCCGCGCGCGCTTCCGCTCCGAGGGAGAGCCGGATCAGGCGCGTCGGAGCAGCAGGGCGGCCTCTCCGCCGCGCTCCACGCGGGTCGCCGAGAACCCGCGCTGCAGGACGAGCGCGTCGGCCGCGGCCGCGCCCGCCTCGTCGTCGCAGAGCACCCACGTCGTGTCCGCGCCAGCGAACCGCAGCGTTTCGTCGACATCGGCCAGGAGCGCGTCCTCGCCGTCGCCCGCGACCCTGATGAACTCGTAGGTGCCCGGCTCCTCGACGAAGAGCTCGACGTAGCGCGTGAGCGGCAGCTCCTCGATGCGCCCGGCGAGCGCCGGATACGCCCGAGGATCCTCCTCGAGGCGGGTGCTCACGATGAGCGCAGTGCGCACGTCGGCGGTGGCCGGGGCGAAGGCTGTCCGCACGCCCACCTCCAGCACACGCTGCGCCTTCGCCTCCCGATAGACGAGAGCGGCCGCGCGGTCGCCGGGTCGGGGCGCGACCGGCAGCGCGCGCGGCACCTCGAGCGCGTCGAGAAGCGCGACGGCGCTCCGCGACAGCTTGGTCACCTCGCGCCCCTCCGCGTGGAGGATCCGCTCCCCCGCCAGGGAATGGAACCGCTGCTCGATGCCGCGCGCCTCGCCGATCGTGCGGAAGTTGCGGTGCTCTGCGCCCCGACGACGGATGACCTCGAGCCGTCGGCCGGAGATGTCGGCCAGCAGCAGCACGGCGTGGAAGGCCGACCCCTCCTCCCCCGCGATCGTCTCGGCGCGCGAGAGCTGATCCAGCTGCTCGCGCACGGTCAGCTGCTCGGGGTGCGCGACGAACCATCCCGCTGCACGGAGGTGCCGCTCGGCCGCTTCCGCCCCGAGGTCGCGGTTGTCGGAGTGGATGGCGCTGCGGGACAGCCACAGGCGTCGCCCCGGCTCGACGGATGGTCCGGCATGCTGCGCGAGGAAGCGTGCGTGGTCGGGATGGATCCAGTCGTCGTAGCGGTATCCGATGTCGGGGACGTGCAGCGTGGCGAACCGCGTCGGACGCGTCACGAAGAGGATCGGGTTCCGGATGCCGAGGATGTCGAGGATCTCCCGCTGCCACGGACGGAACGACTCGTCCTCCCAGGTGTGCTCAGCGGTCCACACCACGGCGACGTGGGGCCGATCGCGCGCGAACCACAGCCGCGCGAGCGACTCGAGCAGGAAGTGTCCGAAGTGCATGTGCAGCTTGCCGGCGTAGATCGCCTCCGGGTGCGGGCCCGGCTCGTCGCCCGCGCGCAGCTCGGCAGGCGCCGGCTCGCCGCGCTCGCCCGAGCGCCGATCGGTCACGGTGCCGGGCACGTAGTCGTCGGCGCCGTCGAAGACGCCCATGAGCAGGCGATCATGCTCGTCCCCCGGCTCCCGATGCCGGGCGACGGGGGAGACGACGGCGTCGGTCACGGTGCGCGCGGAGAGGGGTTCCATCCCGATCACTGTAGCGCGACGGCCTGCTGGAGCCGGGCGCGTCGCCTCACGATGGGTTGTCGGCGTTGTACGCGTCGATCACCGCGTCGATGGGCCCGTCCATCACGAGCGCGTGCTCGCGGATGTAGAGGCCGCGCGTGCAGAAGCGGCGGAGGTCGCGCTCGCTGTGGCTGACGAAGAACAGCGTGCGCCCGGCGGCGAGGAGCTCGTCGATGCGCGCGTAGCACTTCGCGCGGAACGCCTTGTCGCCGACCGCGAGCACCTCGTCCACGAGCAGGATGGGCTCGTCCAGCTGCGAGACGACGGAGAACGCCAGGCGCACCTTCATGCCGTTCGACAGGTGCTTGTACGGGGTGTCCTGGAAGTCCTCGAGCTCGGCGAACGCGATGATGTCGTCGTAGCGCGAGGCGATGTGCGCGCGGCTCATGCCGTGCAGGCCCGAGGTCAGCCGCACGTTCTCGCGCACCGTGAGGTCGCCGACGAACCCGCCCGTGATCTCGATGAGCGGGGCCACGCCGCCGCGGACCGCGACCGCTCCCTCGTCGGGCAGCAGCACCCCGGCGACGAGCTTCAGCAGCGTCGACTTCCCCTGGCCGTTGCGCCCCACGACGCCGATCGACTCGCCGGGCTCCACCTGGAATGACACGTCCCGCAGCGCCCAGAACTCGTCCTTCGGCGCGCGTCGGGACGCGCTCGCGAACATCGACTTGATGCTGCGCCGACCGCGGCGGTTGCGCCGGAAGCGCACCCCGAGACCGTCCGCCTCGATCGCGTACCGCTCCTCCCCCATCACAGCTCCTTCAGCAGCGGTCGCTCGAGCCGTCGGAAGGTGAGGACGCCGGCGCCGAGGATGACGAAGGACAGGACAGCGGCGATCAGCACGGCCGTGCCATCCCACTGGCCGGGGAAGAACCCGACGCGGTAGAGCGTGACGATCCCCGCGAGGGGGTTGATCGCGCCGAGATCCGAGACGACTCCGGGGAGGTCGCCGAGTCCGTAGATGATCGGTGTGGCGTAGAACAGCGCGCGCAGGATGAGCCGCGTCGTGCGCTCGAGATCGCTGAACAGCACGCACAGCGGGGCGACGAGGAGACCCAGTCCGACGAGCAGCACCGCCTGCAGGAGGACGGCGACGGGGAACAGCAGCAGCTGCCATCCGACCTGGGCGCCGTTGACGATCGCGAAGACCGCGAGCACCGGCAGCGCGCACAGGAACTCCACGCCCTTGCTGAGGACGATCCGATTGATCCAGATGGTGCGCGGGATGGACGTGGATCGGACGAGCTTCGCGTCCTTGTTGAAGGCCTTCGTGAAGTCGGTGACCGAGGAGTTGAACCACACCCACGGCAGGATGGCGGTGATGAGGAAGACGATGTACGGCTCCTCCCCGACACGGCCGCCGCGATGGAACACCTGCGTGAACACGAACCAGTAGATGAGGCTCATGACGAGCGGATCGAGGATCGACCACAGGTAGCCCAGCCAGCTCGTGGCGTAGCGCACCTTCAGGTCTCGTGCGGACAGCAGCCACAGGGAATGGAGGTACCGCCGCGGCGTTCCCGGTGCGCCGACGACGCCGGCGGTCACGACGCGGCGTCCCGCAGGATCGGCGGCTCGGAGCCCGTGCTGTCGGTGCTCGCCGGCGCGGCGTACTGCAGGTAGCTGAGGCGGCTCTGCTCGCGGCGCGCCCGCAGCACGCCGTCGAGGACGAACCCGACCGTCCACGCCAGGGCGCCGGTCAGGCCGAACCCGACCGCCAGGATGGCCGTGGGGAATCGCGGGACGAGGCCCGTCTGCGCGAACTCCACGACGAGCGGGATGCCCATGAGCACGCCGACGAGGACGGCCAGCGCCCCGAGGACGCCGTAGAAGAGGAGCGGGCGCTCGTAGCGGATGAGCTGCACGATGAGCGAGAGGATGCGGAAGCCGTCGTGGTAGGTGCGCAGCTTGCTCTCGCTGCCCTCCGGCCGGTCGCGGAACCCGACCGGGATCTCCGCCTGGGGCACCCGGATGCTCATGACGTGCACGGTCAGCTCGGTCTCGATCTCGAATTCGCGGGACGCCGCGGGGAAGCTCTTCACGAAACGGCGTGACATCACCCGGTAGCCGGAGAGCATGTCGCTGACCTCCGACCCGAAGACGCCGCCGACGAGCCAGTTGAACCCGCGGTTGCCGAGCTCGTGACCCGGCCGGTACGCGGTGTCGGTCTTCTGGTCGCGCACGCCGAGCACGTGGTCGTAGGGGCCCTCGCGCAGGGTGCGGATCATCTCCGGCAGCGCGGCGGCGTCGTAGGTGTCGTCGCCGTCGATCATCACGTAGATGTCGGCATCGACGTCGGCGAACGCGCGGCGCACGACGTTGCCCTTGCCCTTGCGCTCTTCCCGGCGCACGATCGCGCCGGCCTCGCGAGCGACCTCGGCGGTGCGGTCGGAGCTGTTGTTGTCGTAGACGTAGACCGTCATCCCGGGAACGGCTGCGCGCAGGTCGCGCACGACCTTGCCGACCGCGAGCTCCTCGTTGTAGCAGGGGACGATCGCGGCGATGACAGGGGACGACATGGAGAGCACTTTCGGCGACGTAGGATCTTCTGTGGACCGCGTGGCGCCGAGACGGCCGCCGTCGGAGCCGGTTCAGGCTAGCACGCGGCACTGTCGAACTCCTCGGCACACGCCGCCCTCACGAGGAGCATGATGCACGCGAGCACCGCGACCCGGAAGGCCAGGCAGGCCGGAGCCTTCCTCGTGATCGGCGGGCTCGCCTTCCTCGTCGACGCCGGCGTCTACAACCTGCTCGTGTTCTGGGTCACGGGCGACGGCCCGCTGCACGGCCAGCCGCTCGTGGCGAAGATCATCTCGATCGTCATCGCGTCGATCGTGACGTACGTGGGCAACCGCTACTGGACGTACTCCGACCGCCACCTCCCCCACCGGCTCTCCCGGTACGCGATCTTCGTCCTGTGCAACCTCATCGCGATCGGCCTGCAGCTCGGGTGCCTGGCGTTCTCGCGGTACGTGCTCGGCCTCGACGACGTGATCGCCGACAACGTCTCCGGCACGTTCATCGGGCAGACGCTCGCGACGGTCTTCCGGTTCCTCACGTACGACCGGTTCGTCTTCCCCCATGAGGAGCCGGCTCCGCCGACCCGCTGACCGGAGCCCCGGAGCCGGGGAGCCGGGAGGAGATGCGCATTTCGGAGGAGGGAATCCCGCGCATCCCTCCTCCCGGGTGCACATCTCCTCCGCCGAGTGCACGAGTGGCCGGCGGCACGGCGGCAGCACGCCCCCGATCACTCCGCGGGCAGCGGCCCGCACTGGTCGACGCGGTACAGCGCGGATGTCCCATCCGTCGCGACTGGCGTGAGGAGTCCCGCCTCCACCGCCTCGTGCGGGCCCGGGAAGTGATCGCCCGAGGGGTCTCCGCCCGCCAGAGCGTGCGGGTCGTACAGCACGAAGCGCACGCGCAGCTCGTCGAGCGCACGGCAGACATCCGGATCGTGCTCGATGTCGGCCAGGTGCCACGCGAGCGTCAGGCGCGCCGGATCCCACTGGCCGTTGACGTGCGGGAAGACCGGCTCCCGCCCCGCGAAGAGGAGCGCGAGCGCCGACCCGTCCCACGGGTCGCCCAGGACGCGCTGATCCGACGGCACCGTGTCGGCGACCGGGCCGCGGAGGAAGTCGATCTGCCGCTGCGAGACGACGGCGTGCTCGGCGCGGTCTTCCGGCAGCGCGAACGCGCGCGCGATGGCCGACGTCGTGCCGGTGGCCACCAGGCCGGCCACCGAGGCGATCGCCACGACGAGGGCGATCGCGGGGGCGGTGGCGCCCTCCCGGGCGATCCATCGGGGTCGCGGCACGCGCGCGAGCAGCCGCGCCAGCGCCAGCGCGCCGAGCGCCGCGAGCGGCGCGGCGACGACCGGCAGGGCGGCGGCGAGGCGGAAGCGGTCCTTGTACCAGATGCCGGTGGCGAGCTTCGCGACGACGCCGTCGGAGCCGGCGGCGAGCGCGAACAGCGCCGCGATGAGGACGAGCGCCACGACCATCCAGCGGGTGCGCCGCGCGCGGAAGGCGGCGAGTGCGCCGAGGACGACGAGGAGAGCGAGCAGCGGCGCCGGGGCCGTCACGCCGCCGTCGCCGGTCAGCGACCGCATCGTCAGCACCTGCAGCAGCCCGTCGCCGAGGCTCTGCACCGCGCGCGCCTGCGGCCCCGAGAGCCGGTCGGCGATCGGCTCGTCGAGGAGCCCGACCCGCGTCACCGCGAACGCGAGCGCGGCCACCGCGACGACGATGCCGACCACGGTGCCCGCGGCGACGGCGGCGATCGCGCCGTGACGTGAGCGCCCGCCTCGGCGCCAGGCGCGCCGGAAGGAGCTCACGAGCACGCCGGCGACGAACAGCAGCACGAGGAGCAGCCAGGTCGGGAGCACCCGCGGGTGCGCGACCGCGAGGCCGCTCATCACGAGGGCGAACCCGACGATGCCGAGGAGCGCCGCGCGCCGGCGGGCGCCGCGTCCGGGAGAGGCCACGCCGCGCACCGCCACGACCGTCACCGCCACCGCGCTCGGCAGCAGGGCGTGCGCGAGCGCGGTCGGGTAGATCGTGCCCCACGCCAGCAGCGCGTAGGGGAACATGCCGAAGGCGGCGGCGAGCGGCAGCGCGGCCAGGGCCGTGGTCGCCGGCGAGCGGCCGGGCAGGGCGACGCGCGCCAGGTAGGCGACGCCCGGCAGCCAGACGAGCGTCTGCACCGCGAGCCAGAGCGCATTGAAGGCGACGGCCGGGTCCGCCCCGCTCCCCTGCGCCGTCATCACGACGAGCGCATGCCAGGCCGACGGGTAGTACGCGAGGCCAGGGGCGCCGGTCTCGATCAGCGCGCGCAGCGTGAGCGGCGACGCGGAGAAGCCGTCGAGGATCGCCGCCACCGCGGACAGGTGGAAGACGTTGTCATACGTCTGGGAGATGCGCGACGGATCGGGCACCCCCGAGAAGGCCACGATCGCGACCATCGCGGCCGCGACCGCCCACATCGCCAGCAGCGGCTTCGCCGCCAGCGGCGGGCGGGATGGCCCCGGTCGCCCCGGGATCGCCAGGCGGCCCCGCAGGAGCAGCGACACCGCCGAGCCGGCGAGGGCCACGGCGATCACCTGCACGAGGTGGAACGGCAGGCCGGCGGCGCCGAACACCGCGGCGGCCGCGCCCACGCAGCACACCCCGACGAGCGGGGCGATCGCGATCCGCGCGAGCACGGCCATCCGCAGCGGCGCCGTCGCGACCAGTCCCGGCGCGAGCACCGCGAGGCCCGCCGAGACGATCGCGGGCGCCGCCGCGGCCCAGCTCACGGGAGCCGGCTCAGGCGTTCAGCTGGTTCTGCCACATCGACAGCGCGGAGCCGATCGCCATGTGCATGTCGAGGTACTGGTACGTGCCGAGGCGGCCGCCGAAGTGCACGTCCTTCTCCCCCTTCGCCAGCTCGCGGTAGGCGAGCAGGCGCGCACGGTCCTCGTCGGTGTTGACGGGGTAGTACGGCTCGTCCGTCGCCTCGGCGAACCGCGAGAACTCCCGCATGATGACGGTCTTGTCATCGGGGTAGACGTCGGCGCGCTCGGGGTGGAAGTGCTTGAACTCGTGGATGCGCGTGAACGGCACGTCGGCGTCCGGGTAGTTCATGACGGGCGTGCCCTGGAAGTCGCCGACGTGCAGGACCTCCTCCTCGAAGTCCAGCGTGCGCCAGCTGAGCGCGCCCTCGACGTCGTCGAAGTAGCGGTCGACCGGGCCGGTGTAGACGATCGGCACCTGGCCGACGAGCGCCTTCTTGTTCAGCGGCTGCGACTCGTCGAAGAAGTCCACGTTCAGCTGCACGTCGATGTTCGGGTGGTCGGCCATCCGCTCGAGCCACGCCGTGTAGCCGTCGGTCGGCAGACCCTCGTGCGTGTCGTTGAAGTAGCGGTTGTCGTAGTTGTAGCGCACGGGCAGGCGGCTGATGATGTCGCCGGACAGCTGCCGGGGGTCGGTCTGCCACTGCTTCGCGGTGTAGTCGCGGAAGAACGCCTCGAACAGCGGGCGGCCCACGAGGGCGATGCCCTTCTCCTCGAAGTTGCGCGCGGTCTTCACGTCGAACTCGCCGGCCTGCTCGCGCACCAGCGCGCGCGCCTCGTCGGGCGAGTACGCGGCCTGGAAGAACTGGTTGATCGTGCCGAGGTTCACCGGCAGCGGGTACACGACGCCGCTGTGGTTCGTGTAGACGCGGTGCACGTAGTTCGTGAACGTCGTGAAGCGGTTGACGTACTCCCACACCTTCTCGTTCGAGGTGTGGAAGAGGTGCGCGCCGTAGCGGTGCACCTCGATGCCCGTCTCGGGCTCGTTCTCCGAGTACGCGTTGCCGCCGATGTGGTGGCGGCGGTCGATGACGGTGACCTTGCGGCCGGCGTCTGCAGCGCGCTCGGCGATGGTGAGTCCGAAGAAGCCGGAGCCGACGACGAGGAGATCCATGCGGGGTGCTCTTTCTCTCAAGGGGAAGGGCCCTGGCGCGCTGTCGCGGCCTCGGAGAGTCTACGTGCAAGCCCCTCGCGTATCCTGATGCGGCACATGAGCGAACCAGGAACCCCCGCCGAGACCGAGGCCGTCGCCGGGATGAGCGGGCCGGACGGCCCGCTGCTGCGCCTCTTCCGCGACCGCCGCGTCGCCTTCCTCTTCGTCGGCGCGATCAACACCGCCATCGGCTTCGCCTGGTTCGTGCTGTTCTCGTTCCTGTTCCGACGCGGATGGCCGGACGCCGACTGGACGGTGTTCGCCGTCATCGTGTGCGCGCAGATCACGAGCACGCTGAGCGCCTTCGTCTTCTACCGCAGGCTCGTCTTCCGCGTGCGCGGGCACCTGTGGCTGGACTTCTTCCGCTTCCAGCTCGTGTACCTCGGCACGTTCGTGCTCAACCTCGTCGTGGTGCCGCCGCTGAAGATCTGGCTCGGATGGCACGAGATCGTCGCGCAGTTCCTCTTCACGTTCGTGATCGCCGTCGTCAGCTGGTTCGGCCACAGCCGCTTCTCGTTCCATCGCAAGCAGGAGGACACCCCATGACGACGCCGCGCATCAGCGTGGTCGTGCCCGCGTACAACAACGCCCGCACGCTGGCGGAGACGCTCCGCTCGGTGCTCGATCAGCAGGTCGAGGACCTCGAGCTGATCGTCGCCGACCACGCATCGGCCGACGACACGTGGGAGGTCATGCAGGCCTTCGACCCCGACCCCCGCGTGACGCTGCTGCGCACGGAGGGCGGCGGCGGCGCGGTGCGCAACTGGAACCGCGTGACCGATGCGGCCACCGGCGCCTACGTCAAGCTCGTGTGCGGCGACGACGTGCTGCGGCCCGGCGTGCTGGCCCGCCAGGCGCGGCTCCTCGAGGAGACCGGCGCCGTCCTCACGGCATCGAAGCGCGACATCGTCGACGCCTCCGGCAAGGTCGTCATGGGCGGGTGGGGCCTCACCGGCCTCGGCCGCGCGATGTCGGGCGCCGACGCCCTGCGCCGCACCGTCCGCGCCGGGCGGAACCTCCTCGGCGAGCCCGCCTCGGTGATGATGCGCCGCGAGGCGCTCGCGGCCGCGGGCGGATGGCACGAGGACTTCTCGTATTTCATCGACCTCGCCAGCTACGCGCGCGTGCTCGTCGGCGGCGGCTTCACGCCCGACCTGGAGGTGGGCGCCACGTTCCGGATGAGCGACGGCCAGTGGTCGGTCGCGCTCGTCGATGCGCAGACCGCCGAAGCGCGGCGCTTCAGCGCATGGCTGCGCGCCGAGCACCCCGACATCGTGAGCGAGGCCGACCGGCGGATGGGCGACATCCGCGCCG
This sequence comes from Microbacterium oryzae, assembly GCF_009735645.1. NCBI lineage: Bacteria > Bacillati > Actinomycetota > Actinomycetes > Micrococcales > Microbacteriaceae > Microbacterium > Microbacterium oryzae. The sequence goes on along the minus strand of NZ_CP032550.1, from coordinate 69,775 downwards.
GTCTCATGGCCCAGGCTCGGCGCGTCTCGTACCGCGTCCTGAAGCGGAGGATGGGATGAGCCGTCGTCGCATCGCCTACGTGCTGCCGATCCACAACGAGGAGGGCAACATCCCCCTCCTCCACGAGCGGCTGACGGCGGTCGCCGCGACCCTCGCCGACCGCTACGACGTGGAGTTCGTCTACGTCGACGACGGCAGCCGCGACCGGTCGCTCGAGCTCCTCCGCGACCTGCGCGCACGCGATCCCCGCGTGTCGGTGTACTCCCTCGCCCGCAACTACGGGCATCAGATCGCCGTCACGGCCGGGCTCGACGTCGCCGACGCCGACGCCGTGATCGTGATGGACAGCGACCTGCAGGACCCGCCGGAGGTGAGCCTCGAGCTCGTCGCGCGCTGGGAGGACGGCGTCGACGTCGCCTACGCGCAGCGCCGCACACGCGACGACGGCCTCTTCAAGCGCACGACCGCGCATGGCTTCTACTGGCTGCTCAGCCACCTCGCGAACGTCGACATCCCCCGCGACACCGGGGACTTCCGCCTCATGGACCGCCGCGTGGTGGCGGAGCTGCGCAAGCACCCCGAGCACAACCGGTTCATCCGCGGCCTCGTCGCCTCCATCGGCTTCCGCCAGGAGGCCGTGCTCTTCGACCGCGATGCCCGGCACGCGGGCGAGACGGGATACCCGCTGCGGAAGATGCTGAAGCTCGCCGGCGACGGCATCTTCGGCTTCTCGACCGCGCCGCTCAAGCTCATCAGCCGCGTCGGCGGCACGATGGCGATCATCGCGCTGCTGTGGACGATCTACCTCGTCGTCGCCCGGCTGGTGAGCCCCGGCTCCGTCATCGAGGGATGGACGTACCTCGCCGCGGGGATGTTCCTCCTCGGCGGGATCCAGATGCTCATGCTCGGGGTCCTCGGCAGCTACCTCGGACGCATCTACGTCGAAGTGCAGGGCCGCCCGCTCTACGCCTTCGCGGTCGCCGAGACGGGTCCGCCCGAGCGCTGAGCCGCACGCCGACGCAGCACGCCGCGTCGGCGCAGCACGCCGCGGCCGATCAGCCAGCCCGCGCCGATGAGCAGCGCGAGCCCGTACGCGCCGAGGAGGAGCGGCCAGGCCGGCGGGCGGAACGACACGGTCACGGTGTCGCCCGGCGCGACGTCGGAGACGTCGATCGTGAGCAGCCAGCCGCGCAGCGGCTCGGTCGCCTCCGCTCCCGTCACGCGGTACCCCGGGTACGGCAGGCGGCTGAGCACCACGCGCCCGTCCTCCCCCGCCTGGTCGACGGCGAAGGTCACGGCGGTGTCGCTCTCGGCGGTCACCTCCACGCGGGTGTCGGGTGCGGTCCAGGTCACCCCGCCCGCCGCTGGCAGCTCCTCGTCGCGCTCGAAGAGCCATGTGTACTCGCCATCGGCGGCGAGGTGCCAGCCCTCCGGCGCCGCGGGCTCGCGCGGGTACGTGTCCTTCATCGCGACGACGGTGCTCACGCTCATGAGGTCGGACACCCGCTCGCCGGTCTCGTCGTCGACCGACCACAGCGTCTCCAGCGCGTCCTCGCAGGTCTCCCCGCGCAGGTCGATGCAGAGGTCGTCGCCGAACGCCTCGAACGGCAGCACCGTGTAGAGGCTGCTGACGTCGGTCGGGCTGAAGTACCAGAGGTTCGCGAGGAGGCGCTCCCGCCAGCTCCGGCCATCCTGCCAGCCGTCCTCGGCGTCGCCCACGACGATCGCGTCGCCGTGCTCGTCGGGGAGCACGGACTGCAGCGCCGTCGCGCTGTCGGGGGCGGCGCGACTCGGCAGCGGCGAGGTCGGCAGCAGGGGCAGCTGCCCCGCCGTGAACACGGCGGTGATCGCCATCGCTCCGAGCGCGGCGACCGCCGATCGACGCCGCACGCGGGGCGAGCGCGCCGCCCACCGCAGCAGGACGAGGGCGGCGAAGGACACGACGGCGGCCGCGAGCACCGCCTTCCACGCGTACGGGCCGTTTCCCCAGGTCAGCAGCGACGTGACGCCGATGACGAGCGCGGAGAGCCAGAACGCCCGGCGCGTGGCGCCCGCGGGGAAGCGCCGCGAGATGCCCACGACGAAGAGCACGACGAGCACGATCGCGAGGTACGGGATGAGCCGCAGCGGCCACCGGATGGGGCCCATGTGGCTCGGGCCGAGGACGAGCGCCAGCACGACGCCGCCCAGGACGAACAGCGGGATGGCGCGCCGCACGGCCGACCGCGCGAGCGGCAGGGCGAACGGCAGGAGCAGGAGCACCCACGCGATGTAGACGAGCGGCCCCTCCGTGATGTCGCCTCCCCACGCGCGGATGGTCGCGCTCACCCAGGGGTTGCCCGACGCGGCGAGGTCGGTCAGGTCGGCGTTGAGGAACCCGAGGTTCTCGAACGGCGCGTTGCCGCGCTCGGTGACGGGCGCCGTCAGCACCGCGGGCAGGTAGACGACGATCGTGAGGAGGGCTCCCCACGCCGACGCGAGCAGGGTGCGGATGACGCGTGCCGGGTCTCGGCGGACCGCGTGCCGCACGAGGGACTCCACGAGGACGACCACGAGCATCATCACGCCGAAGACGTAGCCGACGGTGACGAGCAGGTAGCTCGCGGCCAGATACGGCAGCGGCGAGCGGCGGTGCTCGACGGTGCGCCGCAGCGCCCACCACACCCACGGGAAGAGCGCGACGTTGATGAGATCGGTCGACCACGACGCGGCGTCCATGTAGACGACGAAGCCCGATGCCGGCACGAGCACGCCGGCGAGGGCGGCCCATGGCCGGTGCGCTCCGAACTGGCGCGCGAGCAGGTGCACGCCCAGCGCGAGCACCGCGAGGAAGACGAGCTTCACCACGGTGGCGTGCAGCACGGGGCTCTCGCTCAGGCGCGCGGTGATCGCGATGAGCCACGTCATCGGGTTGAGGAGACCCCACTGCCCCTCCGCCCAGTAGTTGCCCGCCTGCCAGGCCGACGGGTCGAGCATGGGCAGCTTCCCCTGCAGCAGCTGGTCTCCGAGCTGCCACCACTGCCCGGCCGACCCGCGCTCGGTGTCGTCGGAGAAGTAGAAGCGCGGCGTCACGAGGAGCCGCGACGCCGCCAGAGCGAGGGTCACGACGACCGCCAGCAGCGGCCATCCCACCCGGTGCGCCCGATGCGTCGTGGTGCCGCCGTCCGCCGTCATAAGTCCTCCGCTGCTCGCTCCGCCGCCGCGCGACGGGCCAGAGACGATGGTAAACCGCACGGCCGCGCGCGCCCCGCGCGCGGATCCGGGCGTCCGCTGTGCCACGATGGGCTGTGTGAAGGGCATCATTCTCGCGGGCGGCTCGGGTACGCGGCTGCATCCGGTGACGTTGGGCACGTCGAAGCAGCTGGTTCCGGTGTACGACAAGCCGATGGTGTACTACCCCCTGTCGACGTTGATGCTGGCGGGGGTGCGGGAGATCCTCGTGATCACGACCCCGCATGATGCGGCGTCGTTCGAGCGGCTGCTGGGCGACGGGTCGCAGTTCGGCGTGCAGATCACGTTCGCGGTGCAGCCGTCGCCGGATGGCCTGGCGCAGGCGTTTACGATCGGCGCGGATTTCATCGGCGACGACAGCGTCGCGCTGGTCCTGGGCGACAACCTGCTGTACGGGCCGGGGCTGGGCACGCAGCTGAAGCGGTACGAGGACGTCGACGGCGGAGCGGTGTTCGCGTACTGGGTCGCGGAGCCCTCCGCGTACGGCGTGGTGGAGTTCGATCGTGACGGCCGGGCGGTGTCGCTGGAGGAGAAGCCCGCGGATCCGAAGTCGAACTACGCCATCCCGGGGCTGTACTTCTACGACAACGATGTGGTGGAGATCGCCCGGAACCTGAAGCCCTCGCCCCGCGGGGAGCTGGAGATCACGGATGTGAACGCGGCCTACCTCGAGCGCGGGAAGCTGCAGGTCGAGGTGCTGCCGCGCGGGACGGCGTGGCTCGACACGGGGACGTTCGACCAGATGACCGACGCGGCGGACTACGTGCGCACGATCGAGCGGCGGACGGGCTTGAAGATCGGGTGCCCGGAGGAGATCGGATGGCGGCAGGGGTTCTTGTCGGATGACGAGCTGCGGGAGCGGGCGGAGAAGCTCGTGAAGTCGGGGTACGGGACGTACCTCCTCGAGGTCCTGGAACGGGGGAAGTGATCGTGAGCACGCTTCTGGTGACCGGCGGCGCCGGTTTCATCGGGTCGAACTTCGTCCACCACGTCATCGCGCACACCGATCACCGGGTGGTGGTGCTGGACAAGCTCACCTACGCCGGCAACCGGGCGTCTCTCGCGGGGCTGCCGGAGGACCGCGTGGAGCTGGTGGTGGGCGACATCGCCGACGCCGCCCTGGTGGATGAGCTGTTCGGGCGGGTGGATCAGGTGGTGCACTACGCCGCGGAGTCCCACAACGACAACTCGCTGAACGACCCGCGCCCGTTCCTGGACACGAACATCATCGGCACGTACACGCTGCTGGAGGCCGCGCGTCGTCACGACCGCCGGTTCCATCACATCTCCACCGACGAGGTGTACGGGGATCTGGAGCTGGACGACCCGGAGCGGTTCACCGAGTCGACCCCGTACAACCCGTCCTCTCCGTACTCGTCGACGAAGGCGGGGTCGGATCTGCTGGTGCGCGCGTGGGTGCGATCGTTCGGGGTGCGGGCGACGATCTCGAACTGCTCCAACAACTACGGCCCCTACCAGCACGTGGAGAAGTTCATCCCGCGGCAGATCACGAACGTGATCCGCGGGATCCGCCCGAAGCTGTACGGCGCGGGTGAGAACGTGCGCGACTGGATCCACGCCGACGACCACTCCTCCGCGGTGCTGCGGATCCTCGAGGCCGGGCAGATCGGGCAGACCTACCTCATCGGCGCGGACGGGGAGAAGAACAACAAGGACGTCGTGGAGCTGATCCTGCGCCTCATGGGGCAGCCGGAAGACGCGTACGACCACGTCACCGACCGGGCAGGGCACGACCTGCGGTACGCGATCGACTCCACCAAGCTCCACACCGAGCTCGGGTGGGAGCCCCGCTACCGGGACTTCGAGGCGGGCCTGTCCGCGACGATCGACTGGTACCGGGAGCACGAGGACTGGTGGGCGCCGGCCAAGGACGGCGTCGAGGCGTTCTACGCCGCGAAGGGACAGTGACCGTGTTCGGCAAGCCCCTCACCGGCACCCCGACCGCGATCCCGGGGCTGGTGGAGTTCGACCTGCCCGTCCACGGCGACGCGCGCGGCTGGTTCAAGGAGAACTGGCAGCGGGAGAAGATGACCGCCGCGGGGCTTGCGGACTTCGGTCCCGTGCAGAACAACATCTCCTTCAACGACGCCGCCGGCACCACCCGCGGCATCCACGCCGAACCGTGGGACAAGTTCGTCTCCGTCGCCACCGGCCGCATCTTCGCCGCCTGGGTCGACCTGCGCGAGGGACCGAGCTTCGGCGCCGTCCACACCGCCGAACTCGACCCGTCCAAGGCCGTGTTCGTGCCCCGCGGGGTGGGGAACAGCTACCAGACCCTCGAACCCGACACCGCGTACACGTACCTCGTCAACGACCACTGGTCCCCGACCGCGTCGTACTCGTTCCTCAACCTCGCCGACGAGACCGCCGCGATCGCCTGGCCCATCCCGCTGACCGACGCGGAGATCAGCGACAAGGACCGCGCCCACCCGCGCCTGTCCGACGTCGCCCCCGTCCCACCGCGGAAGACCCTCGTCCTCGGCGCGAACGGACAGCTCGGCCGCGCCCTCCGGAACCTGTACGGCGACGCGCCGCACATCGAGTACGCCACCCGCACCGACCTCGACCTCGCCTCCCCCGACCTTCCCACCGCCCGCCGGTGGCGGGACTACGACACCATCGTCAACGCCGCCGCCCACACCGCCGTCGACCAGGCCGAGACCCCCGAGGGCCGCGCCCAGGCGTGGGCGGCGAACGTCGCCGGCGTCACCGCGCTCGCGCGCATCGCCACCGAGCACGGCCTCACCCTCGTCCACGTCTCCAGCGACTACGTCTTCGACGGCACCGCGACCACCCCCTACCGCGAGGACGCGCCCCTGTCGCCCCTGGGCGTGTACGGGCAGACCAAGGCCGCCGGCGACCAGATCGCCGCGACCGTTCCCCGCCACTACATCGTCCGCACCAGCTGGGTCATCGGCGACGGGAAGAACTTCGTCACCACCATGGCGTCGCTGGCCGAACGCGGCATCGACCCCGCCGTCGTCGACGACCAGACCGGCCGGCTCACCTTCACCGACGACATCGCCGCCGGCATCCGCCACCTCCTCACCACCCGCCCCGCCTACGGCGTCTACAACCTCACCGGCACCGGCGCACCCACCACCTGGGCCGACATCGCACGCCGCGTCTACGCCCTCACCGGCCACGACCCGAACCGCGTCACCCCCGTCAGCACCGACGCCTACTACGCCACCGCGACCGGCCCCGTCGCGCCCCGCCCCCGCAACAGCGTCCTCGACCTCACCCGCATCCAGGCCACCGGCTACACCCCCGCCGACGCCGACACCCGCCTCACCGCCTACCTCGAGAGCCGGTGACCGCGAGCACACCGCACCCCGCCCGCGCCGCCGGCCCCGCCCGCGCCGACATCCAGGCGCTGCGCACCCTCGCAGTGCTCGGCGTCGTGCTGTTCCACATCTGGCCGCGCGCGCTGCCGGGGGGCTACGTCGGCGTCGACGTCTTCTTCGTCATCTCCGGGTACCTCATCACGGGCCAGCTCGTGCGCGCGCGCGAGCGGGGGACTCTGCGGCTCGCGGCGTTCTGGGCCGCCCGCGCCCGACGGCTGCTGCCGGCGAGCCTTCTCGTCCTCCTCGCGAGCGTCGCCCTCGTGCTGCTGTGGACGCCGGCGCCGCTGCGCGAGAACGATCTCCGCTCGATCGTCGGCAGCGCGCTCTACGTCGTGAACTGGCAGCTCGCGGCGGACGGGGTCGACTACCTCGCGCACGACGCCGCGCCGCCGATCGCCCAGCACTACTGGTCGCTGTCGGTGGAGGAGCAGTTCTACGTGCTGTGGCCGCTGCTGCTGCTGGCCGCCACCGCCGGCGCGGCCGGCGCGGCCGGCGCGCGGAGCTCGCGGCGGCGCCTGGTGATCGGCGCGGCGGTCATCGCGGTCGCCGGCTTCGGCGCCAGCGTGTGGCTGACGTCGACGAGCTACCCCTTCGGCTACTTCTCGACCGTCAGCCGGCTCTGGGAGTTCGCGCTCGGCGCGATCGTCGCGCTGCTGCCGCGTCTCGTGCTCCCCCGCGCGGCGCACCTCGCCGCCTGGCTCGCCGCGCTGACGCTCGTCGTCGCGACCCTTCTCGTCTACGACGACGCGACGCCGTTCCCCGGCCCCGCCGCGATCCTCCCCACCGCGGCCGCCGCGGCGCTCATCGCGCTCGGCGCCGGGCCGCTGGAGCGCATCGTCGCCTGGCGGCCGCTGCAGTGGCTCGGCGATCGCTCGTACAGCATCTACCTCTGGCACTGGCCGCTCGTCGTCATCGCCCCGCACGCGCTCGGCCGGCCGCCCGAGCTGCCCGAGAACCTCGTGCTCCTCGTCGCGACCATCGTCCTGGCCGCGCTGACCAAGCGCTTCGTGGAGGATCCGGTCCGCTTCGCGCCGCGCGCGCGCAGCTCGCGTCCGTCGTCGGTGCTCGTGCTCACCGCGGCGGCCATGGCGGTCGTCGTCGCCGGCGCCGCGGTGCCGATGTGGCGTCAGGCCGCGGTCGCAGCCGAGCGGACCGCGACGGCCGCCGAGAGCCTCCGCGATCCGGACCAGTGCCGAGGCGCTGCGGCGCTCCTCGACGACGGCTGCGCAGGCGTCCTCGACGATCCCGTCGCGCAGTCCGACCTCATCCCCGCGCCCGCCGGCCTCCGCGACGACATCGGCGACGCCTTCGCCTGCTACGACTTCGACCCCACCGCGGGGGGCGACCTCGTCACCTGCGCGTTCGGCTCCGACGACCCCGGCGCGCTGCGCATCGCACTGCACGGGGACTCGCACGCCGCCATGCTCATCCCCGCGCTGCGCGAGACCGCTGCGGAACACGGCTGGCACGTCGACGTCTTCGTCGGCCGCGGCTGCGTCTGGCAGGAGCCGGCGCCGGCCGAGTGCGCCGACCACGTCGAGAAGCTCGACGCCGAGTTCGCGTCGGGCGCGTACGACGCCGTCCTCGTCACCGCCGTGAACGCCGCCGAGCGCGACGCCGATGCGCGCGCCGCGGCCGCCGCCCGCTACGCGGACGCCTGGCGACGCGCGCAGGACGCCGGCACGCCGGTCGTCGCCGTCGCCGACAACCCCCGCGTCCCGGCCGCGGCGCAGGACTGCGTCGCCGCGGCGCGCGAGCTGACCGCCGGCACCTGCGCCATCCCCCGCGCCGACGCCGCGCTCGCGGACGATCCGCTGCGGATCGCCGCCGCGGCGGTGGACGCGCCGCTCGTGGATCTGAGCGACGCGTACTGCACCGACGCGGCGTGCCCCATGATGCTGGGAGGGGTGCTCGTCTACCGCGATCTGCATCACCTCACGGCGTCGTTCAGCACGACCCTCGGCCATCCGCTCGCCGAACGGATCGCCACGGCCCTGGCCGAGACCCCGCCCAGCCCGAGGAGCACCTCATGAAGAACGCCGGATCCGTCCTGGTCTTCCCGACCTGGCCGGAGAACCCGTACCTCAACCTCCTCGAGCTGTCCGCACGGGCGGCCGGCTACCGCTTCGCGGGAGCCACCACGCACTCGGAGCTGCTGCGGGAGCTGCGTCGGCTGCACGGCGGCGACGTCGCGCACATCCACTGGACGACTCCGCTCGTGCAGGAGGCCGCGGACGAGGCCGACGCGGGCGAGCGGCTGCGGACCCTGCTCGACGCGCTCCGCGCAGCGCGCCGTCGAGGCGCGCGGCTGATCTGGACCATCCACAACCGCCTGCCGCACGAGCTGCGGTTCCGCGAGGGCGAGATCGCGCTCTACCGGGGGCTCGCCGACCTCGCCGACGTCGTGCACGCCATGGCGCCCGACACGGCGCGGGTGGTGGCGGATGTCGTCGCGCTCGACCCGGGGAAGGTGCGGGTCATCCCCCACCCCAGCTACGAGGGGATCTACGACGTCGGCGGCGTCGACCGGGAGACCGCCCGCGCGGCCTTCGCCCTCGCACCGCAGGAGCGGGCGGTGCTCTTCCTCGGCCAGATCCGTCCGTACAAGGGCGTCGACGCACTCATCGAGGCCGCGGCGGCCGTCGACGGCGACATCGCGCTTCTCCTCGCCGGGGTGGTGAAGGAGCAGTCCGCCGACGACGTGGCCGCGCTCATCCCGGATGGCCTGCGCGCGATCACGCACTTCTCCTTCGTGCCCGACGGCGACCTCGCGCGCTGGTTCCGCGCGGCCGATGTGGCGGTGTTCCCCTATCGGGCCATCCTCAACTCCGGGAGCGTGCACCTGGCCGCGACGTTCCGCGTGCCGGTCGTGCTGCCCGACGAGCCGCACCTGCGCGAGCAGTTCGGCGCCGAGCCGTGGGTGGCCTTCTTCGACACCGCGCGCCCTGCGGCGTCGATCGCGGAGCTCCTGGCGGACCGCGACCTGTTCGAGGCGGTGACCGAGGCGGATTTCGCCGCGTTCACCGCGCCCATCTCGCCCTGGCGCACCGCACGCGCCTACCGCGCCCTCCTCGACGAGCTCAGCGGCGGAGCAGCGGGCGGAGGCGGGCGCGCGCGATGATGATCGCGCGGCGCACCGCCCGCGGCGCCCAGTGCCGACGACGGCGCACCACGGTGACGCCGTCGACCCTGGCGTAGAGGAGGGGATCCCGCGGATCGTACGCGGGCAGCTCGCCCTCCCCCGGCACGGCGACCGCGCATCCGGTGACGAGGTCGCGGATGGCCGGGGTGAGGGGGCGGTGCATCGGCAGCGCGCGAATCGGGAAGACCGCCTGCCACCGCCATCCGCCCGCCGCATCGGCACGCCAGCGGACGTCGGACGGCTCGATCGCGGGCACGCCCGCGAACTCGCCGTCGTGCAGCACGGGCAGCGCCGCTCTTGCGCCCTCGTCGCTCCGCCCCTCCACGAGCAGCGCGCCGATGGTGAGGCGGCCGGTGCGGAGGCGGCCGACGCGCGTGACGCGGCCGGCCATCCGCTCGCGCGCCGCCAGCGCGCGCTCGGCGTCGGCGTCGGAGAGGCGCGCCTCGGGCACCAGCATGACCGCGCGCTCGCCGAGCACGCGACGCACGGCGCGCTCCAGCCGCAGCCAGTCGGCGGGCGCCGCGGGGTGCACGCGCAGCGCGGTGGTGAGGGGTGTGATGAGCGCCTCGACCTCGGCGGGGGTCAGCGCGGCCACCTCGTGCAGGCGCTCGAGCGCCGCCGACCAGTCCGCCGCCGCGTCGTCCTCGACCGGGAGCGCGAGCATCCAGCGCGCGAGCGGGCGCGCGGCCACGTGCTCGCCCGCGACGACGAGGCGCAGGACGAGCGCGCGCAGCGGGTCGCCGGCGGAGACCTCGGGCGTCGCCTCGAGCAGGGCGCGCACGGCCTCCCGCACGGCCGCCGCGTCGTCCGCGTCCGCCCGCGCGGCCCAGCGCGCGATGTGTATGAAGCCGTCGCGCTCCCGCACCAGCTCCGCGTACACGGCCGACAGCCCCGCATCGCCCGCCTCCGCCACCAGCCGCGCGCAGGCGAGTTCCTGATCCAGGTAGCTGAGCAGCGACGGCGCCGCTCCCGCCCGCGCCGACATCGAGGTCGCGCCCGGGCGCTCGCGGTACAGGTACACGACGTCGGGGAGGATGTCCACGCGTCGAGCCAGCAGGTACGCGCGCATCATCGGCACGATGTCGTTCGAGCGCGGCACGTCGGGGAAGCGGATGCCGGTGGCCCGCAGCCAGTCGAGGGCGAACGCCTTGTTCCAGCAGGGCCGGCTGAAGAGCAACGTGGGCTCGTCGCGCAGCGCGATGCCGCTTGCCGGGCGGTCGAAGGCGGGCATCGCGTCCGTCGGCCGCCAGGTGTCGGCCGGGCGGAACTTCAGGTAGTCGCCGAACGCGATGTCCGATCCGCTGCGCTCGAGGCTCGCGACGAGCGCGGCGTACGCGCCGTCGGGGACGAGGTCGTCGCCGTCGCAGAAGACCAGGTAGCGCCCGCGCGCCGCGTCGATTCCGGTGTTCCGGGCGGTTCCTCCGCCGCGTCCCGCCGAGCTCACCAGGCGCACGCGCGGATCGCGAGCGGCGACATCCGCCACGATCTCGGGGGTGGCGTCGCGCGAGCCGTCGTCGACGACGAGGACCTCCATCGAGTCGATGTCCTGCGCGAGGACGGTCTCAAGCGTCTCGCCGATCCACGGCGCCACGTCGTGCACGGGAAGGACGACGGACAGGACCGGGCGCTCAGTCACCACCCGATCCTATCCGCGCACGGTCAGCGGACCGTCGAGCCCTTCGGCAGGAAGTCGACCGTCTGGGCCGAGAGGGTGAGGATGGTCGGCCACTTTCCGCCCGCCAGGCGGCGCACGGCCGTCACGGTCGTCACGTGCCGCAGCCGGCCACCGTCGAGGACATAGACGCGATCGCTCTTCGCCGCCTTCACGAAGATCCGCCCCGGGACGCGTGCACCCGACCGGTCCAGCTTCCGGCACGTCGGGCCGTCCAGCGTCGTGGTCGGGAAGCCGCCCGTGGTGCGCACCGGGTGCAGCGTGCCGCCTGCGGCGACGTACGTCGTCGTGCCGCAGGTCGCGAGCAGGCCCAGCGTGCCCTTGTCGGCGTAGCCCGTGAGCACGGTCGGAGCGACCTGCGCGTCCACGCCGCGCCCGAGACCGTACTCGTCGGCGAGGCCCCAGCTGGGGAGGTAGACCAGGCGCCGGTCGGACGTGGGGAGGTAGACCCGCGCGGAGGTGGTGCGCTTCACCCAGCTCCCCGGTGCGAAGCGCATCTCGGCGACCGTGTACTTCTGCTGGGCCGCGGCGGACATGACGGCCGCGTACGGCGCGGACGAGCCCGTGTACGCGGCGACGGCGGCGCTGTCGTAGAGCGGCACGAGCCGCGAGCCGCTGCCGATGACGTGCAGACGGCCGTTCGACGACCGGCGCGCCACGTTCGTCATGGCGGATCCCTTGCCGGCCGACGTGTAGGTCGAGGCAGCCAGGCCGAGCTCGGTGCCGCACGTGCCGCCCCACTGCGCCACCTGCGTGCACGTCGAGAACCGGTGCCGCTTGCCGCCCTGCAGCAGGGCCACCTCGCCGCTGGTCGTGTTGCGGATGAACAGCGACGCGGTGCCCTTCGTCGGGTACGCGGCGGCGGCATCCGACGACACCTCGCGCCATGCGCCGAAGGCTGCCTTGTACTCGGCGAGCGTCGCCGACGTGACGTGGACCTTGCTCGTGCCGTTCAGGAGGTAGATGTCGCGGCTGTCGACGCGGATGAGGCCCTTCATGGCGGCGCGGGTGGGCCCGAACCAGTCGGTGAAGTAGTTGTAGAAGTTGCGGTTGCCGTAGGCCGAGCACGCGTCGCCCGTGCCGTATCCGGCGCGCAGCGCGGCCGCGTTCGGCTGATACGGCGTGTAGTAGTACAGGCTCGCGGTGGCCTTGTTCTTGATCGTGACCGCGCCCGATCCGCAGGACGCGTTCGGGTGGTACTGCACGCGGGAGGACTTCCCCACCGGGAACCAGTTGAACCAGCTGGACGTCGCGTAGACCTGGTACTGCCGCGCCGCCCCGTAGACCTGGTTCTGGAAGCCGTAGTAGCGGGTGTCGCACGCGGCGGTGTCGGGGCACGCCATGCCCATCGCGATCGTGTAGCGCCAATCGCTCGGCCAGGTGTGCGTGACGAGGCCCTGCTCCTTCTGCAGCATCACCAGCAGCACCTGCGGGTTGATGCCGCACGCCTGCGCCACCTTGGCGATGATCGTCGCTGCGCTCTCGTTCGCCGCACCCGCGTACGGCTTGGTGCAGTAGGCGTCTGCCTTCCGCGTGCTCGTGGTCATCCGGAAGTCCTTCAGGCACGTGTAGCCCGACCGGCAGGTCGGCACCTTGCTCTTCAAGAAGGTCTGGATCTGCGCCGCGCTCATCGCACCGCTGTTGTAGAAGACGGCGTCGCTGACGATGTCGCCGGGATCGAACCCGACGAGGCTCACCGCGCGGGCTCGCAGGTCCGCACCCTCCTCCACGACCGCCTCATCGGGGGTGGTGTCGTGCGCGAGCCGGTCCATCTCCTCCGGAGCGAGCTCCTCGGGGGCGGGAGTCGGGGCCGGCGTCGCGGTCGTCTTCGGCGTCGCGGCTGGCGGGGCGGACGGCTTCGGAGTCGGCGCCGCGGTCGGCGTCGGGCGGGGAGAGACGGTCTCGGGCAGCGTGCCCGGTGCGGTGGTGGCGGAGACGACCGGCTCGTCGTCGGGGGTCGTCGCGGCCGCCGCGCTGGCGGCGGAGAGGGATCCGCCGAGGAGGCCGAGGACGACGAGGGCGGAGACGGTCAGGCGTCCGCGCGCGGCGACGGACGCGCGGAGAAGGGGGCGGGCACGCATCAGATCAGTATGTCGGAACGGGACGCGCGCTCCTTGCGCAGGGGTCTCCCGTGCGGCCATGGGAGGATTGACGGGTTGCACCGCACGGATGAGCCGCCGGCTCCCGCGCGGTTGGAGTCGGCCAGAGGGGTTTCAGGCGTCATGAAGTTGAGTGTGATCGGTTGCGGTTATCTGGGTGCGGTGCACGCGGCGGCGATGGCGTCGCTCGGGCACGAGGTCGTCGGGGTGGATGTCGACGCGGCGAAGATCGACAAGCTCGCTGCCGGTGAGACGCCGTTCTTCGAGCCCGGTCTGGGCGAGATCCTCCAGGCGGGCCTGGCGTCGGGTCGGCTGTCGTTCACGACCGACATGTCCGCCGCCGCGGGCGCGAAGGTGCACTTCATCGCCGTGGGCACCCCGCAGCGCAAGGACGGCACCGGCGCGGACATGACCTACGTCAACTCGTCCGTCGAGGCGCTGCTGCCCCACCTCGGCGAGGGCGACCTCGTCGCGGGCAAGTCCACCGTCCCGGTCGGCACCGCCCAGCGCCTGTCCGAGCTCGTCGCGCCCACCGGCGCGCACCTCGCGTGGAACCCCGAGTTCCTCCGCGAGGGCTTCGCGGTGAAGGACACCGTCGAGCCCGACCGGCTCGTGTACGGCGTCTCCGACACCACCGGCGAGACCGACACCGCCACCCTCGACGAGGTGTACGCCACCGCGATCGGCGCGGGCACCCCGCGCCTGGTGACCGGGTACGCGACCGCCGAGCTCGTGAAGGTCGCCGCGAACAGCTTCCTGGCCACGAAGATCAGCTTCATCAACGCCATGGCCGAGATCGCCGAGGCCACCGGCGCCGACGTCACCCAGCTCGCCGACGCGATCGGGCACGACAACCGCATCGGGCGCCGCTTCCTCAACGCCGGCGTCGGCTTCGGCGGCGGGTGCCTGCCCAAGGACATCCGCGCCTTCGCTGCCCGCGCCGAGGAGCTCGGCAAGGGCGAGTCCGTGGCGTTCCTGAAGCAGGTCGACGAGATCAACCTCCGCCGCCGGCAGCGCGTGGTCGACCTCGTCACCCACAGCTTCGACGACCACGTCAACGGCCACCGCGTCGCCGTCCTGGGACTGGCGTTCAAGCCTGACAGCGACGACACCCGCGACTCCCCCGCCCTCGACGTCGCCGTGCGCCTCAAGGGCCTCGGAGCCGACGTCATCGCCTACGACCCCGAGGCCATCCCCAACGCCCGCCGCGCCCACCCGCAGCTCGCGTACGCCGACTCCCTCGACGACGCCCTCCAGGGCGCAGAGACCGTCGTCATCGCCACCGAGTGGAAGGCGTTCCGCGCCCTCGACCCCGTCGAGACCGCGCAGAAGGTCGCCCGCCCCACCATCATCGACGGCCGCAACATCCTCTCCCCCGCCGACTGGCGCGACGCGGGCTGGACCTACCACGGCATGGGCCGCTGACATGACCCCCCGCGTCGCGATCGTCATCCGCACGAAGGATCGGGCCGACCTGCTCGCCCGTGCGGTGCGGAGCATCACGGCGCAGACGCTGACCGACTGGGAGGCGGTGATCGTCAACGACGGAGGCGATCTCGCCCCCGTCGACGCGCTGATCGCCGCACTGCCGGACGCGGACCGCGCCCGGGTGCGCGCGATCCACTCGGAGACGTCGCGCGGGCGCTGGGTCAGCGCGAACGCGGGCGTCCTCGGGACGTCGGCGCCGCTGCTCGTGCTGCACGACGACGACGACACGTGGCATCCCGAATTCCTCGAGCGCGCGGCGACGTATCTCGAGGAGAACCCCGATCGCGGCGGCGTCGTCTCCCGCATCGAGATCGTGTGGGAGACCCTCGAGGGCGACCGGCTCGTGCCGGTGCGCCGGGAGGTCTTCCAGCCGCACCTGCCCGCCCCCACCCTCGCCGACACGCTGCTGTTCAACCGCTACGTGCCGATCGGGTTCGTCTACCGCCGCGCGCTCCACGAGGAGCTGGGGCTGTACGACGACCGCCTGCCCGTGGTGGGCGACTGGGAGTTCAACCTCCGTGTGCTCTCGCGAGGCGCCCTCGAGTACCTCTCCGACCATCCGTACGCCTACTGGCACCAGCGGACCGGAGCCGACGGCAGCGCCGGCAACAGCGTGATCTCCTCGCGCGGCGAGCATGAGAAGCACGACGCGCTCATCCGCGACCGCGCGCTGCGCGAGTACGTCGACGAGAACGGCCTCGGCCTCGTGCTCTATCTCACGAAGTTCATCGACCGCCGCTTCGTCGACGTCGAGAACGGCATCCGCGACGAGGTGCGCCGCGAAGTCGGCCGCTTCAACGTCGTCGCCCGCGGCTACGACAAGCTGCGCAGGCGCCTCGCCCGCTGATCCCGGCGGCGCGCTCGCGCACGACGCCGTCGCTCATGATCAGCGCCGTCGCTCGCGGACAGTGTGCGCCGCACGCGGTCTCGGAGCGAACGCGCTGGCGAGGAGCGAGGGCGCTGTCCGGGCACGGAGGGCCGGCGTCGGAGCGAACGAACGGCATCGGAGCCGGTGCCCGCTGCGGGATCAGAGGCACGGTCCGAGGTCGGCTGCGTCCGTGCGGACAGCGCGCCGACACCGCCCGCGGGCTCGCAGGCGTCGCGAACGCTCGCGCGCAGCCCCGTCCACGCGCTCAGCACGCTCGCGCATACCGTGATCGCTCCCGGGCAGCGCCGCCGCTCCGCGACAGCACGCGTTGCACGCGGTGCCGGAGCCCACACGCGGTGCCCGAGCCCGCACGCGGTGCCCGAGCCCGCACGCGGTGCCCGAGCCCGCACGCGGTGCCCGAGCCCGCACGCGGTGCCGAAGCGAGCGCCCCTGCGCGTGTGTGCGCTGCGGGTGTGCCCCGTTCCCGCACCCGGGCTCAGTGGGGGGTGGTGCGAACGAGCTCGACGGCCTCCTCGATGGGGCCGTCGAAGAGCACCTTGTGCTCGTGGATGAAGATGCCGCGCGAGCACAGGCGCTTCACGGTGCCCATGTCGTGGCTGACGACGAGCATCGTGACGCCCTTCGCCGTGAGCTCCTCGATCTTCGCGTAGCACTTCTGCCGGAACGGCGCGTCACCCACCGACAGCACCTCGTCGACGAGCAGCACGTCGAGGTCGACGTGGATGGCCACGGCGAACGCCAGGCGCATGAACATGCCCGAGGAGTAGTGCTTCACCTCGGTGTCGATGAAGTCGCCGATCTCGCTGAAGGCGACGATGTCGTCGAAGCGCGCCTCGATCTCCTCCTGCTTCATGCCGAGGATGGCCGCGTTCAGGTACACGTTCTCGCGCCCCGAGAGGTCGGGGTGGAAGCCCGCGCCGACCTCGATGAGGCCCGCGACGCGGCCGCGCGTGAAGACGCGCCCCTCGTCGGGCTCGAGGACGCCGGACACGAGCTTCAGGGTCGTGGACTTGCCGGACCCGTTGAACCCGAGGACGGCAACCGACTCGCCCTCGCCGATCTGGAAGCTGACGTCGTCGAGCGCGGTGAAGACGTCGCTGCGCACCTTCTTGCGCTGGATCCACCCGATGAACGCCTCCTTGAAGGAGTGCGTGTTCCGCTTGAGGAACATCTTCGACACGTGGTCGATGACGATGGCCGGCTTCGTGGCCGACGTGACGGTGAGGGTGTTCGACATCACAGGTCCTGGGCGAAGGTGCGCTCGAAGCGGCGGAACGTGAACTGGCCGATGATGAGGATGACGGCGCACATCACGACGGCCACGGTGAGGTACACGGTGAAGTGCGGCGGGAAGCCGTGCGGCTGCTCGACGGCGTCGACGGGCACGGTCGGCTCCCAGAACGTCCAGTGGAACAGCTCCACGGCGATCGTCACGGGGTTCGACATGTAGAGGTGCAGGACCCAGCCGCTGGCCTTCTCCGCCACGAGGGTCCAGGCGTACAGCACCGGCGAGGCCCACGTGGACACCATGCGGATGATCTCGACGAAGTTCTGCGCGTCGCGGTAGCGCACGTTGATCCCGGCGAAGAAGAGACCGAGCCCCAGCGCGAGAGCGGCGATCAGGGCCATCCCCAGGAGCATCGCGCCGATGCCCGCGAACGTGGGAAGCCATCCGTAGAGCAGGGCGACGACGAGCAGGATGGCCAGCTGCGGCAGGAAGTGGATGAACGCGACCGTGACGGCGGAGATGGGGAAGAGCTCCCGCGGCAGGTAGATCTTCTTCACCAGCGCGCGGTTGTCGACGATCGCGGTCGTGGAGTTGCCGAACGCCTCGTTGAAGAAGTTCACCGCGACCAGCCCGGCGAACAGGTAGATCGGGAAGTTCGTGATGCCGCGGTTGCCGTTGAAGATGTACCCCACGACGAGGAAGTACATGAGGAACTGGATGCCGGGCTTGACATACGACCAGGTCCAGCCGAGCACCGAGTTGCGGTAGCGGGTCGCCGTGCCCTTGCGCACGAGGAGGCGCAGGAGGTAGCGCCAGCGGAAGACATCGGCGAGGCCGCGGCCCCGGCCGGGGACGTCGTATTCCGAGAGATCGATCGTCGTCACTGCTGCGCGCCCTGCCTCGTCAATCGGGAAAAAGCCACACGCGATCCTATCGCCGCGCCCCCGGGCAACCTGGAGGCCAGCCCCGAAGCGGGAGGTCACAGCTCGGCGTGCAGCTGCCACACCTTCTCGGCCGCGCCGTGCCAGGAGAACGCCCGCGAGCGGTCCCGCGCGCGCAGCCCGAGCGACATCGGGTCGCCCGCGAGCGCCGCGACAAGCGCGTCGGCCATCTCGTCGGCGCGCACCACGGCGCCGCCGTCGAGCACCACCTCGCGGTGGCCGTCGGCGTCGATCGCGATGACGGGGGTGCCGAGGGTCATGGCCTCGACGACGCGCCACGGCCACACCGCCCGTGTCGAACCGGCGAGGAACGCGCCGGCCGCTCCGAGGACCGCCGCACGGTCGCCGCGGTCCAGGGAGCCGTGCGGATGGACGCGCTCCGCCCCGAGGCCGGCCTCCTCCGCGATCGCGCGGACCGACGCGACATGCCGTTCCGGCACATCCAGCACCACGACGTCCGACCCGGCAGCGCGCGCGGCCGCGAACACCCGGGCGAGGCCATCCGACGGCGCCGCCGTGCCGGCCGCCGCCACGAACGCGGGCGGCAGCCCGAGGTCGCGCCGACGCGCCTCGGCGTCGGTCGGCAGCGCGAACCCCTCCGGCGGTGCGCCGGCGATGACGCGGACGCGGCCGCGCAGAGCGGCGATGGCGTCCAGGCGCTCGGCGACGGAGTGCGTGGGCACCACGACGGCGTCCGCGTGCTTCTGCGCGCGGCGCAGCAGCGCCTGCTCGAGGGCGGCCGCCCCGCGCGGCAGCTCCTCCGGCGCCTCCCAGGCGCGCAGGTCCCAGACGGTGACGGCGGTCTGCGCCGCCGGGCGCTCGTGGCGCACGAGCGGCGCGAGCAGCGTCGGAGAGTGGATGAGACCGTCCTCCGGCGCCATCCCCATCCGCCATGCCGCGGCGAGCTCGCGCCGCCCGCGCGCCAGGCGCTTCTCGGCGGCGATCCCCGGCACGTCCAGCGGCGCACCGGCGGGCGCGATCGCGTCGACCACGCAACCGGCGGGGGCGGCCTCGACCAGCAGTCGCGCGAGGTCCCGCGAGGCGGCGGCGAGGTCGGGATCGACGGGCGCTGCGAGCTGATCCAGGACGACCCGCAGGCGCACGGTCATCCGGCGCTCGAGCCCGGGTGGAGCACCCCCTGCAGGTACGCGTGGATCGCGTCGAAGTCGGGGTCGTCCTGGTCGACGGCGACGGGGCCCTCGGGGGTGAGCTCGACGGATGTCATGGGCTGGCTCTTCGCCTGGACGGCCAGATCCAGGAAGGTCGGCAGCAGCGACTGCGGGATGTCGGTCTCGACGATCGCGGTGCCCGCGCGGGCCACGTCCTGGAAGCGCATGACGACGTTCTCCGGCGTGAACTGCGCGAGGATCGCCTCCTGCAGCTGGCGCTGGCGCTGCATGCGGTCCCAGTCGCTCGTCGTGTAGCGCGAGCGGGCGTACCACTGGGCGGTGTCGCCGTCCATGTGCTGGGCGCCCGGCTCGATCCATCCGCTCGCCCAGTCCTCGGCGGGCTGCCCCTCGTACGCGGGGCCGCCGCCCTCGGGCAGGCGCTGGGCCACCTCGATGTCGACGCCGCCGAGCGCGTCGACGAGCGCGGCGAATCCGTTCATGTCGATGAAGGCGTAGTACGGGATCTCGAGGCCGGTGACGCCCTCGGCCGCGTCCTTCGTGGCCTCCACGCCCGGCTCGGATCCGTGCTTCGCGGCGTCGGGATACAGCGCCGCGCCCTGGTCGTCGCGGCAGATCTGCGCGGCCTGGCGGATGTGGTTCATCCAGTCGTCCCAGCCGCACTCCGCGTCGGCGTGCCCCTCGAACCCGGTCGGGTACAGCGCCGCCATGGGGCTGCCCTCGCTGAACGGAGCCCCGCCGAGCTCGCGGGGGATGCCGGTGATCGTCACGGCGCCGGTCGTCGCCTCGATGGAGACGACCGAGATGCTGTCGAAGCGCATGGAGTCGCGGCCGTCGCCGGAGTCCGCGCCCAGCAGCAGGATGTTGTAGTACCCGTCGCTCGGCGGCACGACGGGCGCGCTGGCGGCGAAGATCGACCCGAAGGCGCTGGAGGCCGCGATGAGCCGCGGCGCCGCGTAGGCCACGGATCCGCCGGTCAGCACCATGAGCGCGATGCTGAGCAGGGCGATGCCGAAGCGCGCGGGGCTCGTGGTGCGGACGAGCCGCACGAGCCGCAGCGTGTCGATCGCGAGGATCAGCCACAGCACGCCGTAGCCGACCACGAGCACGGCGAGGCCGATGAGCACGTAGGTGTTCAGCAGCACCGTCAGGAAGCCATCCCGCCACAGCAGGAACGCGAGCGCCGCCACGACGGCGACCACCCACGACGTGAGCGTCGCGCCGAGGCCGAATCGGCCGAGCCGCCTGCTGCCGGCGAGAACCTGCGCGGAGCCGGGGATCGCCCATCCGAGGAGGACGAGCCACCAGCCGCGCCGCGTCATCAGGGCGGCGTTCGCCGGGTCGGGATGCCGCATCGGGCGCGTGAGGGCGACGGCGCTCGGCTTCGAGATCCGCGCGCGAGGGGGCGCCGCTGCGGCAACGGTCACAGAGAGTCCTTCAGCCGGGTGTTCTTCTCCTCGACCTGGCGCTCCAGATCGCGCGCGTACTGCTCGACGGCGTCCGCCACGGCCGGGTCGGACGCGCCGAGGATGCGGGCGGCGAGGAGGCCCGCGTTCTTGGCACCGTTGATCGAGACCGTGGCGACGGGGATGCCGGCGGGCATCTGCACGATGGAGAGCAGCGAGTCGAGGCCCTCGAGGGTCTTCAGCTGCACCGGGACGCCGATGACCGGCAGCGCGGTGAGGGAGGCGAGCATGCCGGGGAGGTGGGCCGCGCCGCCGGCGCCGGCGATGATCGCCTTCAGCCCGCGACCGCGCGCCTCGCGCCCGTAGCGGACGAGCTTGTCGACCGTGCGGTGGGCGGAGACGACCTCCACCTCGTGCGCGATGCCGAACTCCGACAGCGCGTTCGAGGCGTCGACCATGACGCGCCAATCGGAGTCGGAGCCCATGACGACGCCGACGAGGGGCGCTTCGGTCGTGTTCAGCACCAGACAAGGGTAGGGGGAGAGCCTGGATTTCGCCCAGAGGACGCCGCAGGGTCGCCCGCCCCGTCGCCCGCACTAGGGTCGTTGCGTGATGTGGGAGCGAGCGCGGGCGGTGGCGGGGCGGATGACCGAGGTCGCGCAGACGGGGTCAACCAACGCCGATCTCGCCGCGGCGATCGCGCGCGGCGAGGAGTGGCCGCACCTCGGCGCGCTGCTCACCCACGACCAGCGCGCGGGCCGCGGGCGCCTCGACCGCCGCTGGGTGGCGCCCGCCGGAGCGGCGCTCGCGCTGTCCGTCGTGGTGCGGGTCCCCCGGCTTCCCCTCGCCGCGCGGGGATGGATCCCGCTCGTGGCGGGCGTCGCGATGCGCGACGCGGTCGCCGCACAGATCCCCGCCGAGCGGGTGGGGCTCAAGTGGCCGAACGACGTGCTCGTCGGGCCGGACCTGCGGAAGATCTGCGGCGTGCTCGCGGAGGGCACCGCGGCCCCCGACGCCGTGATCGTGGGCACGGGCGTCAACACCCGGCTCGACCCGGCGGACCTGCCGGTCGAGACCGCGACGTCGTTCCCCGCGCTGGGTCTCGCGTGCGACGAGGACGCCCTGGTCGCCGACTACCTGACCGGCCTCGACGCACTGCTGGATGGCCTCGCTCGCGCGGGCGGCGACGCCGCCGCGTCGGGCGCCCATGCCGCGGTGACGGCCGCCTGCCTCACGCTCGATCGCGACGTGTCGGTCGCGCTGCCCGACGGCAGCACCCTGCGCGGACGCGCGGCCGCCATCGCACCCGACGGGCGCCTCGTCGTGGAGTCGGGTGGCGCGCGCGTCGCCGTCTCGGCGGGCGACGTCGTGCACGTGCGCTGACCCGGCACATCCCGCAGGAGATCCGAGCGCCGCCCGCCCGGCCGGCCCCGGCCATCCGCCCCGCCGCCGACGGCGGCCGCCATCGTGCCCGCCGATCTCCTGCGCAGTGTCCCGCCCGGCGCGGCATGCGCGAGCGTCGGCGGGGTCGCGGACAATGGGGGCATGAGCACGCCTGGACTCGCGGGACGCCCCGCCACTCCCCCGGCCGCGCCCGCGCCGGAGCTCGTCATCGCGCGCATGCACGGGCACGCGCGGCGGCTGGTCTGGTCGGCGCTCCTCCTCGTCGCGACCGCGGGCGCCGTCGCCTACTTCTACGACAACCTCGCGCTGCCGTGGGAGAACTGGATGCTCCTCTGCGCGGCGGGCGTCGTCGTCCTCGTGGGCACGGTCCTGCCGCTCGCGCGCTGGCTCACTCGCACCTACACCGTCACCACGCGGCGCGTGAGCGTGAAGCACGGCTTCCTCTCGCGCAGCAAGCGCGACCTCTTCCACGCCGGCGGCTACGGCATCCGGCTCCGCCGCGGCCCGCTGCAGCGGCTGTGGGGCGCGGGCACGATCACGCTCTCCGACGGCACGTCGCCGCCGCTCGTGCTGCACGACGTGCCCGATGCGGGGCTGGTGCACGAGGTGCTCGCAGACCAGGTGGAGATGAGCCAGATCCAGGCGCACCGCGATTCGCAGGGCTTCTCGTTCGGCCATCAGCTGCCCCCGGCCTGAGCGGACCCCGGCGCCGCGATGCGCCAAGATGGACGCATGACGATGCGTGTGGGTGTGATCGGCGGCGGCCAGCTGGCTCGGATGATGATCGCTCCGGCGGTCGAGCTCGGGATCGAGATCCGGGTGCTGGCGGAGGCGGACGGCATGTCGGCCGCGCTCGCGCAGGCCGCGGTCGGCGACTACCGGGACGTCGAGACCGTGCGCGCATTCGCGCAGGACGTCGACGTCATCACGTTCGACCACGAGCACGTGCCGCAGGACGTGCTGCGGGCGCTCGTCGACGACGGCGTCGCCGTGCACCCCGGCCCCGACGCGCTGCGCTTCGCGCAGGACAAGCTCGTGATGCGCCGCCGACTGGCCGAGCTCGGCGCGCCGCAGCCCGACTGGGCGGCGGTCTCGCGCACGGAGGAGCTGCAGGCGTTCCTCGACGACCACGGCGGCCGGGCGGTCGTGAAGACCCCGCGCGGCGGCTACGACGGCAAGGGCGTGAAGGTGGTGTCCGACCCCGCAGAGGTCGCCGACTGGTTCGCCGACTTCGACGGCGAGGCGCTGCTCGTCGAGGAGCTCGTCGACTTCCGTCGCGAGCTCGCGCAGCAGATCGCGCGCCGGCCGAGCGGCGAGATGGTCGCCTACCCCGTGGTGGAGACCGTGCAGCGCGGCGGGGTGTGCGCGGAGGTCCTCGCCCCCGCACCCGACGCCAGCGAGAAGCTCCTCGAGGTCGCCGCGCGCCTGGGCGCCTCGATCGCCGACGGGCTCGGCGTGACGGGCATGCTGGCCGTGGAGCTGTTCGAGACCACGGATGACCGGATCCTCGTCAACGAGCTCGCCATGCGTCCGCACAACAGCGGTCACTGGAGTCAGGACGGCGCGGTCACGAGCCAGTTCGAGCAGCACCTGCGCGCGGTGCTCGATCTGCCCCTCGGCGCGGTCGACGTCACCGCCGGCGCCGTCGTGATGGTGAACATCCTGGGCGGGCCCCAGGGCGAGCAGCTCACCGACCGCTTCGCCGCCGCGATGGCCGCGCACCCGCTCGCGAAGATCCACACCTACGGCAAGGAGCCGCGCCCCGGCCGCAAGGTGGGCCACGTGAACGTCACCTCCGACGAGCTCGACGACGCGGTCTACGAGGCCAGGGCCGCCGCCGCGTTCTTCGACACGCCCGTCGCGGGCTGAGCCCCGGCGGAGGAAGCCCACACAGCATCACCGCTGGCGTTGTGTGCGCCCTCCAACTGCTTCGCCGCGCCCACGGATAGGGTGGAACGCGTGACGGAACCGGACATGTCCACGACCCAGGGCAAGATCGCCGACCTGCGCGCCCGCTACGACGAGGCCGTCGTGCAGGCCGAGGTCAAGGCGCAGGAGAAGCAGCACGCCAAGAACAAGCTCACCGCGCGCGAGCGCATCGAGCTGCTCGTCGACCACGGCTCGTTCGTCGAGTTCGACGAGTACGTGCGGCACCGCACCACCGCCTTCGGCATGGATCGCTCCCGCCCCTACGGCGACTCCGTCGTGACCGGCGTGGGCACCATCCACGGCCGCACGGTCGCCGTGTACGCGCAGGACTTCTCCACCTTCGGCGGATCGCTCGGCGAGGTCGCCGGCGACAAGATCATCAAGATCATGGAGTTCGCCCTGCGCGGCGGCATGCCCATCATCGGCATCCTCGACTCCGGCGGCGCACGCATCCAGGAGGGCGTGGTCGCGCTCGGGAAGTACGGCGAGATCTTCCGCCTCAACACCGCGGCCTCCGGCGTCATCCCGCAGATCTCGATCATCATGGGCCCGGCGGCGGGCGGCGCCGTCTACTCGCCCGCCCTCACCGACTTCGTCATCATGGTCGACAAGACCAGCCAGATGTTCGTCACCGGCCCCGACGTCATCAAGACGGTCACCGGCGAGGACGTCGGCATGGAGGAGCTCGGCGGCGCGCACACCCACAACACGCGCTCCGGCGTCGCGCACTACCTGGCCGAGGACGAGGACGACGCCCTCGACTACGCGCGCACGCTCCTGGGCTTCCTGCCCGACAACAACATGGCAGACGCCCCGACGTACGAGTCGGCGTTCGAGTTCGAGACCACCGACGCCGACCGCCAGCTCAACACGCTGGTGCCGGATTCGCCGAACCAGCCGTACGACATCCACGAGGTCATCGCGCGCACCGTCGACGACGGCGAGTTCCTCGAGGTGCAGCCGCTGTTCGCCCCCAACATCGTCATCGGATTCGGCCGGATCGAGGGGCGCACGGTGGGCATCATCGCCAACCAGCCCTCGCAGATGGCGGGCACGCTGAACATCGAGGCGGGCGAGAAGGCCTCCCGCTTCGTGCGGTTCTGCGACGCGTTCTCCATCCCGATCGTCACCCTCGTCGACGTGCCCGGCTACCTGCCCGGCACCGACCAGGAGTGGACCGGCGTCATCCGCCGCGGCGCGAAGCTGCTCTACGCGTACGCGGAGGCGACGGTCCCGCTCGTCACCGTCATCCTGCGGAAGGCCTACGGCGGCGCGTACATCGTCATGGGCTCGAAGCAGCTCGGCGCCGACATCAACCTCGCGTGGCCGACGGCCGAGATCGCGGTGATGGGCGGTCAGGGCGCGGTGAACATCCTCTACCGCGGCGAGCTGCGGAAGGCGGAGGAGGCCGGTGAGGACGTCGCGGCCGTGCGCACCCGCCTCGCGAACGAGTACACGTACAACGTGGCGAGCCCGTTCCTCGCGGCCGAGCGCGGCGAGCTCGACGGCATCATCGAACCCGCCGCCACGCGCGTGTCGATCGCGAAGGCGCTGCGGGCGCTCCGCGGCAAGCGCGCCGAGCTGCCGCCGAAGAAGCACGGGAACATCCCGCTCTAGCGGGAGCCGACCCATGTCGCAGCAGAACGAGATCCCCCGCGTCGACGTCGTGCGCGGCACGCCCACCGACGAGGAGCTCGCCGCGCTCGTCGCGGTCGTCTCGGAGGCGTACGCCACGGAGGCCGCCACCGCCGTCGCCGAGGACGCACCCGCCGTTGATGCGTGGACGCACACGCGCCGACTGCGCCGTCCCCTCGCCCGGGGCGCGTGGGGCCGCTTCCGGGGCTGAGCGCGCATTTCGCGAGTTCCGCACCACCGACGCGCGGGGCCATCCGCTCGGTGGTGCCGTTCTCGCGTTCTCAGCCCGCATTCCGCGAGTTCGGCACCACCGACGCGCGGGGCCATCCACTCGGTGGTGCCGTTCTCGCGTTCTCAGCCCGCAATCCGCGAGTTCCGCACCACCGACGCGCAGGCCCATCCCGCTCGATCGGGGATGGCGGGCGCCGAGATTCCGGAAGATGTCCCCCGAAATACCTACAGACATCCGCTTGCGGGTTTTCCATACTGAATACGGAAACGCTTTGCGTTGGCCGCCCCATCTGCTCCAGGGTAGGCGGATGGGCTGTCGGCCCTCCCGCGGACGGTTTTCGGGTAACCGTCCGCACGGCCGGGGGTGAATGATCACCCCCGGCCCTTTCCGTCTCCGGGCTCCCGCGATCGAACGGGGTGGCCCGCGATCGAACGCCCGCCGACCACGCCGGAACGCCCCGTCCGACGGACGAGGCGTCCGGGCGGCTCAGCTCGGGCGAGGGATCTCGTGCCAGAGCGCGACCGTATCCTCGTCCGAGAGCTCCACTCCGGCCCGTCCGACGACGGTCACAGCGATCTCCGGATGGGGCGCCGCACGGATGATGAGGCGCGGCGCGTCGGTCGCGGCGAGGGTCACGGCGAGCTCGGCGCGGACGGCGGCGAGCTGAGCTTCGTCGAGGTCGTCCACGCCGCCCTCATCGAGCACGGTGACGGTGGCGCCGCGCCGGCGGAGGCCCGCGATCGCCGCGCGCACCTCGTCGTCCATGAGCTTCGGCGCCCGCAGCTCGTCGCGCAGCGTGCCCTCGGCGATCCACGCCTCGTTCCGCTCCTCGTCGGCGAGCGCGCCACCCGAGGCGATGACCTGCGTGAGCACGGGGCCCGCCACCTCGAGCGCGTACTGCACGCGCTCGCGGCGCTCCCGGCGGCGCATCATCTGCGCGGACTGCCACGCCGCCGACGCCTGCTGCAGGCTCGCGAGCTTGACCGTGTCCGCGTACGCGCGGTCCGTCGAGAGCTGCATGAGCTGTGCGACGGCGACCCAGAGCACGGAGCCGACGAGGCCGAACGACAGTGCGGAGCCCAGACCGATGAGCGCCGAGCTCGCGACGCTCATCGCCACGATGCCGGCCCACGCCCACACCGGACGGCGCCGAACCATGACGATCGTCATGAGCGCTCCCACCGCGCCGATGTACCAGGTCACGTGCGGAGCGGTCCAGTCGCCCCGCTCGGAGCTCGCGCTGACGATGCAGGGCAGCGCGGCCGAGACGAGCACCGCCCAGGCCGAGATCCATCTCGGCAGCCGTGCGGGGGCGCCCTCACGGCGCACCGACGGCACGGCGAGGACGAGCAGGGTCGACAGCAGGTACAGCGTGACACCCGCGACCAGGAAGCCGGGGTGGTCGACGACCTGCGTGGGGAAGATGCCGCGCGCGGCGAGATAGCCCGACAGCGCGGCAGCGAGGCTCGTCAGGACCTGGCGGACCTTCACGGCGTCACCCCCTGCATGCTCTGCGGGGCGTCCTTGGACGGCCATGCGATCGTCACGACGGTGCCTCCGCCATCCGAATCGATCTCCGCTCGACCGCCGACCGCCGTCACGCGCGCGAAGATCGACGCGCGGATGCCGAGCCGGTCGGCGGGGATCGCCGCGAGGTCGAGGCCGGTGCCCGCGTCGACGACGACGATCTGCACCCGGCCGCTGCGCGCGGAGAGCCGGACGGCGAGCCCGCGCCCGTCGGCGTGCTGGATCGCGTTGGCGATGGCCTGGGTCGCGGCGAGCACGAGGGCGCGCGCGACGCGGCCCGGGATGCCCGACATCGGCGGCTGGCTCTCCTCGACGACGAGGTCGAGGCCGAGGGCGCGCGCCTGCGCCTGCAGCTCCGAGCGGATCCACGAGGACGTGACGGGAGCGTCGCTGCCCTCCGGCTCGTCCGATTCGGCGTTCGCGAGCCGCGTGAGCGCTTCGCGCGCCATGGACACGGCCAGGTGGTGCTCGCGCGCGGAGCGGGCGCGGCCCGCCGCGATGAGGGCGGCGAGGACGCTGTCGTGCATGAGCGCGGCGACCTCGACCCGCTCCTGCTCCGCGGCGTCGGCGGAGGCGGCCCGCGAGTACTCGGCGATCGCGGCGGAACGGGCGGCGTCGACGCCCGAGGCGAGGCTGCGGAACATCCACACGAGCGCCACGATGGTGGTGCCGATGATGAGCGCCAGCGACAGGTCGTAGGTCGCCGCGATCCAGGACTCCGGCGCGAACGCGCCGCGGGAGAGCCGGATATAGGCGTACAGCACGGGGACGACGACGACCCAGAGGAACTGCCAGGCGGTGGGGAAGGTGATCGCGGCGGCGGCCGGGGCGACGCTGAGGAGGAAGAAGATCCACGGACCGCCGTCGGGTTCGTAGCTCGGCGCCGGGAGCGCGCCGAGCACCGCGAGCGCGAGCGGCAGCAGGAAGGCGAACACCGCCGACGCGCTGCGCGCCCAGCGCCCGACGAGGCACGCCACGATCATCGCCGCGAGCGAGGCGAAGACCATCCCGACGAGCGCGGTCCGCAGCGGCGGTCCGAGGTCCGAGGCCAGCGCTGCGCCGACGGCCTGCGCGCCGAGGAGCGTGGAGGCCAGCGCGAGCGCGACCTGCAGCACGCGCTCGATGCGCGCGGTCGTGAATCCGCGCTCGAGCGCGACGGCCGCAGCGCGGCGCGGCAGGACCTGGTTCCAGGCCTGCGCGATCGCCTCCTCGCCGGTGGGGACGTGCGGGGCGGCCATCAGCTCTCCGCCGGAGCGTCGACGATGCCGTCTTCGATGGCGCGGCGGAGGAGATCCACCTTCGTCGGCGCCGGGCGACCGACATCCGTGTACTTCACGCGGATGCGCGTGATGTTCTCCTTCGCCGTGGAGTAGGCGATCCCGAGGCGGTCGGCGACCGCCTTGAGCGGGAGGCCGGCGGCGTAGAGGCGCAGCACCTCGCGCTCCCTCGCGGCCAGCTGCGCGTCGGCGAACTCGCGGTCGCTCGCGACGGCGCTCGCCCACTCGACGTTGTTCAGCGGCTCGCCGCCCGCGGTGGTGCGGACCGCCGCGAGCACGTCCTCGAGCGGCGAGGACTTGCTCACCACGCCCGCGGCGCCTGCGGCGAGCGCCTCGCGCACGGCGGCTGGGCGGTCGGCGACGGAGTGGATGATCACGGCGGACTCCCCCGCCAGCCGCACGACGTTCTCGGTGATGGTCGCGCCGTCGCCGAGGGTGAGGTCGAGCAGCACGACGTCGGCGGGCGCCGCGGCGGTCTCCTGACGCCAGGCGAGGTGGGCGGACACGGACACGCCGCTGTAGACGACGTCGTGTCCGTCGCGCCGCAGCGCCGCCTCGAGGCCGAGCCGAACCGACTCGTGATCATCGATGAGGGCCACGCGTGTCATGCCAGAAGCCTAGCCGTCGGGCGCGTCATCTCACGCCCGACGCAGCACCGCCAGCGCCTCCACGTGATGCGAGTTGGGGAAGAGGTCGAACCCCGTCACGCTCTCGGCCGTGTACCCGTGCGCGCTGAACAGCCCGACGTCGCGCGCGAGCGCGACAGGGTCGCACGCCACATACACGACCGCGGACGGCGCGATCTCGGCGATCGCGTCGACGACCTGCGCGCCCGCTCCCGCGCGCGGCGGGTCGAGCAGGGTGACGCCGCGCCGCAGGGCCTCTCGGTCGTCGGCGTCCGCGTCCGCGGCGAGCGCGCCGAGCCACCGCTCGACGCGACCGGTGACCGCCTCAGCGCGAGGATAGCGCTCGAGGTTCGCGCGGGCGTGCGCGGTCGCCCGAGGCGCCGACTCGACCGACGTGAGCCGCACGTCCTCGCCCGCGGCCTGGCCGATCGCGTCGGCGAGGAGTCCCACGCCGCCGTAGAGGTCCAGGTGCCGGGCGTCGGCGTCGAGCCCCGCGCCGAGCGCGCGCATCACCGCGCCGTGCAGCACGCCGGCCGCGCTCCGGTGCACCTGCCAGAAGCCGCCGGCATCCACCTGGAACGCGCGCTCGCCGACGCGCTCGACGACGACCTGCGGCGCCACGGCCGGCGCCTTCGCTCCCCGCCGGCGATCCGGTCGGCGCACGACGTGCACCGCGCCGTCCGCCGACTGCGCGAGATCGACGCGGCCCGGCTTCTCGCGGTGCAGCGCGAGCGCGGCGCTCTCGATCGCCGCGGTCGCGAGCGGATGGCCGGCCACCTCGATGACGCGATGGCTGCGGGAGGCGTAGGGGCCGATCCGGCCCTCCCCGTCGATGTGGAGGCCGATGCGCGTGCGCCAGCGCGTGCCATCCGCCGTCTCGTCTTCGGCCGCAGCGACGGGCACCTCGACCTCGCCGCCCGCGAACCGCGCGAACGCGTCGCGCAGCACCTTCTCTTTGAGGACGCGCTGGTGCGCGAGCTCGATGTGCCCGAGGTCGGCGCCGCCGACGCGCTCGGCGGGGTCGCGGGCGATGTCGGCCTCGGCCCAGATGTGCGGGCGCCGATGGGGAGACGCGTCCAGCACCTCGAGCGCCTCCGCGCGGGCGAAGCTCTTCTTCACCTCGGCGACCCGGGCGCGCACCCGCTCGCCGGGGATCGCATCCGGCACGAACACCACCCGACCCTCGTGCCGGGCGACGAAGACGCCCCCGTGCGCGATGTCCGTGACCTCGAGATCGACGACGTCTCCGCTCTGCATCCCCACATCGTCGCATCGCCGGCTGGCCGATCGCCTACCGTGGGGGCATGCAGGTCTGTCTCGCCTCCACGTCGCCCGCGCGCCTGGCGCTCCTGAACCAGGCCGGCATCGAGCCGCTCCCCCTCGCCCCCGAGGTGGACGAGGAGGCCGTGATCGCCGACATCGAGCGGCAGGAGGGTCGCACCCTCCCGGCCGACGAGCACGTCCTCGTCCTCGCGCGGCGCAAGGCGGCGGATGTCGCGGGCCGCGTCCTCGAGGTCCTCCCCGACTTCGACGGGATCGTCGTCGGC
Source organism: Microbacterium oryzae (assembly GCF_009735645.1). NCBI lineage: Bacteria > Bacillati > Actinomycetota > Actinomycetes > Micrococcales > Microbacteriaceae > Microbacterium > Microbacterium oryzae. The sequence goes on along the minus strand of NZ_CP032550.1, from coordinate 39,007 downwards.
GGGGACTCGATGTTCGAGCTGGACGGCGAGATCCTCGGCAAGCCGTACACGCCCGAGGCGGCGACCGCGCGCTGGCAGGCGATGCGCGGACGCACCGGCGTGCTGCACTCCGGCCATGCGGTGATCCGGGTGCGCGCGGGGGCGGGGGACCGCCCCGAGGCGCACGCCGTCGCGCGGGCGTCGGTGTCGTTCGCCGCCGACGTCACCGACGCGGAGATCGCGGCGTATGTCGGCACCGGCGAGCCGCTCCTCGTCGCGGGCGCCTTCACCGTCGACAGCCTGGGCGCGCCGTTCATCGAGCGCGTGGAGGGCGACCCCTCCACCGTCGTCGGGATGTCGCTGTCGACCATCCGCCGCCTCGCGCGCGAGCTGGGGGTCGAGTGGACCGACCTGTGGAACCGCATCCCGTAGGAATTCGCTCAGCAATCCGCCCGCACTTTGTGAGGGTCACGCAAAAGGGAGCACCCCGGCGTGACTACGCTGGGACGCATGTCTGAAATCGCCAAGGTGCTCATCGCGAACCGCGGCGAGATCGCCGTCCGCATCGTCCGCGCGGCGCGCGACTCGGGGATCTCCTCCGTCGCCGTCTACGCCGATCAGGATCGCGACGCCCTGCACGCGCGCCTCGCCGATGAGGCGTACGCGCTCGAGGGCTCCACGAGCGCCGAGACCTACCTGCAGATCGACAAGATCCTCTCCGTCGCCCGGCGCTCCGGCGCCGACGCCGTGCACCCCGGCTACGGCTTCCTCGCCGAGAACGCCGAGTTCGCGCGCGCCGTGCAGGCCGCGGGGCTCATCTGGATCGGCCCCTCCCCCGAGGCCATCGAGGCCCTGGGCGACAAGGTCACCGCGCGCCACGTGGCGGAGAAGGTCGGCGCGCCGCTCGCGCCCGGCACCCCCGGTCCCGTCGAGACGGCCGAGGAGGTCGTCGCGTTCGCCGAGCAGGCCGGCCTCCCCATCGCGATCAAGGCCGCATACGGCGGCGGCGGGCGCGGGCTGAAGGTCGCGCGCACGCTCGACGAGGTCCCCGAGATGTTCGAGTCGGCGACCCGCGAGGCGATCGCCGCCTTCGGCCGCGGCGAGTGCTTCGTCGAGAAGTACCTCGACAAGCCGCGCCACGTCGAGACCCAGTGCCTGGCCGACGCCGCCGGCAACGTCGTCGTGGTCTCCACGCGCGACTGCTCGCTGCAGCGCCGCCACCAGAAGCTCGTCGAGGAGGCACCCGCGCCCTTCCTCACGGACGAGCAGAACGCCATCCTCTACTCCGCGTCCAAGGCCATCCTGCGCGAGGTCGGCTACACCGGCGCCGGCACCTGCGAGTTCCTCGTGGGGGCGGATGGCACGATCTCGTTCCTCGAGGTGAACACGCGTCTGCAGGTGGAGCACCCGGTCTCCGAGGAGGTCACCGGCATCGACCTCGTGCGCGAGCAGTTCCGCATCGCCGCGGGCGGCACCCTCGACTACGACGACCCGGCGCCGCAGGGCCACTCCTTCGAGTTCCGCATCAACGGCGAGGACCCGGGGCGCGGCTTCCTCCCCCAGCCCGGCCCCATCCACGTCTTCAAGACGTTCGGCGGCCCGGGCATCCGCCTCGACTCCGGCGTCACCGCGGGCGACGAGGTCTCCGGCGCGTTCGACTCGCTGCTGGCGAAGATCATCGTCACCGGCCGCACCCGCGAGGAGGCGCTCGAGCGCTCCCGCCGCGCGCTCGACGAGTTCGAGGTCGCCGGCATGCCCACCGTGCTGCCGTTCCACCGCAAGGTCGTCCGCGACCCCGCGTTCACCGCCGAGAGCGGCGAGTTCGGCGTCTACACGCGCTGGATCGAGACCGAGTTCGTCAACGACATCCCGGCCTGGGATGGCGAGCTGGAGTCGCCGCGCGCGGCGGAGGGCCGCCATTCGGTCGTCGTCGAGGTGAACGGCAAGCGCCTCGAGGTGAGCCTGCCCGACCGCGTGGTCACGACCCCGACCGCCGTGGGCCGTCCGGCCGCCGCGCCGTCATCGCGTCGCAGCCACTCGGGCGGCGCGGCCACCGCGGGTGCCTCCGGCGACGCGCTGAAGTCGCCGATGCAGGCCACCGTCGTGAAGGTCGCCGTCGAGGAGGGCCAGCAGGTCGTCAAGGGCGACCTCGTCGTCGTCCTCGAGGCGATGAAGATGGAGCAGCCGCTGCACGCCCATAAGGACGGCACCATCGGCTCGATCGACGCCGCCCCCGGCACCACGGTCGGCGCCGGTCACCAGCTGCTCGTCATCGCCTGACTCCAGCCCGCACGGGCATGTCCCACTTGTGCACGCCATCCGATGCGGATGGCGTGCACAAGTGGGACATGCCGTATCCGGCGGGGTCAGCTCCGGCGGTCGACGTGGTGCAGCGCGCGGGCGGCGTCGGTGATCGACCCCGCGAGCGACGGGTACGCCGCGAACACGCGTGCCACCTGGTCCACCGTGAGGCGCCGCTCCACCGCGATCGAGATCGGGTAGATGAGCTCCGACGCGCGAGGCGCCACGATGACGCCGCCGACGATGGTGCCGGACCCCTCGCGCGCGTAGAGCTTCACGAAGCCGTCCTTCACGCCCATCATCTTGGCGCGGGCGTTGGAGCTCAGCGGCAGCTTGTGCACCTCCGCGCTGACCGTGCCCTCCTCGACAGCCGGCTGCGTCCATCCGACCGTGGCGATCTCGGGGCTCGTGAAGATGTTCGCCGCGATCTTGTGCGTGTCGAACGGGATGGCCACGTCTCCCATGGCGTGGAAGACGGCCGTGCGCCCGAGCATCGACGCGACCGACGCCAGCGGCATCATCGTCGTGCAGTCGCCGACGGCGTAGACGTTCGGCACCGACGTGCGGCCGACCTTGTTGATGCGGATGTTGCCGGACGGCGTGACCTGCACGCCCGCCTCCTCGAGGCCGATGTCCGCGGTGTTCGGGATGGCCCCGACCGCCATGAGGCAGTGGCTCCCCTCCACGACGCGGCCGTCCGACAGCGTGACCCGCACGCCGTCGCCGGTGTTCTCCACCGATTCCGCGCGCGACTTCGCCAGCAGCTCCATGCCGCCGCGCGTGAACACCTTCTCGAGCACCTTCGCCGCGTCCTGGTCCTCGCCGGGCAGGACCTGGTCGCGGCTGGAGACCAGCGTGACCTTCGAGCCCAGGTTCATGTACGCCGAGGCGAACTCCGCGCCGGTGACGCCGGAGCCGACGACGATGAGGTGCTCGGGCACCGCGGGGAGGTCGTACAGGTGCTTCCACGTGAGGATGCGCTTGCCGTCGGGCTTGGCGGAGGGCAGCTCTCGCGGCGACGCGCCCACCGACACGATGATCGTGTCGGCCTCGATGCGGTCGAAGTCGGTGCCTGCGGGGCCCGTCGACACGACGATCGCCTCGTCGCCCTCGAGCCGGCCGTGCCCGGAGATGATCTTCACGCCCGCCTCGAGGAGCTGCGTGCGCATGTCCTCGGACTGCTGACCGGCGAGCGCGAGGAGCCGCTTGTTGATGGCGAGGAGGTTGATGGCGACCTCCGGCTTCAACGGCTTGTCGTGGTCGCCCTTCGCGTAGAACTGCACGCCCAGCTCGCCCGCGTCGGCGATCGCCTGCGCGGCGTCGGCCGTCGCGATCAGCGTCTTGGAGGGCACGACGTCGGTGAGGACCGCAGATCCGCCCACGCCGGTGTGCTCGACGAGGGTGACGTCGGCGCCCAGCTGAGCTCCGGCGAGCGCCGCCTCGTAGCCGCCCGGGCCGCCTCCCAGAATCGCGATGCGCTGTGTCCGCTCGAAATCAAAGACCATGCCCCCCATTGTCCCCGGTTCCGGCGGCTTCGGCACGACCGGGTGCGCGACGGGTGTCGTTATGCTCGTGCCATGACTCTGGAAGGCGCCCATCCCCTCGATCCGCCCGCCGACCCGTTCGCGGTCGCGCAGGCCGCCGCCGACGACATCGCCCGCCTCACCGGCGTCGAGCGACACGACGTCGCCGTGACCCTCGGCAGCGGCTGGGGCAAGGCGGCCGAGCTCATCGGCGAGACCGTGGCGACCGTCCCGGCCACCGAGGTCACCGGCTTCTCGCGGCCCGCCCTCGAAGGCCACGTGGGGACCATCCGCAGCGTGCGCACGCCCCAGGGGCGCCACGTCCTCATCATCGGCGCCCGCACCCACTACTACGAGAACCACGGCGTCCGCCGCGTCGTGCACAGCGTCCGCACCGCCGCCGCGACCGGCGCGCGTGTCATGGTGCTCACCAATGGCGCCGGTGGCATCAAGGACACGTGGAGCCCGGGCCAGCCCGTCCTCATCAGCGACCACATCAACCTCACCGCGGACTCGCCGCTCGAGGGCGCGACCTTCATCGACCTCACCGACCTGTATGCGCAACGCCTCCGCGACATCGCGCTGTCGGTCGACCCCTCCCTCGACAGCGGCGTGTACTGCCAGTTCCGCGGGCCGCACTACGAGACGCCGGCCGAGGTGCAGATGGCGAAGGCCATCGGCGGCGACATCGTCGGCATGTCGACCGCGCTCGAGGCGATCGCCGCACGCCAGGCCGGCATGGAGGTGCTGGGCTTCTCGCTCATCACCAACCTCGCCGCCGGCATCTCCGCGGATCCCCTCAGCCACCAGGAGGTCATCGAGGCGGGTCGGATGGCCGAGGGCCGCATCTCCGCGCTCCTCGCCGAGGTCGTGGGGAAGCTGTGATGGACGTCCTCGCCGCCGCGCGCTCGTGGCTCGACCAGGACCCCGATCCGCAGACCCGCGAGGAGCTCGCGGCGCTCATCGCGCGCGCCGAGCAGCAGGATGAGACGGCGACCGCCGACCTCGCGGCCCGCTTCGCCGGCCGCCTGGCCTTCGGCACCGCGGGTCTCCGCGGCGAGCTCGGCGCCGGTCCCCTCCGCATGAACCGCGTGCTCGTCGCGCAGGCCGCGGCGGGCTTCGCCGCCTACCTCGCCGAGCGGGCGGCGACGGGGACGCAGCCGAGCGTCGTCATCGGCTACGACGGTCGCCGCAACTCCGACGTGTTCGCACGCGACTCGGCGGAGATCCTCGCCGGCGCGGGGCTCCGGGCCATCCTCCTCCCGCGCCTCCTCCCCACGCCCGTGCTCGCCTTCGCGGTGCGGCACCTCGGCGCCGACGCGGGCGTCATGGTGACCGCCAGCCACAACCCGCCGAACGACAACGGATACAAGGTGTACCTCGGCGGCGCCGACGAGGGCGCGCAGATCGTCTCGCCCGCCGACCGCGAGATCGCCGCGCACATCCAGCGCGTGGCCGACGAGCTGGGGGTGCCCGACCTGCCGCGCTCGGACGCGTACGAGATCGCCGGCGAGGACGTCGTCGAGGCCTACATCGCCGCGACCGCCGCGGTCGCCCCCGCTCCGGCGTCCGCCGCGGGCATGCGGTGGGCGTACACGGCGATGCACGGCGTCGGGTGGGAGACGTTCCAGCGCATCGTCGAGCGCGCGGGCTACCCCGCGCCGGAGGTCGTCGCCGAGCAGATCGCGCCCGACGGGGCCTTCCCCACGGTGGCCTTCCCCAACCCGGAGGAGCCGGGCGCGATGGACCTCGCGTTCACGACGGCCGCCGCGCACGACGCGGAGTTCGTGCTCGCGAACGACCCCGACGCGGACCGCCTGGCGGTCGGCATCCCGACGGTCGACGGATGGCGGCGGCTGACGGGGAACGAGATCGGCCTCCTCCTCGGGGCGCGCGCCGCCCGTGCCGCGGCCGGTCGCCCCGGCGCGTCGCTCGCCTGCTCGCTCGTGTCCTCTCCCGGGCTCGGGGCGATCGCCGAGCGGCATGGGCTCGACTTCCACACCACCCTCACCGGGTTCAAGTGGATCTCCCGCGCCCCCGGCATCGTGTACGGATTCGAGGAGGCCCTCGGCTACCTCGTGAACCCGGAGACCGTGCGCGACAAGGACGGCATCTCCGCCGCGGTGGCGATGCTCTCGCTCGCCGCCGAGGCGCGCGGACGCGGCACCACGATCGCCGGGCTCCTCGACGAGCTCGCCGAGGAGATCGGCCACTACGCGAGCGGCCAGATCTCCGTCCGCGTGGCCGACATCTCGCTCATCGCAGCGGTCATGACCCGCCTGCGGGCGGCGCCGCCCGCCGTATTCGGCGATCGCGCCGTCGCGCGGGCGGAGGATCTGCTGCGCCCGGTCGAGGGCGGTCCGTCGGGCGATGTGCTGCGGTACACGCTCGACGACGGCTCCCGCGTGATCGTGCGCCCGAGCGGAACGGAGCCGAAGCTCAAGGTCTACCTCGACGTCGTCGGCGACTCCGCCGAGGACGCGAGGGAGCGCCTCTCGGCGCTCGACGCCGCCGCGCGCGCGGTCGTCGGCGCGGACTGACGCCCGGCCCGCCTACGTGCCGATGATCGCGACGAGCTCGTCGAGAAAGCCGGCGAAGTCCGTGCCGCGGCGCAGCAGCCGCTCCACGTTCTCCCGCTCGCCGAACACCTCGACGAACTGCTCGAACACGGTCTGGAATGCCTCGCGGTCGCTCTCGCTGAAGGCCGCGAACGCGACCACCTGCACGCGGCCGTCGCCCCACGGCACCGACGGCTCGGCGATGCCGATCGCGATGGCGGTGCGGGCGGCGGTCATGCGCAGGGCGTGCGGCACGGCCAGCGCATCGGTGAAGGCGGTCGACGACATCCGCTCGCGCGCGATCGCCCCGGTCACGTAGGACTCGTCGATCACACCGCGCTGGACGAGCAGCCCTCCCAGCGCGCGGATGATGCCCTCCTCGCCGGCGGAGCCGTCGAGCCCGCGGAGGAAGGCGCCCGCGTCGAAGTACCGCTCGAGCTCCGCGCGCAGCCGCGAGAGCCGCCGTCCTCGCCGCAGGCGCGCCGCCGCCTGCATCACGCGCTCGACGTCGCCCTCGGTGAGGAACGGCCGGATCCGCACGATCGTCTCCGACGGCGTCGGCGGCTCGATCGTCGTGAGCACGAGGTCGGTGGCGATGGCCTTCCAGTCGGGGTCGACGCGCGTGACGACGTCGGTCACCTCCACCGCCTGCCCCAGCGAGCGCGCCACGCTCGAGCGCAGCAGCTCATGCAGCTCGTAGTACCCGGGGCACACGATCGTCGCGGTGAGCCGCGCGTCGTCGTGGCGCTCGCGCTCGAGCTCCCCGCCCACGTGCATGGCGATGTAGGCGATCTCGTCGTCGCGGATGGCCATCCCGAGCCGGTCGGACAGGTCGCCGGCGATCGAGACGGCGACCTCGAAGATGAGCGGGTAGGTCGCCTTCAGCGAGCGCGTGAGCGGGTTCCGCGACCACGCGCGCTCGCGCGCGCGGTGCGCGAGGTTCTGCACGTGCAGGGCCAGGCGCTCCACGAACTCCTCGCGGCCGAGATCGACGAGGTAGGCGCGCGACACGTGCGCGACGGCCGCGCGGACGGCCTCCTCCACGGCGGCGTCGACGCCGCTCGTGCCGGCTTCGCGGGAATCCGGCACGACGACGCGGGTGAGGAGGAGCGACGCGAGGTGCAGCCGGTCCCCTGCGCCGAGAGCGGCGTCGAGCTCGCGCTCGGCGAGCCGGCCGACGACCTCCGCCAGCCGCTGCTGCTCGGCCGGCGGCTCGCCGTGGACGGTGTCGAGAGAGCGCCCCTGCCGCGCGCGGTCGACCGCGATGGAGACGTGCAGCGTGACGTCGGCGACGGCGAACTCGTTCACGAAGTAGCCCAGGTCGCCGAGCTCGGCGGCGAGCGCGGCCTTGAAGCGGCCGAACGCCTCCGCCGGCACCGCACTCGTGCCGGCGATGCGGCGCAGCGCCTCGAGGTCGAAGGCGCCGTCGGCCATCTCGTCGTGAGCGAGCGACGAGAGCAGGCGCCGCCGCGCGAGCTCCGTCCCGACCAGCACGACGCGCGCCCCGTGCCGCTCCAGCGCCAGCTCCCCGCCGCGGACGAGCGCGCGCACGCGCGCGAGATCGGACTCGACCGTCGCCTCGCTGACGTGCAGCTCCTCGGCCGTGCCGTACAGGTCGATCCCGCCGTCGGCGTCGATGAGCGCGTGGATGAGCCGTCGCAGGCGCTCGCGGGGAGCGCTCGCCGGGGGCTGCTCGCCCTCGCGCAGGAGAGCGGCGCCCGTCGGGTGCACGCGGTAGCCGGCCGGACCCGAGGCGACGACCGGATGGCCGGGGACGCGCCCGTTCACCGCGGTGACGTACGAGCGGATGCTGCGTGGCGTCACGCCCAGCCGGTCGGCGAGCGCGGCGGCCGTCATCCATCCGCCGTCGCGGAGGAGGATCGCCACGAGTCGATCCTGACGCTGCCGCGACATCCGCACCCCCTCCCGCGCACCCCGCGACCAGTCAATCACGCGGCGGCTGGCCCTTTCCTCGGGGGCGGAAGAAAGAGTGCCTTGTCCCACGGGGCCGCGCTGGGAAGGATGAGGGTCAGGAGGCGTCGGTCGATGAGGATCTTGGTGGTGTGCGGGGCGGGAGCGTCCAGCACGTTCGTCGCGCACCGGCTCAACCGCGCAGCGCGTGCCGCCGGGCTCGATCTCACGGCCTTCGCGGGAACGCAGGTCTCGCTTCCGGTCGACCTCGACGACGCGCACGTCGTCCTGGTCGGGCCGCACCTGGAGACCTCGCTCGACGCGATCCGGGAGGCCGCCGCGCCTCGCGGCGTCGTCGTCGTGCCGCTCCCCGACGACGTCTTCACCGATACCGACGGCACGCGCGTGCTCGCGCTCGTGCAGGCCGCCGCCGACCCGGACGCGCCCGCGTCCGTCTGAACCGCAAGGAGCTCACATGTCCGCTGTCACCCGCACCGTGAAGATCGCCTCCTCCCACGGGCTCCACGCGCGTCCCGCGAAGCTCTTCGCCGAGGCCGCCAAGAACTCCGGCCTCAGCGTGCAGATCGCCAAGGGCGACGGCAAGGCCGTCAACGCCGCGAGCATCCTGGGCGTCATCTCGCTCGGCGCCAACACCGGCGACGAGGTCACGCTCACCGTCGAGGGCGACGGCGCCGAGAGCGTGCTCGACACGCTCGCCGCTCAGCTCGAGACCGACACGGACGCCGCGTGATGCAGGAGCTCCGCGGCGTCGGGATCGGTCAGGGCGTCGCGCAGGGCCCCATCGCCCTGATGGCGGCGCGCCTCGAGCCGCCGCGCGACGAGAAGAGCACCCGGGACGCCGACGAGGAGAAGGCCGCCGTCGCGACGGCCGTCGCGGCGGTCGCCGCGGAGCTCAACGCACGCGGCGAGCGCGCCGGCGGCGCCGCGCGCGACGTGCTGGAGGCGCAGGCCATGATGGCCGAGGACCCGACCCTCGAGGAGTCCGTCCACGCGCGCATCGACGCCGGCAGCACGGGCGAATGGGCCGTGCACGCGGCCTTCGCCGAGTTCGCCGAGACCCTGCAGGCCATGGGCGGCTACCTGGGCGAGCGCGCGGCGGACCTCGCCGACGTCGCCCAGCGCGTGATCGCGCACCTGCGCGGCGTGCCCGCTCCCGGCGTCCCCGACCCGGGCCATCCGTTCGTGCTCGTCGCACCCGACCTCGCCCCCGCCGACACCGCCCTGCTCGACCTCGACAAGGTGCTCGCGGTCGTCACGACCGAGGGCGGCCCGACCTCACATACCGCGATCCTCGCAGGCGACAAGGGCATCGTCGCGGTCGTCGGCACCGGCGAGAGCGACGCGCTCGCCGACGGCGCGACCGCCATCGTCGACGCGGCCTCCGGCGTGGTGACCATCGACCCCTCGGCCGAGCAGCTGCAGGCGGCCGCCGAGCGCGCGGAGGCCCGCCGGGCCGCCGCGGGCGCGCCGATCACCCCGGGCGCCCTCGCCGACGGCACGCCCGTGCCGCTGCTGGCGAACCTCGGCAACCCCGCCGGCGCGGCCGAGGCCGTCGCGCTCGGCGCGGAGGGCGTGGGTCTCTTCCGCACCGAGTTCCTGTTCCTCAGCTCCGACGAGGCCCCGACCGTGGAGTCGCAGACCGCGTCGTACACCGCGCTCCTCGAGGCGTTCCCCGGTCGCAAGGTCGTCGTGCGCGCGCTCGACGCGGGCGCCGACAAGCCGCTGAAGTTCCTCACCGACGAGGGCGAGGAGAACCCGGCCCTCGGTCGCCGAGGGCTCCGCGCCCTGCGGCACCACGAGGAGATCCTCCGCGACCAGCTGACCGCGCTCGCGAACGCGCAGGCCGCGACCGAGGCCGACCTCTGGGTCATGGCGCCCATGGTCGCCACGGTCGAGGAGGCCGAGTACTTCACGCGGATCGCGCGCGAGCACGGCATCCGCACGGCGGGCGTGATGGTGGAGGTGCCGTCTGTGGCCCTCCTCGCCGACGCCGTCTTCGAGGTCACCGACTTCGGCTCGGTGGGCACGAACGACCTGGTGCAGTACACGATGGCCGCCGACCGCATGCTCGGCAGCGTCTCGTCGTATCAGGACCCGTGGCACCCGGCCGTCCTCCGCCTCATCGCGGAGATCGGGCGCGCCGGCGCGAAGCACGGCAAGCCGGTGGGCATCTGCGGTCAGGCCGCAGCCGACCCGCTCCTCGCGGTCGTGCTGGTGGGTCTCGGCGCGAGCACCCTGTCGATGTCGCCGCCGGCGCTCGTCGACGTGCGCGCCGAGCTCCTCAAGCACACGCGCGAAGACGCCCGACGCATCGCCGAGGCCGCGCTCGCCGCGCGCGACGGCGCATCCGCCCGCGAGGCCGCCCGCGCGGCGATCACCGCCTGAGCATTCCTCCCCAGCAGAAAGACGACACCATGACCGACACCAGCACCGCGGCGAAGCAGCCCGGTTCGCTTCGCGTGGGCGTGCAGAGGTTCGGCACGTTCCTCTCCGGCATGATCATGCCGAACATCCCCGCGCTCATCACGTGGGGCATCTTCACGGCGTTCTTCATCGCCGACGGCTGGACCCCGAACGAGGCGCTGTCGACCATCGTCGGGCCGATGATCCACTACCTCCTGCCCATCCTCGTCGCCTACCAGGGCGGCCGGATGATCTACGAGACCCGTGGCGCCGTCGTCGGAGCGATCGCCACCTTCGGCGCGATCGCGGGCTCCGACTGGATCATCGCGAACTTCAACGCCGCGCTCCCCGAGGGCGAGCCCGAGCTCGGGCAGATCCACATGTTCATCGGCGCGATGATCATGGGCCCGCTGGCGGCGTGGATCATGAAGAAGCTCGACGCGCTGTGGGAGGGGAGGATCAAGGCGGGCTTCGAGATGCTCGTCAACATGTTCTCCGCCGGCATCTTCGGCTTCATCGCCGCGGTGTTCGCGTTCTACGTCCTCGCTCCGATCGTCAACTGGATCATGGACGTCCTCAGCGGCGCGGTCGGCTGGCTCGTCGAGAACGGGCTGCTGCCTCTGACGAGCATCCTCATCGAGCCGGCGAAGGTGTTCTTCCTCAACAACGCCATCAACCACGGCGTGCTCACCCCGCTCGGGCTCGCGCAGGCCGACCAGGACGGCAAGTCGGTGCTGTTCCTCCTCGAGGCGAACCCGGGCGTCGGCCTCGGTCTGCTCCTCGCGTTCAGCGTCTTCGGCGTGGGCGCGGCCCGCGCCTCTGCCCCCGGCGCCGCGCTCATCCAGTTCGTCGGCGGCATCCACGAGGTCTACTTCCCCTACGTGCTCATGAAGCCGGCGCTCCTCATCGCCGTGATCGCGGGCGGCATGTCGGGCGTTTTCGTCAACGTGCTGTTCGGCACCGGCCTGCGGGGTCCGGCATCGCCGGGCTCGATCATCGCCGTGCTCGGCCAGACCGCGAGCGACAGCTACCTCGGCGTCATCCTCGCCGTCGTGGTCTCGGCCGCCGTGACCTTCGTCGTCGCGTCGGTCATCCTGCGCGCGAGCCGCAAGCGCGACCTCGCCGCCGAGGCGGCGGGCTCCGACGGCTTCGCCGACGCGGTCGCCCGCACCGAGGCGAACAAGGGCAAGAAGTCGAGCGTCCTCAGCGGCCTCGCCGGCGGAGCCGCGGGAGCGGCCGTCGCCACGCGGCCCATCGAGAAGGTCATCTTCGCGTGCGACGCGGGCATGGGATCCTCGGCCATGGGCGCCAGCGTCCTGCGCAACAAGATCAAGCAGGCCGGCATCTCCGGCGTGAGCGTGACGAACAAGGCGATCGCGTCGCTCGACGGCAGCGCCGACCTCGTCATCACGCAGGCGCAGCTCACCGATCGCGCCCGACAGCGCGAGCAGGGGGCGCTCCATGTCTCCGTGGACAACTTCATGAACTCGCCGCGCTACGACGAGGTCGTGGACCTCCTGCGCGCGCAGGCGAACGGCGAGACCCCGGCCGCGAACGACCCGGTGTCGACCGGGCGTCCGGTCGACGCGGCCGCCACGGGCGCGTCGACGACGGCCACGGGCTCGGTCACCACCACGGGCGCGCTCGGCGGCGGCCCCGCCCCCGCCGCGGAGGACTCCGTCCTCACACGCGGCAGCGTCCGCATCCACGCCGGCTCCGCCACGCGCGAGCAGGCGCTCCAGGAGGCGGCGGACATCCTCGCCTCGGCCGGCGCCGTCACCGGCGGCTACTTCGATGCGATGCTCGCGCGCGAGCAGACCGTGTCGACGTACATGGGCAACGAGTTGGCCATCCCGCACGGCACCAATGAGGCGAAGGACACCATCCTCGGCTCCGCGCTCTCGGTCGTCCGCTACGACGGCGGCGTGGACTGGGACGGTGACGCGGTGACGTTCGTCGTCGGCATCGCCGGCAAGGGCGACGAGCACCTGCGGATCCTGTCGAACGTCGCCGAGCTGTTCAGCGACGACGACCAGATCGCGCGTCTGAAGGCGGCGAGGAGCCCGGAGGAGCTCTACGAGCTCTTCCAGAGCGTGAACGGGGAGGACCGATGAAGGCCGTCCACTTCGGCGCGGGCAACATCGGCCGCGGCTTCGTCGGACTGCTGCTGCACGGGGGCGGGTACGAGGTCGTCTTCTCCGACGTCGCCGCCCCGCTCGTCGACGCCCTGGCCGCCGCCGACGCGTACACCGTGCACGAGGCGGGGCCGGGCGGCACCGACCGCGTGGTGACGGGGTTCCGCGCGGTGAACAGTGCAGACGACCCGCAGGCGGTCGCCGACGAGGTGGCCTCGGCCAATGTCGTCACGACCGCCGTGGGTCCGACGGTGCTGAAGTTCATCGCGCCGCACATCCTCGCCGGGATCGGTCTGCGCGCCCCCGACGCGCCGCCGCTGCAGGTGATGGCGTGCGAGAACGCGATCGGCGCGACGGATCAGCTGCGGGCGGAGATCGTGTCCCTCGCCGGCGCCTCCTGGGATGCGCTGGAGGGACGCGTGGTGTTCGCGAACACCGCCGTGGACCGCATCGTCCCCGGGCAGCCAGCGGACGGCGGCATCGACGTCACGGTCGAGCCGTTCTTCGAGTGGGCGATCGAGAGCGCGCCGTTCCACGGCGAGCTGCCGCACATCCCCGGTGCGCACTTCGTCGACGACCTCGCGCCGTACATCGAGCGGAAGCTCTTCACGGTGAACACCGGGCACGCGGCGACGGCGTACCACGGCGCGCGGGCGGGCATCGAGCGCATCTCGGACGCGCTCGCCGACCCGGCCGTCTCGGCGGCCGTCACCGGCGCCCTCGAGGAGACGTCGGCGCTCCTCGCGGCCAAGCACGGGTTCTCGGCCGAGGAGCTCGGGGCGTACCGCGCGACCATCCTCGAGCGCTTCCGCAACCCCGCCCTCCCCGACACCGTGCAGCGGGTCGGCCGGCAGCCGCTGCGCAAGCTCTCGCGTCACGAGCGCTTCGTCGGCCCCGCCGCCGAGGCCGTGGAGCGCGGCCTCGGCGCGAGCGCGCTGGTGGCGGCGATGGCGGCGGCCCTCGCGTTCGACGACCCGGCGGACGAGCAGGCCGTTCAGCTGCAGGCCCTGCTCGTCGAGCTCGACGCGGACGCGTTCACGGCCCAGGTGACGGGTCTCGAGGCGTCCCACCCGCTGTTCCCGGCCATCCGCGACGCCGTCGCCGCCCACCAAAGCGGTCTGACCGGCCCGGTCCCGGCCTAGCCCGGCCCGGTCCGGCATGTCTCGGCCCGGTCCGGCATGTCTCGGCCCGGTCCGGCATGTCTCGGCCCGGTCCGGCATGTCCCACTTGTGCACGTCATCCGCTTCGGATGAGGTGCACAAGTGGGACATGCCGTGTCAGGGGCGGCGGGAGCGCAGCGCCGCCCGCACGAGGGCGACGGCGCGGCTCCCGTCGCCCGCCATATGGTGATTGAGGATGCGGACGAGCAGCCATCCCTCGCTCTGGATGGCCTGCCACCGGTCGGCATCCCGGGCGAACTGCGCACGATCCTCGGCGTGCTGGCGCCCGTCGTATTCGACCCCGACCCGCTCCCGCAGGTACGCCTGGTCGAGGCGCGCGATGTGCGCGCCGCTCGCATCGCGCAGCTCCCAGTTCAGCTCGGGCTCGGGCAGCCCATGTGCGACGAGCAGCAGCCGCAGCTCCGTCTCCCGCGGTGACTCCGATCCCACGCGGACGTCGTCGAGCGCCCGCCGCGCCGTCGCCGTGCTGCCCATCACCGCGAGCTCGGCGCGCAGCTCCTCGATGGTCGTCCACGGCCGGTCGCGCCGCACGAGGTGGTCGCCCGCCTGGGTCAGCGCGAGCGACGTCCACATCGCGCTCGCCTGCCGCCAGGCGCGGACCGGGTGCTCGACAGGCAGCCCCGCGATCCGGATGATGCGAGGCTCCCGGGTCTGCAGTCGGTGTCCGTGCACGCCGCGCGTCCGGGGCTCGCGCGCGGGCCGGTAGGCGGACACGTGGATCTCGTCCGCATGGCGGCGCGGGACCGGGGCGCCGATGAGCCGCAGGGCGGTGCCGTGGCTCAGGAACTGGCCCACGGCCATCCGAACCGCCATCTGCCGGCAGCGCTCGAGGAACTCGTCGGGCACGGGATTCTCCGACGGCTCCTGCACCACGCCGTGGAATGGATGCTGAAGCTGCGCCGACGCGAGCCGGCTGCGCCCGATCCCGGCGGCCCGTGCCTCACAAAATGTGCGCGGCTCGGCGAGGAACGGCAGGGGGTCGCGCGGACGGGGCATGCTCCCACGGTGCCGTGTGCGCAGACGCGCGGCGCGCCATCCCCCGCCCGATGCACCGCGGCCCGCGCGTCACGCCCCTGTGCACACGGTGTCGAGGCTCAGACGCCCTCACCCGACCGCGCCATGTCCCACTTGTTCACGCCAACCGAGTGTCTTGACGTGAATAAGTGGGACATGCCGGACAGGGCGGGCGACCAGCGGGCGTCAGCGGCGGCGGCCCTTGCGGGCGAAGCCCTCCGTGATGAGGTCGATGAGCTCCTCGCGCTGCTCCACCGGAAGGAACGTCGCCGCGGCGGCGTTCAGCTGGAACTGCTCGATGTCGTCGAGCTCGTACCCGAAGGCGGTCGAGAGGATGGCCAGCTCGCGCGTCAGGGACGTCCGGCTCATGAGGCGGTTGTCGGTGTTCACGGTGACGCAGAACCCGAGCTGGTACAGCAGGTCGAACGGGTGGTCCTCGATCTGGTCGCCCCAGTGCGCGGCCGCGCCCGTCTGCATGTTCGACGACGGCGCGAGCTCGAGCGGGATCTCCCGGTCGCGCACCCACCGCGCCATGTCGCCGAACTCGACGAGCACCTCCTCGCCCTCTCGCGACACCACGTCGAGGTCGCGGGCGATGGCGAGGCCGTGGCCGAGACGGAGGGCCCGCGCGTCCAGCAGGGCCGAGCGGATCGAGCCGACGCCCGCCGCCTCCCCCGCATGCACGGTCACGGGCAGGAACTCGCCCGCGAGGTAGTCGAACGCCGCGCGGTGCGCCGACGGCGGGAAGCCGTCCTCGGGGCCGGCGATGTCGAAGGCGACGACGCCGTCCTGGCGGAACGCGACCGCGAGCTCCGCGATCTCGCGCACGCGGTCGCCCTGGCGCATGGCGGAGAGGATCTGGCTCACGCGGATGCTGCGTCCGGCGTCCTCCGCCGCGTCCTCGCCCTGCTCGATCCCGGCCTGCACGGCCTCGACGGCCTCCTCGAGCGACAGGCCGCCGTCGAGGTGCTGCTCGGGCGCCCAGCGCACCTCGCCGTACACGACGCCGTCGGCGGCGAGGTCCTCGACGTACTCGCGCGCCACGCGGGTCAGCGCCTCGCGCGTCTGCATGACGCCGACGGTGATCTCGAACGTCTTCAGGTACTCCACGAGGGAGCCCGAGTCCGCCTGCTCGGCGAACCAGATGCCGAGCGGCTCCGGCTCCGATGCGGGCAGCCCGATCTCGGTCCCCTCGGCCAGCTCGATGATCGTCGCGGGTCGCAGTCCGCCGTCGAGGTGGTCGTGCAGCGACACCTTGGGCAGGCCGCGCAGCTGCACGTTCTGCACGCGGGGCTCGGCGGTCGGTTCGGGTGCCATGGCGGCCTCCAGTCTCACGGGGATGGTCGGGGCCGCCTGAGCGGTCCGCTGTCGGTCAGGCCGAGATGCGCTCGCGGACGAGCGGTTCGCGGGGGGGAGCAGTATCGCCGATCTCGTACGCCCCGTCGAGGGCGTCCAGGGCGCGCTCGAAGCGCGCGCCGTCGTCCGCGCTGAGGGTGAACAGCGCCTGCCCCTCCGACACCGCGTCTCCGGGCTTCACGAGGAGGTCGATGCCCGCCGCATGCACCACCGGGTCCTGAGCACGGGCGCGTCCGGCTCCCAGCCGCCACGCGGCCAGGCCGAAGTCGTAGGCGTCCATCCGCGTGACGACGCCGGAGCGGGCCGCGGTGACCGTGTGGGTCTCGCGCGGCGCCGGGAGCGGCGCGTCGGGGTCGCCGTCCTGGGCGCGGATCATCCGACGCCAGGCGTCCATCGCGCGCCCGTCGGCGAGGGCGGCGTCCACATCGGCGTCGGGCTGTCCCGCGAGCGCGAGCATCTCGCGAGCGAGCGCCACCGTGAGCTCCACGACGTCCGCCGGTCCGCCGCCGGCGAGCACCTCGACCGACTCGCGCACCTCGTTCGCGTTGCCGATCGCGAGGCCGAGCGGCGTGTTCATGTCGGTCAGCAGCGCGGTGGTCTGGACCCCGGAGTCGGTGCCCAGGGCGACCATCGTCTCGGCGAGCTCCCGCGCGCGGGCGTAGTCCTTCATGAAGGCGCCGGTGCCGAACTTGACGTCCAGCACGAGGGAGTCCGTCCCCTCCGCGATCTTCTTCGACATGATGCTCGACGCGATGAGCGGGATCGCCTCGACCGTCCCGGTCACGTCGCGCAGCGCGTACAGCTTCTTGTCCGCCGGGGCGAGGCCGGTGCCGGCGGCGCAGATGACCGCGCCGACGTCGGCCAGCTGCGCCAGCATCTCGTCGTTGGAGAGCGCCGCGCGCCATCCCGGGATGGACTCGAGCTTGTCGAGCGTGCCGCCGGTGTGGCCGAGACCGCGGCCCGACAGCTGCGGCACTGCGACGCCGAAGGCCGCCACGAGCGGGGCGAGCGGCAGGGTGATCTTGTCGCCCACCCCGCCGGTGGAGTGCTTGTCGGCCGTGGGCTTGTCAAGCGACGCGAACGACATCCGCTCGCCCGACGCGATCATCGCATCGGTCATCACGCGGATCTCGTCGCGCTCCATGCCGTTGAGGAGCACGGCCATGGTGAACGCCGACATCTGCGCGTCGGCGACGTAGCCGCGCGTGTAGGCGTCGACCATCCACCGCAGCGCGTCCTCGGGGACGCGCTCGCCATCGCGCTTGGCGCGGATGACGTCGACGGCGTCGAAGGGCTCGGGTGCGCTCATCGCTCCTCCAGGTCTCGGGGTCCGAACGCGTCGGGCAGCACCTCTTCGATGCTGCGGATGCCCGACACGGTCTCCAGGAGCATCCCGGGGAGGGCGTGCTCGAAGATCAGCTGGCGGCAGCGACCGCACGGCATGAGGGTGCGGCCCTCGCGGTCCACGCACACGAACGCGACGAGCTGGCCGCCGCCGGTCATCGCGAGGTTCGAGATGAGCCCGCACTCCGCGCACAGCCCCACCCCGTACGAGGCGTTCTCGGTGTTGCAACCCGCGACGACCCGGCCGTCCGTCACGAGGGCGGCTGCCCCCACGGGGAAGCGCGAGTACGGCACGTAGGCCCGCGTCATCGCGTCGGTGGCGACGGCGCGCAGCTGATCCCAGTCGATGTCTGTCATGTGGTTCTAGCCCTTGATGTACGGCTGCCCGGCCGCTGCGGGTCCGCGGGAGCGCCCGACGGCCCC
The DNA here is from genome assembly GCF_009735645.1 of Microbacterium oryzae. Taxonomy (NCBI): domain Bacteria; kingdom Bacillati; phylum Actinomycetota; class Actinomycetes; order Micrococcales; family Microbacteriaceae; genus Microbacterium; species Microbacterium oryzae. The sequence continues at coordinate 20,858 of NZ_CP032550.1, read as the reverse complement.
CGCCACGACGAAGATCGTGACGAGGTACGGCAGCATGAGCATGAACTCCCCCGGCACCGGCGAGCCGATGACGCTGAGGGTGTTCTGGAGGTTGGAGGCGAAGCCGAACAGCAGCGCCGCGAGCGTGGCCTTCACGGGGTGCCACTGCCCGAAGATCACCGCGGCCAGGGCGATGAAGCCCATGCCGTTGGTCATCTCCTGCCCGAACGGGATGCCGCTGCCGACCGTGAAGACGGTGCCGCCGGCGCCCGCGATCGCGCCGCCGAGCAGCACGTTGAGGAAGCGGGTGCGACCGACGCGGATGCCGACCGTGTCGGCGGCCTGCGGGTGCTCGCCGACCGCGCGCAGGCGCAGGCCCCAGCGCGTGTGGAACATCGCGAAGTAGACCGCCGCGACCGCGACGTACATCGCGTACACGAGGATCGTCTGGTGGAACAGCACCGGTCCGAGGATCGGGATGTCCGACAGCAGCGGGATGGCGATGCGATCGAACCGGGGCGGCGTGTTGAGCGTCGCGGCGTTGGGCTGCATGACCTGCGAGTACAGGAAGCTCGTGAGTCCGGCGATGAGCACGTTGAGCACGACGCCGACGATGATCTGGTCGACCATGTAGACGATCGCGAACACGGCCAGGAGCGCCGCCACGATCACACCGGCGGCCATCGCCGCGAGCAGGCCGAGGATCGGCTGGCCGGTGAGCGTGGCCACGAGCGCGGCGCTGAACGCGCCGCCGAGGAGCTGGCTCTCGATGGCGATGTTGACGACGCCCACTCGCTCGCCGATGACGCCGCCGAGGGCGCCGAAGATGAGCGGGACGGCCAGGGCCAGGGCCCCGGCGAGGAGGCCGGTCACCGGGATGGTCGCGCCGGCGGCCGCCCAGCAGAGGAATCCGAAGACGGCGATGACGACGTACGCCGCGACGATCCAGCGCGGCGCCTTCGCGGCCTGCCGCACGAAGTACGCTGCGGCGGCGGTCAGGAGCGCCATCAGGACGATCGAGCCCCAGGCGCCGACGGCGACCCCGACGACGAGGGAGGGCAGCACGATGGCATCGGACTCGGACGAGAGCCGGAAGGTCGCCTCTCCCGTCCGCGGCGCGAGGAGCACCAGGAGCGCGAGGAGCACGGTGAAGACGGCCAGCACGACCGGCGTCTTCCAGCTGCGCGTCAGCGGCGTGACGCCCGCGTCGGGGGCGAGGGCTGCGGGGACGCGTGCGGCGGTGTCGCTCATCGGTCTCCCCCCGCCTGGTGCGAGGCGACCGCGAGCTGCGCCTTCATCCTCGATCTCTCCCTCTTCCGGCGGTCGCGCTCCGGCGACGGCAGCACGAAGATCGCGCGCACGAGCGGAGGCGCGGCGATGAACAGCACGATGAACGACTGCACGACGAGCACGATCTCGAGCGGGATCTGCTCCGCGGCCTTCATCGTGAAGCTCCCGGCCTTGAAGGCGCCGAAGAGCAGACCGGCCGCGAAGGTGCCCCACGGCGTGGAGCGGCCGAGCAGCGCGACGGTGATGGCGTCGAATCCGATGCCGGCGTCGACGCCGGCGGCGAAGCCGTTGGTCGAGGTGCCGAGCACCTGGGCGACGCCCGCGATGCCGACGAGCCCGCCCGACATGACCATCCCGAGCACGTACATCCGCTTCACGTCGATGCCCGCCACGCGCGCCGCGTGCGGGTTCTCGCCCACCGCCCGGAACTGGAAGCCGAGGTTCGAGCGGCTGAGGATCCACCACACGAGGACGGTCGCGGCGATGACCACGAGGAAGCCCGCGTGCAGGTTGAACTGCGGGCCCAGCAGCGACGGGAAGACCGCGGTGTCCTTCATCGCCGGCGACTTCGGGTCGCTGGAGCCGGGCTTCTGCAGCAGACCCGGCGTGCGCAGCATCCACGAGACGAGGTAGAAGGCGATGTAGTTGAGCATGATCGTGAGGATCACCTCGTGCGCGCCGGTGCGCGCCTTGATGACGCCCGCGATGCCGCCCCAGATCGCGCCGGCCGCGATGCCCGCGAGCAGCGCGAGGAGCGTGTGCAGCCCCCAGGGCAGATCGACGCCGAAGCCGACCCAGCCGGCCGCCGCCGCACCCACGAGCATCTGCCCGCGACCGCCGATGTTGAACATGCCGACGCGGAAGGCCAGGGCGACGCCGAGACCGCCCGCGATGAGCGGCGTCGCGTATGTGAGCGTCTCGGTCAGGGGGCGGATGGCGCGGACGAACGTGTCGGCCTCGTAGTTGAAGATCGCACCCCGGAAGAGCGCGGCGTAGGCGCCGGCGACGGCGTCCCAGATCGCCGCGAGGGTGTCGACGGGGCGCGCGAAGAAGTAGCCGGAGGCCTCCTGCACGGCCGGGTCGGTCGCGGCGATCATGATGCCGCCGATGACGAACGAGAGCAGGATGGCCAGGACGATGATGGTGCCGTTGGCTCGCGTGATCTGCGTCAGGGCGACGTGCCAGCGCGAGGACTCCGGCGTCTGCGGGTCGGTCATGCTGCGGTTCCTCCCAGCGGAGCCGGCTCCCCGGCCATCATGAGGCCCAGCACATCGCGGGGCGTTTCGGCGGGGACGATGCCCACGATGCGGCCGCGGTACATCACCATGATCCGATCGGCGAGAGCCGCCACCTCGTCGAGCTCGGTGGAGACGACGATCACGGGGACGCCGGCGTCGCGCGTGGCGACGATGCGCTTGTGGATGAACTCGATGGAGCCGACGTCGACGCCGCGCGTGGGCTGCGCGGCGACGAGGAGGGACAGCTCGCGGCTCATCTCGCGCGCGAGGACGACCTTCTGCTGGTTGCCGCCGGAGAGGCTGCCCACCGGAGCCTCGATGCCCGGGGCGCGCACGTCGTACTCGTCGAAGCGCTCCTTCGCGAACTCCGCCAGGTAGCTCCGGCGGATGCTGCCGCGGCGGACGAACGGCTCCCCGTGCGCGCGGTCCAGCATGAGGTTCTCCGCGATCGAGAACGCGCCGACGAGACCGTCCTCGGTGCGGTCCTCGGGCACGAACCCGACGCCGCTGTCGAGGATCTGCCGTACGCTGCGCCCGACGAGCTCGCGCCCATCCAGCGTGGCGCTGCCCCGCACCCGCTCCTGCAGGCCGAGCAGCGCCTCGGTCAGCTCCGTCTGGCCGTTGCCCTGCACGCCGGCGATCGCGAGGATCTCCCCCGCGCGCACCTCGAACGATGCGCCGTCGACGACCTTGCTGCCGGCCTCGTCGACGACGGTGAGGTCGTCCACGACGAGCCGCGGCTCCCCGAGCGACGGCTCGTCCTTCTGCACGGTGAGCTCGACGGCCCGGCCGACCATCATCGCGGCGAGCTCCTGGTTGCTGGCGGTCGGCTGCGCCTCGCCCACGACCTTGCCGAGCCGGATGACGGTGATGCGGTCGGCGACCTCGCGCACCTCGCGCAGCTTGTGGGTGATGAAGACGATCGCCGCCCCGCCCTCGCGCAGCCGGCGCATGGTCGCCATGAGCTCGTCGGTCTCCTGCGGCGTGAGCACGGCCGTCGGCTCGTCGAACACGAGCACCTTCGCGTCGCGCGAGAGCGCCTTGATGATCTCCACGCGCTGCTGCACGCCGACCGGCAGGTCCTCGACGATCGCGTCCGGGTCGACGTCGAACCCGAATCGGGCGGAGATCTCCCGCACGCGGCGCCGGGCGGCGTCGATGTCGAGCACCCCGCCGGCCTTCGTCGACTCGTGCCCCAGCGAGACGTTCTCGGCGACCGTGAAGACGGGGATGAGCATGAAGTGCTGGTGCACCATGCCGATCCCCGCGCGCATCGCGTCGCCGGGACCCTGGAACGCCTGCGGCTCGTCGTCGAGGAGGATCGCGCCCTCGTCGGCCTGGTAGAGGCCGTACAGGACGTTCATGAGCGTGGACTTGCCCGCCCCGTTCTCGCCGAGGAGGCAGTGGATCTCGCCCGGCTGGACGACGAGGTCGATGTGGTCGTTGGCGGTGAGTGCGCCGAACCGCTTCGTGATGCCGCGGAGCTCGAGCTTCATATGCCGATCCTAATGAGAGGGCTGGACATGCGAGCGCGGGGAGGCCGAGAAGGCCTCCCCGCGCTCAGCCGATCACTCGGCCAGGTAGGACTGGACCTCGATCGAGCCGTTGATGATCCCCGCGGAGATCTCGTCGAGCTCGTCCTGCAGTCCCTCGGGGACCTTGTCCTCGAAGTCGTGGAACGGGGCGATCGAGACGCCGCCGTTCTCCAGCGTGCCGACGTACGGCGCCGCGTCGAACTCGCCCTCGCCGGCCTGCTCGACCGTCTCCTGCACCGAGATGTCCATGCCCTTCTGGATGGACGTCAGCAGCAGGTCGGCGACCGACGGGTCGGACTCGTACACGTCGGCGTCGGTGCCGATCAGCGCGATCTCGCGGCCGGAGTCGCGGATGACGGACGCGGCGCTCTGGTAGATCGGGCCGCCGACGGGCAGCAGCACGTCCACGCCCTGGTCGACGATGCCCTGAGCGGCGTTGACCGCCCCCTGGTCGGCTGCGAACGCGCCGGTGAACACGCCGTCGGAGCCGTCCCAGCCCACCACCTGCACGTCGCCGTCGTTCTGCTCGTTCCAGTACTCGACGCCCTGACGGAAGCCGTCCATGAAGATCGTCACGGTGGGGATGTTCGCCCCGCCGAACGTGCCGACCTTGCCGGCCTCGGAGTACGCCGCCGCGGCGTAGCCGCCGAGGAAGGCCGCCTGCGCCGTGTCGTACACGAGCGGCTTGATGTTGTCCTGGTCGGTGGTGCCGTCGCCGTCGACGTCCACGAGCTCGTCGATCGAGACGAAGTGGATGTCGGGGTTGGCCTCCGCCGCGTCGTTGGCGTCGGCCGCGAGCTTGAAGCCGACGGTGACGATGAGGTTGCAGTTCTGGTCGACGAGGCTCGACAGGTTGCCCGCGTACTCGGACTCGTCGTTCGACTCCACCGTGACCGGCTCCACGCCGAGCGTCTCGCCGGCGGCCAGCAGTCCCTCGTAGCCGAGCTGGTTGAACGACTTGTCGTCGAAGCCGCCCTCGTCCGAGATCATGCAGGGCAGGAAGTCGCTTTCCGCCTCCGCGCCGCCCGTGGTCTCCTCGGGGGCCGACCCGCAGCCCGCGAGCAGGACCGCCGACGCGGTGAGCGCGAGACCGCTGAACGCGGCCTTCTTCATGGTCTTCACACTGTCCTCCAGAGTGTGCGGGCCCCGATCCGGCACGGGGCAATATGCTCACGCTAGTTTGCCCCTACCGTGCGAATCGCGGATGAGGGCGACCGCAACGCGATAGTTACAAAGACGACGACGGGGTCCGGGACGCGTCCCGGACCCCGTCGTGAGAATGCGTCAGGGACGCCCCTTGAGCACCGCCTGCTTGACCTCGGCGATGGCCTTGGTCACCTCGATGCCGCGGGGGCACGCCTCGGTGCAGTTGAAGGTCGTGCGGCAGCGCCACACGCCCTCCTTGTCGTTGAGGATGTCCAGGCGCACCTGGGCCTCGTCGTCGCGCGAGTCGAAGATGAAGCGGTGGGCGTTCACGATCGCGGCCGGGCCGAAGTACTGCCCGTCGGTCCAGAACACCGGGCACGACGAGGTGCACGCCGCGCACAGGATGCACTTGGTGGTGTCGTCGAAGCGGGCGCGGTCGGCGATCGACTGCACGCGCTCCTTGCCCTTGACCGGGGCGCTGTTCGCCTGCAGGAACGGCTGCACGTCGCGGTACGCCGCGAAGAAGGGGTCCATGTCGACGACGAGGTCCTTCTCCAGCGGCAGGCCCTTGATGGCCTCGACGTAGATCGGCTGCGAGATGTCGAGATCCTTGATCAGGGTCTTGCAGGCGAGCCGGTTGCGGCCGTTGATGCGCATGGCGTCGGAGCCGCAGATGCCGTGAGCGCACGAGCGACGGAAGGTCAGCGAGCCGTCGACCTCCCACTTGATCTTGTGCAGCGCGTCGAGCACGCGGTCGGTCGGGTACATCTCGACGTCGTAGTCGACCCAGCGCGGCTCGCTGTCGAGCTCGGGGTCGAAGCGGCGCACGATGAACGTGACGAGGTACGACTGGATGGCGTCGGCTGCGGGAGCCTCGGCGACGGCGGTCGACATCAGTACTTCCTCTCCATCGGCGGGTAGTTGAACTCGCCCTGCTCGTTCCTGGTGAACACGACGGGCTTCCAGTCCAGCCGGATGTGATCCTCGGGGATCGGCGAGTGCGGGTCGCCGGTGAGGTACGCCATCGTGTGCTGCATGAAGTTCTCGTCGTCGCGGTCGGGGTAGTCCTCCCGCATGTGACCGCCGCGGCTCTCCTTGCGGTTGCGCGCGGCGTACGCGATGATCTCGGCGAGGTCGAGCAGGAACCCGAGCTCGACCGCCTCGAGCAGGTCGGTGTTGAACCGCTTGCCCTTGTCGTCGACGTAGATGTTCGCGTAGCGCTCGCGCAGGTCGTGGATGGTGCCCATGACGTTGGTCAGGGTCTCCTCCGTGCGGAAGACCTGGGCGTTCGCGTCCATCTCCTCCTGCAGGGTGCGGCGGATGTCCGCGATGCGCTCGGTGCCCTTGGCGCTGCGCACGCGCTCGATGAGCTCGCGCACCTCCTTCGCCGGGTCCGCCGGCAGCGGCACGAGCTCGCCGGTCTTGACGTACTCGACCGCGTTGCGGCCGGCGCGCTTGCCGAAGACGTTGATGTCGAGGAGCGAGTTCGTGCCGAGGCGGTTCGCGCCGTGGACCGACACGCACGCGCACTCGCCCGCGGCGTAGAGGCCGGGAACGACGGTGTCGTTGTCGGCCAGCACCTCGGCGGCGTTGTTGGTCGGGATGCCGCCCATGGCGTAGTGCGCGGTCGGCATGACCGGCACCGGCTCGACGACCGGGTCCACGCCCAGGTAGGTGCGCGCGAACTCGGTGATGTCGGGGAGCTTCGTCTCGAGCACCTCGGCGCCCAGGTGTGTGCAGTCGAGGTAGACGTAGTCCTTGTTCGGACCGGCGCCGCGGCCCTCGAGGACCTCCTTGACCATGCAGCGCGCGACGATGTCACGCGGAGCGAGGTCCTTGATGGTCGGCGCGTAGCGCTCCATGAAGCGCTCGCCCGACGCGTTGCGGAGGATGGCCCCCTCGCCTCGCGCGCCCTCGGTGAGGAGGATGCCGAGACCCGCGAGTCCGGTCGGGTGGAACTGGAAGAACTCGATGTCCTCCAGCGGCAGGCCCTTGCGCCAGATGATGCCCACGCCGTCGCCGGTGAGGGTGTGCGCGTTCGACGTGGTCTTGAAGACCTTGCCGAAGCCGCCGGTGGCGAAGATGACGGCCTTGGAGTGGAAGACGTGCAGGTCTCCCGTGGCGAGCTCGTAGGCGACGACGCCCGCGATCTTCGTGGAGCCGTCCGCATCCTTCACCGTGATGAGGTCGAGCGCGTAGTACTCGTTGAAGAAGTTGATGCCGAGCTTGACGCAGTTCTGGAACAGCGTCTGCAGGATCATGTGGCCGGTGCGGTCGGCGGCGTAGCAGGCGCGTCGGACCGGCGTCTTGCCGTGCTCGGCCGTGTGCCCGCCGAAGCGGCGCTGGTCGATCTTGCCGTCGGGCGTGCGGTTGAACGGGAGGCCCATGTTCTCGAGGTCGATGACCGCGTCGATGGCCTCCTTGGCGAGGATCTCCGCCGCGTCCTGGTCGACGAGGTAGTCGCCGCCCTTGACGGTGTCGAAGGTGTGCCACTCCCAGGAGTCCTCCTCCACGTTCGCCAGCGCAGCGGCCATGCCGCCCTGCGCGGCGCCCGTGTGGGAGCGCGTGGGGTAGAGCTTCGTGATCACCGCGGTCTTGGCGCCGGGGCCCGCCTCGATCGCGGCGCGCATGCCGGCGCCTCCTGCGCCGACGATGACGATGTCGAACTCGTGGTAGTACACGCCGTCCTTCAGAACGGCGTCGGGGTGCTGTGTCGTCACGTCTCTTCCGTCTATCCCTGTCACTTGGCCGCGGCGGCCTGGCAGACCTCGAACAGCGCGCTGTCGGGGTTCTCGAATGGTCCGAACACGCCGGCGCACGGGTCGAAGGTGAACACCACGAGCGTGCCGAGCACGATCATGAGCGCGGCGACGATGCCGATCACCCAGACCAGCGTCTTGCGCACCGCGCGGCCCTGCACGTAGTCGTTGACGATCACGCGCATGCCGTTGGCGCCGTGGATGAACGCCAGCCACAGCATGAGGACGTCCCACCACTGCCAGAACGGGTCGGCCATCTTGCCGGCGACGAAGGCGAAGTCGAGGGCGTGGACGCCGCCCTCGGGGAGCACGAGGTTGACGAGCAGGTGCCCGAAGATCAGCACGACGAGCAGGACGCCCGAGACGCGCATGTAGATCCAGCCCCACTTCTCGAGATTGCCTCGGCGAGCGGGCCGCTGCGGCGAGCGCGGAGCGGCGAGTTCTGCGGCGGTCATCAGTGTCCTCCCCCGAACACGTTCATGAGCTGACGCGGCACGAAGCCGGCCATGACGACGACCCAGACGGCCAGGACGCCCCAGAACAGCTGGCGCTGATACTTGGATCCCTTGGACCAGAAGTCCACGAGGATGATCCGGAGGCCGTTGAAGGCATGGAAGGCGATCGCGCCCACGAGGGCGATCTCGCCGATGCCCATGATCGGGTGCTGGTAGGTGCCGATCACCGCGTCGTACCCCTCGGGCGACACGCGGATGAGCGACGTGTCGAGGACGTGCACGAGCAGGAAGAAGAAGATGGCGATGCCGGTGATGCGGTGAAGCACCCACGACCACATGCCCTCGCGGCCGCGGTAGAGCGTGCCTCTCGGGGTTCTCGACGTCGTCTCCGACACCCGGGGCGTCGGTCGCGCGGTAGCGGACAAGATCGTCCTCCTGCTCTCAAAGGCTGCGAAGACGGGCACAGTGACGCCCCGTCGATCGTCCTTCAGGGTACTCCCAGGGCCCCGCGCCGGGCCAATGAGGGAAGCCTAAGTATCTCGACGTCGAGAGATCTCCCACGCCGGGCCCTGCTCGCGGGGCGCGCGCGCACGGGCTTGTAGCCTGGTGCACATGTCAGAACCGATCCAGGACTTCTTCGCCGTCATCCCCGCGGGCGGCGTCGGCTCGCGGCTGTGGCCCCTCTCCCGGGCCCAGACGCCGAAGTTCCTGCACGATCTGACGGGGTCGGGCCGCTCCCTCCTCCAGGAGACGTGGGATCGCCTCCTCCCCCTCGCCGACCGCGACCACATCGCGGTCGTCACCGGCGCCGCCCACGGCCCCAAGGTGGAGACGACGCTCCCCGACATGCCGGAGCACAACGTCTTCGTCGAGGCGGAGCCCCGCGAGTCGGCGGCCGCGATCGGCCTGGCCGCGGCCATCCTGCACCGTCGGAACCCCGATGTGATCATCGGCTCCTTCGCCGCCGACCACGTCATCAAGCGCCAGCGCGTGTTCGAGTTCACGGTGCGTCAGGCCGTGGCCGTGGCGCGCGAGGGCTACATCTGCACCATCGGCATCCAGCCGTCCGAGCCCGCCGTCGGCTTCGGCTACATCAAGACCGGCGCCGAGCTGTTCGTCGAGGACGCCCCGCTGGCCGCCATGGTCGACACGTTCGTCGAGAAGCCCGATCTCGAGACCGCCCGCCGCTACTACGCCGACCGCTCGTTCCTCTGGAACGCCGGCATGTTCATCTCGCGCGCGGATGTGCTCCTCGACGAGCTGCACGCGAACGAGCCCGAGCTGCACGCGGGTCTCATGGAGATCGCCGAGGCATGGGACGACCCGGCGCGCAAGGACGAGACCGTGGCCCGCGTGTGGCCGGGCCTGAAGAAGATCGCGATCGACTACGCGGTCGCCGAGCCCGCGGCCGCCAAGCGCCGCCTCGCCGTCGTGCCCGGCCAGTTCGACTGGGACGACGTCGGCGACTTCGCCAGCCTCTCGAACCTCGTCTCGGATGGCGACAGCGCGCGGATGAGCGTGCTCGGCCCGAACGACAAGGTCATCGTCGACGAGTCCACCGGCCTCATCGTCTCGCACTCCAACCGCGTCATCGCGGTGATCGGCGTCGCCGACCTCATCGTCGTCGACACCGACGACGCGCTGCTGGTCACCACGAACGAGCACGCCCAGCGCGTGAAGGGCGTCGTCGGCCGCCTGCACGAGGGCGGCCGCGACAGCGTTCTGTAGAACGACCGCGACAGCGTCCTGCAGAACGGCCGCAGCCCCGCGACCCGCCCTCGGAGGCGAGCGCTGTCGGAGGCCCTCGATAGGCTCGAGACCATGCCTCGAACCCTCCGCGTCGCCGCCGTCAACGTCAACGGGATCCGCGCAGCCGCCCGCAAGGGGATGGCCGGATGGCTGGACACCGCCGATGTGGACATCCTCACGCTGCAGGAGGTGCGCGGCGAGCGGGAGCACCTCGACGCGGCCCTCCCCGGATGGCACATCCTCGAGGACCGCTCCCTGCAGAAGGGGCGCGCGGGCGTCGCGATCGCCAGCCGCCTGGAGCCGACCGCCTCGCGCATCGCGCTCGGCGGCGAGTCGCTCGAGTCGAACGGGCGGTGGCTGGAGGCCGACTTCGAGGTGGAAGGACGCACCCTCACCGCGGTGAGCGCCTACGTCTTCACGGGCGAGGTCGGCACCCCGAAGCAGGAGCAGAAGTGGGCGTTCCTCGAGGCCATGGACGCGCGCCTGCCCGAGCTCGCCGCCGACGGCGCGCTCGCGGTCGTCACCGGCGACCTCAATGTGGGGCACCGCGAGCTCGACATCAAGAACTGGAAGGGCAACCTCAAGAAGGCGGGCTTCCTCCCGCGCGAGCGGGCCTACTTCGACCGATGGCTCGGCGCCGCCGGCGAGAGCGTCGCGTGCGCCGATGGGACCACGGGCACCGGACTCGGCTGGGTCGACGTGGGCCGCCGCTTCCACGGCGATGTGCCCGGCCCCTACACCTGGTGGTCGCAGCGCGGCCAGGCGTTCGACAACGACTCGGGCTGGCGGATCGACTACCAGCTGGCGACCCCCGCCCTCGCGGAGCGGGTCGCCGCCTACCGCGTGGACCGGCAGGCGTCCTACGCGGAGCGCTGGACCGACCACGCTCCGGTCGTCGTCGACTACGCGTTCTGACCCGCGCCATCCGTCTCCCGCGCGTTCACCTGCCGTTCACCCGCGCACCGCAGTCTCTTCACCACGCCCTCTTAGCGTCCTCACGTGCCCCGCGAACCCGGCGGGGCTCCCCTGAACCGAATGAGGATTCACCGTGAAGATCACTCGTCTTTCGAGCCTGGCCGCCGTCAGCGCCATCGCCGCACTCTCGCTCGCCGGCTGCGCCGCGAACGAGGGCGGCTCGGCCGCACCCGCCGGCGACAGCACCGAGGAGAGCACGCTCAGCGGAACGCTCGACGCCACCGGCGCGTCGTCGCAGACCGCCGCGCAGGAGGCCTGGGTCGCCGGCTTCCAGACGGCGAACCCCGACGTGACGGTGAACTACGAGCCGACCGGCTCCGGCACCGGCCGTGAGAACTTCCTCTCCGGAGCGAGCGACTTCATCGGGTCCGACCGGGCGTTCGACGACGAGGAGGTCGCCGCGGGCGGCTTCGGCGCCTGCACCAGCGACGCCATCGTCGAGGTCCCCCTCTACATCTCCCCCGTCGCGGTGGCCTTCAACCTCGAGGGCGTCGACACGCTGAACCTCGACGCCGCCACGATCGCGGGCATCTTCGCCGGCGAGATCACGAACTGGAACGACCCCGCCATCGCGGAGGCGAACCCCGACGCCGAGCTGCCCGACCTGGCGATCTCGCCCGTCCACCGCTCCGACGACTCGGGCACCACCGAGACCTTCGCCACCTACCTCGCCGCCACCGCCTCCGACGTGTGGACGTACGAGGTCTCCGGCGAGTGGCCGATCGACGGCGGCGAGGCGGCGCAGGGCACCTCCGGCGTCGTCCAGGCCATCACCTCCGGCAACGGCGCCATCGGCTACGCCGACGCGTCGCAGATCGGCGACCTCGGTCAGGTCCACGTGGGCGTCGACGGCGAGTACATCGCGTACTCCGCAGAGGCGGCGTCCGCGCTCGTCGAGAACTCGCCCCTCGTCGAGGGCCGCGGCGAGGGCGACCTCGTCTTCGACGTCGACCCCGCCGCGGCGACCGACGGCGCCTACCCGATCGCGCTGGTGAGCTACCTCATCGGGTGCGAGGAGTACGAGGACGCCGCCACCGCCGAGCTCGTCAAGGCGTACTTCGAGTACATGGCGAGCGAGGACGGCCAGAGCGCGGCCGCCGAGAACGCCGGCAGCGCGCCCATCTCCGACGGTCTCCGCGAGCAGGTCCTCGCCGCGGTCGACCGCATCCAGGTCGGCTGACCCGCTTGACGCCGTAGCCGGTGCCCTCGCGCCCTTGTCCGGGGAGATCCTCCCCGTCAGGATGGCGCGAGGGCATCGTCGCGGAAGCCGCCGCCCCCACCATCCGCATCCCTTCGCCGACCCGAGGACTGGGACCACATGAGCATCACTGAGAAGACGGCATCGCAGGCGCCGTCCGACGCCCCGGAGCCCGCGGGCCCGGGAGCGCCGATCAAGGCGAAGCAGCGCCTCGGCGACCGCCTCTTCTCCGGCACCGCGCTCGGCGCCGGCACGATCATCCTCGTCGTGCTCGCCGCCGTCGCGGTCTTCCTCGTCATCCAGAGCATCCCTGCGTTCCGGGCGGACACGAGCGACAACCACATCCTCCGCGGAGAGTCGTTCTGGACCTACGTCGGCCCGCTCGTCTTCGGCACGGTGTGGTCGTCGATCATCGCTCTCGTCATCGCCGCCCCGATCGCGATCGGCATCGCGCTGTTCATCTCGCACTACGCCCCGCGACGGCTGGCCGCCACGCTCGGCTACGTCATCGACCTCCTCGCGGCGGTGCCGTCGGTGGTGTTCGGCCTCTGGGGCGGCCTCGTGCTCGCTCCCGTGCTGCAGCCGCTGTTCGTGTGGCTGAACGACAACCTCGGGTGGATCCCGCTCTTCAGCGGCCAGGTCTCGGCGACCGGGCGCACGATCTTCACCGCCTCGCTGGTCCTCGCGGTGATGATCATCCCGATCATGACCGCCATCTGCCGCGAGGTCTTCCTGCAGACCCCCAAGCTGCACGAGGAGGCCGCGCTCGCGCTCGGCGCCACGCGCTGGGAGATGATCCGGATGGCCGTGCTGCCGTTCGCGCGCGGCGGCATGGTGTCGGCGGCGATGCTCGCCCTCGGCCGCGCGCTCGGCGAGACGATGGCCGTGACCATGGTGCTCTCGGTCTCCGGCGCGGTGACCGTCGAGCTCCTCACGTCGACGAACCCGACGCCGATCCCCGCCAACATCGCGCTGGCGTTCCCGGAGGCGCACGACGAGGGCATCAACACCCTCATCGCGACCGGCCTCATCCTCTTCATCGTGACCTTCGCGGTCAATGCGTTCGCGCGCTGGATCGTCGCGCGCCGCGCCGAGTTCTCCGGAGCGAACTGACATGGCCGCCATCGCCGCCTCCGCGCAGAGCATGCGCCTGACGTCCGGCCGCCTGCCGAAGTGGGCGCCCTGGGCGCTCCTGCTGGGCTCCTTCGCCGCCGCCGCCGTGGTCTTCGGCGTCGCCGCCGCCGGAGGCGACCTCGCGGACTTCAACATCGCCGGCACGCTGATCGTCGGGATGATCCTCTACATCGTCCTCATCGCCGTCGTCTCATCGATCGCCGAGAGCAGCCGCAAGGCGATGGACCGCATCATGACCGCGCTCGTCTCGACCGCCTTCGTGATCGCCCTCCTCCCGCTCGTCTCGCTGCTGTGGACGGTCGTCGTCAACGGCATCCAGCGCTTCGACGCGGAGTTCTTCACGTTCTCGATGCGCAACATCGTCGGCGAGGGCGGCGGCATCGTCCACGCCATCTGGGGCACGGTCCTCATCACGCTGCTGGCCGCCCTCATCGCGGTGCCGGTGGGCCTCATGACGTCGATCTACCTCGTCGAGTACGGCCGCGGCCGCGTCGCGCGCGCGATCACCTTCTTCGTCGACGTGATGACGGGCATCCCCTCGATCGTCGCGGGCCTGTTCATCTACTCGGTCTTCGCCCTGTTCGTCCGCCCCGGCATCTCCATGGGCTTCATGGGCGCCCTGGCCCTCGCCGTGCTCATGATCCCCGTGGTCGTCCGCGGCAGCGAGGAGCTGCTGCGGATCGTGCCGAACGAGCTGCGCGAAGCCGCCTACGCGCTCGGCGTGCCGAAGTGGCTGACGATCGTGAAGGTGGTCCTGCCGACCTCGATCGCCGGCATCACGACGACGGTCATGCTCGCCATCGCACGCGTCATCGGCGAGACCGCGCCCCTGCTCCTCACCGCGGGCTACACCCTCAGCCTCAACACCAACCTGTTCGACGGGCAGATGATGACCCTGCCGGTGTTCGCGTACAACCAGTACATGAACCAGGGCACGAACCCCGATGCGGCCGTGGCGCGCGCATGGGCCGCCGCGCTCACCCTCATCGCCATCGTCATGGTGCTCAACCTCGTCGCCCGCCTCATCGCGCGGCTCTTCGCGCCGAAGACCGCCGGCCGCTGAGCACCCCGCAGACTCTCTCCGACCATCCCGAAGGAACCCCCGTGTCCAAGAGCATCGAAGTCAACGACCTCAACGTCTACTACGGCGACTTCCTCGCCGTCGAGGGCGTGTCCATCGACATCCAGCCCCGCACCGTCACCGCCTTCATCGGCCCGTCGGGCTGCGGCAAGTCCACGTTCCTGCGCACCCTGAACCGCATGCACGAGGTCATCCCGGGCGCCTCCGTGAAGGGCCAGGTGCTCGTCGACGGGCAGGACCTCTACGGCCCCGGCGTCGACCCGGTGCTCGTGCGCCGCCAGGTCGGCATGGTGTTCCAGCGGCCGAACCCGTTCCCCACGATGTCCATCCGCGAGAACGTGCTGGCGGGCGTGAAGCTCAACAACAAGCGCATCTCGAAGGGCGACGCCGACGCGCTCGTCGAGAAGTCGCTGACCGGCGCCAATCTCTGGAACGAGGTGAAGGACCGGCTCGACAAGCCCGGCTCCGGGCTCTCCGGCGGGCAGCAGCAGCGCCTCTGCATCGCGCGCGCGATCGCGGTGTCGCCCGACATCATCCTCATGGACGAGCCCTGCTCCGCCCTCGACCCGATCTCCACCTTCGCGATCGAGGAGCTCATCAGCGAGCTGAAGAACGACTACACCGTCGTCATCGTCACGCACAACATGCAGCAGGCATCGCGCGTGAGCGACAAGACGGCCTTCTTCAACATCGCCGGCACCGGCAAGCCCGGCAAGCTCATCGAGTACGACGACACCACGCGGATCTTCACGACGCCCTCCGTGCAGGCCACCGAGGACTACGTCTCCGGCCGCTTCGGCTGAACCGCGGATGGCCGGGGCCGGCTCCGCGAGGACGCCCCGGCCATCCGGTCCTTCCGTTCCGGATCCGCCACGCCGGCCCTCGGCCGGATCGCGTTTGTTAGACTGGACAAGCCGGGCCGCAGTAACCCCGGGCTCCAAATTCTGCCGCTGCGAGCGGCCTTTCGCCGAGAGGCGTTTTCTGCGGCTCGGCCTTTTTCATGTCCGCGCTCGGATGCGACATCGCGTCGTACGAGCGCCCCGCCTCACTCGAGCGCGTCGCGCCGCCAGAGGCGAGCGGCCGCCGTCAGATCGGCCGCGAACGCCGACAGGCGCAGCGCCCGCGTCGTCAGCGTCGACGACCGGTGCGGCTCGGTCGCCTCGTAGTCGTCGGCCAGGTGCGTGGCGCCCGATGCGACGACACGGCAGAACGACGCCGTGCGGTCGAGCGCGACGGCGTAGTCGCCCGTGAACGCGCCGTGCAGGATGGTGTCGATGAGGACCATGAGCTCCTGCGGGCCCGCGGGAGTCGGGGCGCCGGCGACGACGACGTCCGCGGAGGGCAGCTCGATTCGGCCCCGCTCGTAGAGGAGCGACGAGGTCTCGGGGTCGTCGTGGATCGACAGCTGCACGAGGTAGAGACGCCACAGCGACCCGGGCAGCGAGCGCGCCGGCGACTGCGACCACAGCTCGGCGATGTCGTCGATGCCGTGGCGGGCGGTGAAGGAGATGAGCCGCTGCACGACGTCGGCGTCGGCCTCGTCGCGCACGCGCGACAGGAGCGCGACCGCGGTGGCGTGCGCGGCGCGCGAGATCTCGGCCGGGTCGCTGCCCGCGAACAGCCGGTCGAACATCTCCGAGGGCCGGCGCACCGGCTTGCTGAACTCCGCACTCATCCGGAACAGGCTACGCCGCACCGGTCCCGTCGTCTCCGGGGCCGTGCACACCCTCGGCCGATAGGATGGCGGGGCGGATCGGATGCGTCAGCGCGGCTCGGAGTAGCGCTCGGCGATGGCGTCGAGGAACGCGCCGCCCAGCCGCTCCACGTCGTCGAACGTGAGAGTCAGATGCTGTCCGACCGGGTTCGCCAGCACGGAGCGCGCCCGGTCGTACATGATCGGCGGCTGCTCGCGGAGGACGCCGTCGGCGAGGATCGCCTCGACCACGAGCACGAGCTCCGTGAGCGGGTTGGTGTCCTCCCCCGCGACGCTGCGCACCCGATGGATGAACCAGCGGTCGAGCGCCAGCAGGATCCCCTCGGACGCCCTCCGCTCCCCGATCGTGTGCACGTCGCGGGCCGCGCGCAGCGTCTCCTCGAACCACTCCCGCGCGCGGGCCTGCTCCTCGTCGCTGAAGGTGCGTCTGCCCAGCATGCGCCGAAGCTACCACCCCGGCCGCGTAAAGTGGTCGTGGGCCTATAGCTCAGTCGGTAGAGCAGCGGACTTTTAATCCGTAGGTCGAGGGTTCGAGCCCCTCTGGGCCCACCCCGCACGACAGGAGCCTCTGCCGGACGCCGTCCGGCAGAGGCTCCTGTCGTCCCTCAGTCCGCGGGGTTCTGCGCCCAGAGGTCGGGGCCGAACACCTCGTAGTGGATGCTCTCGGCCGGGATGCCCTTCCGCAGCAGCGTGCGACGCATCGCCTGCATGAACGGCAGCGGTCCGCACATGAAGACCTGGCTCTCCTCGGGCACCTCGATGTCGGACAGGTCCATGAAGCCGCTGCGGGCGGGGTGGAGCGTCGGAGCGGCCTCCGCACCCTCCTCGTACCAGTTCTGCGCCCGGGCGTCGCTCATCGCGAGCACCTGACGGCGCAGGCCCTCGTACAGCGCGTGCGTGCCGTGCGACCTGTCCGCGTGGAAGAGCCGCACCGTGCGGTCCGGCTGGCGACGCGAGAGGTCCTCGAGGATGGCCGCGATGGGCGTGATGCCGATGCCCGCCGAGACGAGCACGAGCGGAGCGTCGGACTCGTCGAGCACAACGTCGCCCGCTGGCTGCGACACATCCAGCACGGTGCCGGGGTGCGCGTTCTCATGCAGCCACGTCGACACCTGGCCGTCGGGCAGCCCGTCGAGGCCGCGCACGCGCTTGATCGTCACGCGCAGCGAGTCGCCGCGGGGGCCGGAGGAGATCGTGTACTGCCGCGGCTGACGCGTGCCATCCGGCAGGTCGACGGCGATCGCGACGTACTGACCCGTGTGGTGCGAGGGCACGATGCCCTCGACGGGCGCGAGGAGGAGCGAGACGACCTCCTCCGACTCGTCGAACCGCTCGACGACCCGGTACTTCCGCCACGGCTCGTCGGGGTTCGTGCCACCCAGCGCGTACAGGCGGGCCTCCTCGGCGATCAGCGTCGTGGCGAAGAGCCAGTA
This sequence comes from Microbacterium oryzae, assembly GCF_009735645.1. Taxonomy (NCBI): domain Bacteria; kingdom Bacillati; phylum Actinomycetota; class Actinomycetes; order Micrococcales; family Microbacteriaceae; genus Microbacterium; species Microbacterium oryzae. The sequence continues at coordinate 3,172 of NZ_CP032550.1, read as the reverse complement.
CACCTCGTCCCAGGCGGCCGCGACGTCGGGCGTGATCGCGTCGCCGAGCACCGTCTTCACCGCTCCCAGCAGGTAGCGGCCCACGACGAGGTAGTCCGCGGCGCGGATGCCCAGGGACACGTGCTTGTGCGCGATCCGCTGCATCACGGGAGTGAAGTCCGGGGCGTCGGGGTCGATGAGCTGCACGGCGAACGCGACGACCGACGCGGCGAGCGCCTTCGGCTGCTCCCCGATCGCCTGGTTCGCGCGGTTGAAGACGTTCAGCAACTCGGGGTGGTCGGCGAACATCGTCGGGTAGAAGACGCGGGTGATCTCCTCGGCGTGCTCGGCGACGACGCCGGCGGTGGCGGCGACGACGGCCTTCGACTCTGCGGACAGCTCCATGATGATCCCCTTCGCGGCTCGGAAGTCCTTCGCGACGATCATGCCGCGCGCGTGCCGCGCGCCGCGGGCGGGATGGCCGTGTTTATTCCGCGGAGGACGCCGCGTCCGGATCGCCGCCGGTCTCGCGCGACCTGCCGGAGATGCTGAGCGCGATCATGCAGCTGTGGGGCGTGACGAACGGGTCGACGCGCCGCAATCGCACGGGCCCCGGCACCTGCGTCAGCACGTCCTGGACGAGCCGGGCGTGGACCGAGCACACGAGCGACTGGTTCTCGGCGACCGCGGCGTGGTAGGCGCACGGCACGAGGCCCACCGTGAGCGACGGCTCATCGATGCGCGGCTGGAGGCCGGCATCCTCCAGGTGCTCGTACAGCGCGTCCAGCTGGTGCACTGCGTCCTCGCCGAGGTCCTCGGTGACGTCGAGCTCCGGCTGGAGACGACGGAGCAGATTTCCGCGCTCGCGCGCCTGCTCGAGACGCTCCTCGACGGCCGGGCTCGCGTCGGCCTCCCGGACGGGGTGGAAGACCACCGGCGGGCGGCCCCTTCCGCCGGTGCGGACGGTGCGGGCGACGACGAGCCCCTCGTCCTCGAGGACGCGCAGATGGTCGCGCACGGTGTTGACGTGGAGGCCGGTGTCCTCGGCGAGCTCCTGCACCAGTCGTCCCGGCTGCCGCTGCACGGCGCGCAGGAGGCGCAGTCGGCTCATCTGCGTGAGACCGCGGTACTCGTGCGCACGCCGGACCATGACGCGGATTCTATCGGCGGCGCCCGCGCGCGTCATCGGCCTCGCGGAGAGGGGGCGGCGGCGGCAGGCGCTAGGGTCGCAGCAGGTCGTCGAGAGGAGCGCCGTGACCGCCGATCGCCTCTTCACCAAGCCGCGGCGCGCCGGCGACGATCCCCGGGGCGAGGCCGCGGGGCTGCGGTGGCTGGCGGCGGCCGACGGCGGCGCGCGCATCGCACACGTCGTGGACGTCGACGACGACCGGCTCGTGCTGGAATCGATCGACGAGGTCGCGCCGTCGGCCGCGGCGGCGCGCGCTTTCGGCGCGGCCCTCGCCCGCACGCATGCCGCCGGTGCCGACTGGTGGGGCTGTCCGCCCGACGGATGGCCAGGGTCGCTCACCATGGGACGCTCGCGGACGCCACTCGTCCTCGACCGCAGCGCCGCTCCCTCGACGTGGGGGGCGTTCTACGCCGAGCATCGCGTCGAGGTGTTCGCCCGCCGGCTGCGCGCGGACGGTGTCATCGACGCCGACGACGCGCGCGTCTTCGACCGGCTCTGCGAGCGCCTGCGAGACGGCGCCCTCGACCATCCGCAGCCGGCCCTCGTCTCGGCAGCCGGCCATCCGGTCGCACGGGTGCACGGCGACATGTGGGCGGGCAACGTGCTGTACGACGCGGGCCCGACCGGAGCCGCCCTCATCGACCCGCTCGCGCACGGCGGTCATGCCGAGACCGACCTCGCGACGCTCGCGGTGTTCGGGTTCCCGCACCTGGCGGAGGTCTGCGCCGGCTACGACGAGGCGTCTCCCCTCGCCTCCGGATGGCGCGAGCGCGTGGAGCTGCATCAGCTGGGGATCGTCATCATGCATGCTCACCTCTTCCGCGGCGGCTACACGCGCTCGGCGCTGCGGCTCGCCGGAAGGTACCTCTGACGCCGGAGCGGCAGCGGCGCCAGCGAGGACCGATCTCCTCTACCCTGGCGGCATGGCCGAGAAGCTCGACGTGCGTCGGGAGTTCGACGGGTACCGCGCTCGGCAGGGCATCTTCCGCACCGTGACAGTCCCCGAGATGGCGTACCTCGCCGTCGACGGCAGGGGCGATCCGAACACGTCGCCGGCGTTCACGGCGGCAGTCGAGACGCTGTACCCCGTCGCGTACGCGCTCAAGTTCGCCCTGCGCGACGAGACCGGCCTCGACATCGTCGTGCCGCCGCTCGAGGGGCTCTGGCACGCCGAGGATCCCGCGGTCTTCACCACGGCGCGGGACAAGGCGGCGTGGGAGTGGACGCTGCTCATCCACACGCCGTACCCCGTGGACGCGGATGCCGTCGAGCGCGCGATCGCGCGGGCCGCGGCGAAGCGCCCGCCCCGGATCGATGCCCTGCGGTGGATCTCGCTGGCGGAGGGCCGCTGCGTGCAGACGCTGCACGTGGGGTCGTTCGACGACGAGGGGCCGGTCCTCGAGCGGATGCACCGCGAGGCGATCCGCGAGCAGGGGCTGCGCATGACCGGGGTGCATCACGAGATCTACCTCAGCGACTTCCGCCGCGTCCCCGCGGAGCGCCGGCGGACCATCCTGCGTCAGCCGGTGACCGGATGACTCAGACGACCTCCGCGCCCGCGCGGACGAGTTCGGCGAGGGAGTCCTCGGACGGCTCGGGGGCGACCCCCGCGACCAGGTCGGAGAGCACGCGCACGTGCTGCCCGTACCGGAGCGCATCGAGGGCGGTGGCGCGCACGCAGTGATCGGTCGCGATCCCGACGATGTCGACCGACTCGATCCCGTGGTCGGCGAGCAGGTCCATGACGGTGCCGCCGCCATCCGTCGTGCCCTCGAACATGGAGTACGCCGCTCGCCCCTGCCCCTTCTTCACGTGGTGCGTGATCGCCGCGGTGTCGAGCCCGGGATCGTACTCGGCCCCCGTGGTATCGGCCACGCAGTGCACAGGCCAGGTGTCGACGAAGTCCGGGACACCGCGGGCGAAGTGGCCGCCGTTGTCGCCGTGGCGTCGTGCCAGTCCCTCGAGGCGATGATCGCGGTGTAGTCCGCCGCATGCGCGGCGAGG